>JACUUQ010000045.1 GCA_014859175.1 Lutibacter sp. | reverse complement strand
TTTTTATTTTTTATTGGTACAGATGCAGTCGCCATAAATCATCTCTGTGTGTATCAAAATTTGATGTGGTTCGTTTCATCCATTAAAATTTTAAGTAAAATATCGCTAAAGATAATCTTTTGCTTTTTTATAAAAAAGGGGAAATACCCCTTAAAAATTTAAGGGGTAATTCCCCGCTCTCACACCTCTTATTTAAATTACTTTTGAATTAAATTTTTAACAAAAATGAGTTTACTTAAAAATATGAATCCAAAAAATCAACAGCTAATTTTAGTTGGTTTAATTCTATTTATGGTCTTCTGCCTAAACTTATTCCTTCTGAATAAGGTGATTTCCGGTTCGGAAACACAAAGAGGCATAGAAAACTATATAAAAATAAAATAGTGAAAATTATTGTCTATTAATACCCACACGCTGCTCATTTAGCATTGTTTAATGTTAAATATTTTTTAAAATCGTTTTTGGGCTGATTTTAAGGTTGCTTTCGAGCAACCTTTTTTTGTTATTAAATACGCTTATTCCTGCGTAAAATTTATCTTTGCATCTCAAAACAGTTGATAAAATGACTCAAGTTCGTGTGCGATTTGCTCCCAGCCCAACCGGGCCTTTACATATTGGCGGTGTTAGAACCGCGCTTTTTAACTACTTATTTGCCAAAAAACATAAGGGAACTTTTATTTTACGCATTGAAGATACCGATCAAACACGTTACGTTGCAAATGCCGAACAATATATTATAGACGCCTTAAACTGGTGCAATATTCCTTTTGATGAAGGGCCGGGAAAAAATGAAAAATTTGGACCTTATCGCCAATCCGAACGCAAACATATTTACAAACAATATGCGGAAACATTGATTGAAAAAGGAAAAGCGTATTATGCTTTTGACACCAATGAAGAACTTGATTTTCACAGAATTGACCACGAAGAAAAAGGAAAAACCTTTATTTACAACTGGCACAACAGGGCAAAACTGACCAATTCAATTTCATTGTCCAAAGAAGAGGCTGCAAAAAGAATTGCCAATGGCGACAAATACGTGGTGCGTTTTAAAATGCATGAACCACTTATAGAAGAAACCGAAACAAGCATTGACACTGTTGATATGATCAGGGGTGATGTTTCCTTCAGAAAAGACATTTTAGACGATAAAATTTTGTTTAAAAGTGACGGAATGCCAACCTACCATTTGGCAAATATTGTGGACGACCATTTGATGGAAATTTCCCATGTTATCCGTGGTGAGGAATGGCTGCCCTCATTGCCGCTTCATATTGCATTGTACGATGCTTTTGGCTGGAAAGCGCCTGAATTTGCGCATTTGCCGCTTATTTTAAAACCGGTCGGAAAAGGAAAATTAAGCAAACGCGATGGCGATAAACTGGGATTTCCTGTATTCCCATTAGCATATAAAAATGAGGAAACCGGTGAAGTTTCACGCGGTTACAAAGAAGACGGTTATTTTGCCGATGCTTTTATCAATATGCTGGCGCTTTTAGGATGGAATCCGGGAACGGAACAGGAAATTTTTACTTTGACAGCACTTTGCGAAGCATTTACCATAGAACGTGTGAGCAAAAGTGGCGCTAAATTTAGTCCGGATAAAACAAACTGGTTCAACCAGCAATATATGCTGCTAAAATCGGATGAGGAGCTGGCAGCGCTCTATATGCCGATTTTAGAAGAAAAAGGCATCAAAAAAGAGTTGAAATTTGTGACAAAAGTTGTTTCCGCCATTAAGGAACGCGCCACTTTTGTAAAGGATTTTTGGGATTTGAGCAGTTTCTATTTTGAAACTCCCGTAGCCTACGATGAAAAAGCAGCTAAAAAACAATGGAAAGAAGATTCTGCCGAATTGATGCAAGAATTGATTTCCGTTCTTGAAACCGTTGAAGATTTTACTTCCCTAAATTTTGAAACCGCCGTCAAAGAATGGATTACCGCCAAAGAAATAGGTTTTGGAAAAGTGATGCAGCCATTTAGGCTCAGTTTGGTTGGGGAATTAAAAGGTCCGCATTTATTTGATATCGCCGAAATGATTGGCAAAAAAGAAACGATTAACCGTATAAAAAAAGCCGTAGCTTATATGCATACGGCTTAAGTTAAATTGCTAATTTTAAATTAAAATTTTTACAAAGGCATAGCCGCAAGAACCCTTTTCGGCGTAATTGGCATGCGGTTTACTCTAGCACCGCAAGCATCGAAAACGGCATTTGCAATGGCGCCTCCCACACAAATAATTGCCGGTTCACCGCCACCTTGCGGAGCAGCGTTCATTTTATCCATAAAAACGCAGGTAATTTTTGGTGTTTTAGAAAATGTGGTAAACGGATAATTACCAAAAGTTCTGGTTTTTACCAGTCCGCCATCAAATTCAATTTCTTCATAAAGCGCATATCCAAGTCCCATGGTAACACCGCCTTCTGTTTGAACGGTTGCTCCGTGCGGATTCACAACTTGTCCCATATCCTGAGCACAAACAATTTTTACGGGATGTACTTCTCCGGTAGATTTATCCACACGCACTTCAGAAATAATGGCCACTAAAGTTCCGGCATCTTCACCTAAGGCAATACCATAACCATGACCCTCTTTTTTAGGTGAAGTGTAGCCAAAAGTATCCGCTGCCAATTTTAAAGTAGCGATCATATTTTCATCTTTTAAATTATTGAGACGAAATTCAAGAGGATCTTGACCAATGGCATGTGCTGTTGCATCTATATGCGATTCGCGTGCAAAAGTGGTTGTATTGTTTCCCGGAGCACGCCACGCACCGGTTCCAAAAGGATGTATATCATTTTTGTTAAAAAATCTTGTAAGGTTGTTAGGTGCGTTGTAAAATAATTTTGTTCCGCGTGTCCCGGCACAATAAATATCAAATTCCCATAAGTTTAATTTACCATGGTTATCGACTCCTGATCTAATTTTTAACAAAGCTGCCGGCCTAAACCTATCGTACATAAACTCTTCTCTTCTGGTCCAAGCCAGCTGCACGGGTTTTCCGGAAATTTTTGCAATTTTTGCAGCTTCAACAGCCTGAAGATTGTAAATTTTTCCCCCAAAACCACCGCCTAAAAATATTTGTTTCACATGAACATCTTCCTGCGGCATCTTAAAGGTGTCGGCCAATTCTTTTTGCGTTCCAAAAGGCGTTTGTGTTGATGCCCAAACAGTTAATTTATCATTTTCAAAATAGCAAGTTGCGCAATGTGTTTCAATAGCAGCATGTGCTTTATAGCCATCATGATAATCTGCCTGTACAATTTTTTCTGAATTTTGTTTTCCGCTTACTAAATCTCCGCCTTCTTCAAACACAGTGCTTTGCGTAATGGTATCTTCAAAATAGTTAAAGATCGTTTCTGTATTTGCTTTACTTTCGGGAGCCTCCCAAGTAATTTTAATGCTTTGTGCGGCTTTAGCTGCCACTTCAGATTCTGAATGGATAACGGCAACTAAATCACCGTCTTCTATTAGTTGAGCCCCGTTAAAATTATTCAAGGCACTTGCGTCTACAGCAATCTTTTTTGATCCAAATATTACCGGTCTAACAACGGAGGCATATACCATTCCGGGTAATTTAATATCTGCAGAATATTTAGCGCGACCGGTTACTTTAGCCATGGCATCTGTACTTATTACAGATTTGCCAACTATTTTAAAATCTTTGGCTTTTTTAATTTCAGGCTTTTTGGTGAGGCTTCTAACAATCTTTTTTCCTTTGGTTAATACTGCATAATCTATTTTTCTGGAAGCACTTCCTTTTACATAAACACTTCCGTTAACAGCTTCTAAATTTTCGACAGGTTCACCCAGTTTTTCCGAAGCAATTTCAATCAATATTTCACGCGCTTCAGCGGCAGCTGCGCGTATAACCGGATCGGCAAAACGGGTAGTTAAAGAACCCCAGGTTCCGGCATCATAAGGACAAAGTTTGGTATCTCCCATAACCATATCTACCTGATCTATGGAAACTTCCAATTCCTCGGCCAGCGCTTGCGCCAATGAGGTGATAATGCCTTGGCCCATTTCAATTTTTCCGGTATAACAATCAACCCTTCCATCTTCTTTTACTCTTAAATAAGCATTAAAATCTATTTCCTCGTTACGTGCGTTGGTTGGTTGGCTCCAACCTTGAAGCAACGAGAGTTCACTTAATGAAAAAATTACAATAATTCCCTTGCCTAATTGCTTTAAGAATTTTCGTCGGTCGTACTTAATTGGTTGATTTACATCGCTAAAATAAAGTTGATTTATTTTCTCCGCTTCCATAATTATAGCTTTTTAAACATTTTTTCTGATGCTGTCTCTATGGCATCAACAATGTTATTATACGAACCGCATCTGCATAAATTTACATCCATTTCAGAAATAATTTCTTCACGCGATGGATTTGGATTTTTAAGTAACAACCCGTAAGAATTCATAATCATACCCGGCGTACAAAAACCGCATTGTAACGCATCGTGAGCAATAAAAGCCTCTTGAATTGGGTGTAGTTCATTGTTGTTTGCCAATCCTTCAATGGTAATAATATCAGCATTTTCAAATTGATCAACATAGGTCATACAAGACTGTGCGGTTTTATTGTTAAGTATCACTGTGCAGGCGCCGCATTGGCCAAGTCCGCAACTGTATTTTGTTCCGGTGTTATCTAAGTATTCACGTAAAACTGTTAACAAAGATTCATCTCCATTAATAGCAACAGTAACTTTTTTACCGTTTAATTTAAAGCCGATAGTTTGCTTCATATTTTAAATATCTTATAATTAATTCATTAAAAATAAATAAAAATTTCTCAAATTTCTTGCTGAGATGTGTTTTAAAACCATCTATTTGGTTATTTAAAATAATTCTAATTTATTTTTTCTACCAAAACCGTTAACATTTAAAGTTTTTTTCATAAATACATAAAAGATATCATAAATTTAATTTTAAAACATTGTATCTTTAAAAAAACATTATTTAACCATTAAAAAAAATTAAAATGATTGGAATGTATATTGCCATTTTTATTGTGTTGTTGCTTATTTTATCGGGTTTATTTACGGTAAAACAACAAACAAATGCCATTATTGAACGTTTTGGTAAATTTCAAAGCATAAGAGGCGCCGGATTACAACTTAAAATTCCGTTGATTGACCAGGTTTCCGGGCGCATAAGCTTGCGTATTACGCAACTGGACGTGATTGTGGAAACAAAAACTAAGGATGATGTTTTTGTGCATTTAAAAATATCTGTTCAATTTTTAATTCGGCCAGACCACGTTTATGATGCTTTTTACAAACTTCAAAACCCACAAGAACAAATTACAGCCTTTATTTTTGATGTTGTTAGGGCTGAAGTTCCTAAAATGATTTTAGACGATGTTTTTGAAAAGAAAGAAGAAATTGCCTTAGCCATTCAACGCGATTTAAAACAAGCAATGTTAGATTATGGTTATGACATTATTAAAGCATTGGTTACCGATATTGATCCTGATGAAAAAGTAAAAATTGCCATGAACCGTATCAATGCGGCTGATCGCGAAAAAATTGCGGCGCAACACGAAGGTGATGCCCAGAGAATTTTAATTGTGGAACGCGCAAAGGCTGAAGCGGAAAGCAAACGTTTACAAGGAAGAGGTATTGCCGACCAACGCAGGGAGATTGCACGCGGTTTAGTAGAAAGTGTTGATGTTTTAAATAAATCTGGAATTAGCAGCCAAGAAGCATCGGCTTTAATAATTGTCACACAACATTATGACACCTTACAAAGCATTGGGTCCGACTCTAAATCTAATTTAATATTATTGCCTAACAATCCAAATGCAGCCAGTAATATGTTAAATGATATGGTTTCTGCTATGGTTGCCGCAAATAAAATAAATGAACCTTCCAACGAAGTTGATTCTAAAAAACCTAAAAAATAAAATTTTTAAAAATCAAAAAAAACCTGCGCAATGCGTAGGTTTTTTTGTTTATTTTGAAACGTATTTACAAATAAAAACCGCTATTTTTTCCGCTTGCGAATCAAATCCAAAACACCGTTGATAAAAGTTAAAGGATGCATTGGATTTCCCGGAACATACAAATCAACTTGGTGAGTTTCCAAAAAGCTTCTGTCCATAGCCGGACTGTCAACAAAAATTCCACCGCTGATGGCATCGGTTCCAGCGAGAATAATAATTTTTGGTTCAGGCACAGCATCATAACAAATTTGCAAAGATGCCGCCATATTTTTTGTGATTGGGCCTGTGATTACAATGCCGTCGGCGTGGCGTGGTGAAGGCACAAATTCAATCCCAAAACGGCCCATATCAAAGTTTACGTTGCCGGTGGCGCCCAATTCCAATTCGCAGCTTCCGTCGCCGCCGGCACAAACCTGACGCAATTTTAGCGAACCGCTAAAATAGTCACTAATTTCTTTTCTGATCAAATCTGGATTGAGTTCAATTGGATTGTCAACTCCTTCTTTGATCACCAAATCCTCTCTGCTGTTGGTTGCAATTTTATATTCTTTATTGAACTTTATTTTGTTTGGAAAAGCAACAGCGCATTCTCCGCAAAAAGTGCATTTTCCCAAATCTATCGCTACCGGATTTATGGAAATGGCTTTGGTCGGACAAATTTCTTCTAACGCTTTTTCATCCACTTTTTCGTTGCTGATGACTGGTCTTCCTCTAAAAACACCAGGAACTTCCACTGTCGTAACATCTGGGATGTATTGTTTTCCTTGGTGAATGAGTATTTTTACATTGTTAATCATGGTTGCGGTTTTTGCTTGAATTTATAAATCGTGTCCGGAATAAGACATATCAAAACTTTTATTGCTGATAGGGAAATCGGAAATTTCGTTGTTTCGAACCGCCAATGCCAAAGCCAGCCAATTGTGAAACGAAGGATCTTTTATTTTATAATGCTGCAAATCGCCTGTATCATTTGTAATGGCACAATGGCAAATTTCGCCACGCCATCCTTCAACTAAAGAAAGCGCAAATACATTTGGGCTAGGTTTCGGCAACGATTTTCTGTTCAAGTTTTCTGAAGGAATGGAAGCAATTAACTGTCTGATATAAGCCAAGGATTGTTTCACTTCTTCTCTTCTTATTTGGGCGCGAGAATAAACATCTCCGTGGTGTTTTAATATGGGCTGATGCGCCAAAGTTGCGTAATTGTTGTAAGAATGGGAAGCTCTAATGTCGCGATTTATGTTAGTCATTCGGGCTGCCATGCCAACCAAACCAATACTTTTTCCAATTTCATTGGACACCATTCCTGTTTTTTCAAACCTTGCCAAAACCGTAGGAGTTCCAAAAGTTACAAGACACATCTCATTAAAATCGGGCTCAAAGTTGTCTAAAACTGTTTTTAGGGTTTCGCCCAATTCCGCAGTAAAAGGAAAATTTGTTTTGCCGGCACGGATTAAACTTTTTGCCAAACGATTGCCACACCATTGCTGAAAAAAGTTAATGATTGGCGTTCTTAACCGTCCAAAAACAGCGCTTCCCAACTGGAAGCCTATATCGGTGCAAATGCCGCTTAAATCGCCTGTATGAATCGCGACACGCTCTATTTCTGAAGCTAGCGTTCTCGCGAAATTTAAATCGGCATCGGTTTCCTGATTACACAAAGTTTCCCATAAATTCACAAATGCCGTGGTGTGACCCACAACAGCATCACCTGAAATATTTTCTGCCAATGTGTGCAGTTCGATTAATTTTTTCTTCTGAAGAAATAAATTTTCAATGCCGCGATGCTGATAGCCTAACTGAATTTCCAAATGAAGAATTTGTTCGCCGTTGCAGATAAATCGAAAATGTCCCGGTTCAATAATGCCTGCATGAATGGGCCCAACACCAACCTCGTGCAATTCTTCACTTTCAATCTTAAAAAATGGATAGTTTGAAATTGTATTGTTTTTATCTGATTGGTTAACGGGATAACGAACTGGTTTTAACCAAGGATGGTTGATAAAATGAATACCAAAATTTTCATATATTTCCCGTTCAAATTTTTCAAAAGCGAGGTGGTGCTGACTAAAAGATTCCAGTGTTGTTTGTGGTGAAACCTCTGCGGATGAAATCTTTATAAGTCCTTCTTTATCATTCGCAACACAACAAATAAGTTTGATTTTACCCTTTTGCGGAATGCCGTAATAATTTACGCAATGGTTGTCTTTAATATGCAAAAGCGAAGTATTGTAGTCCAAAAATTGTTCATATTCCAATACCGGAATTGAATCAAAAGGGATTTGCTGATTATTTTTTATGGAAATACTTTTCATAATTATAGCGGTAAATTTTTAACGGCTTCATTGATCAAATCAACCATTTGATGTGGCGGATTTATTCCGAGATAAACCACCAATCCGAACAAAATGAATTGAGAAATGGATTCGTACGGTTTTATTTTTTCAATATTTTCATCCTTAAAACCCACGGCAGGCGTAAATAACAGCTTGAATATATTTTTTCCGAAGGCCCAAATAATGATGGTAAGCAACAATAAAACAAAAATTAGGATAAACAGATAATGGGCTTCAAACAAGGAGCGGAAAATCAAAAATTCACTGACAAACAATCCGGAAGGCGGCATTGCCGTTGCGGAGATAAATCCCAAAAGCACCACCATAGCGCCGGTAAGGTTGTATTTAAAATAATTCCCAACATCATAAATACTTTTGCTGTTGAAGGTTCTGTAAATTTGGCCCATCTGAAAAAATAAACCTGATTTCACAAAGGAATGCAATATGATATGAAGTATGGCGGCGTAATAACCAATGCCTCCAGCGGCAATACCAAGCATTACAATGCCCATATGTTCAATACTCGAATAAGCGAACATCCTTTTGATATTTTTCACTTTAATCATATAAACCGTAGCGATAAATATGGACAACACAGCGGAAATCATAATGATATTGTTGGCCCAGGAATGAAGCGTGGTTTGTGCAATAATTTCATAAAAGCGAAAAATTCCGACAAAACCAACGTTCATTAAAACGCTGGATAACAAGGCGCCGGCGGGTGAAGGCGCTTTGTCTTTTGCATCAATTCCGGCAGTGTACATCGGCACCAATCCTATTTTGGCAGTGTATCCGGTAAAAATGAAGATAAACGCCAATCGCAACCAAAAAATATCCAATCCCGAAGCGCTATTCAGCAGGGAAGCGAAAGTTAAATTATTATCTCCTACTTCCTGAACGGCAATACTTAAAAATAAAATACCGATAAAAACAAAAGTGATGCTGATGGAACAAACAAAAATGTATTTCCAGGTGCCTTCCAAAGTACGCACATTTCTTCGATGATAAATCAATGCGGAAGCAGAAAGCGTAGTCATTTCAACAAAAATCCAGGTTACCGCAATATGATTGGACAAGTAGGCCAAGCTTAATGCGAAAATTAACACCACCATTGAAGCATAATACATTGCCCTGTTTCTTGGATTGTCTTCATTTTTTGTGAAGAAAACATAACTGTGGTAAAATGCCGGCACCGCAATGATACTGATGGTAACAAGCAAAAGAATTCCAAGTGCATCAGGCAAAAAATAGTCAAATTCAACGATGTTTTGGTGGTTGTATTCATAAATGGCAAATGCCCACTGAAGCAGCAGAAAAATAGCCACCAAAATATAATTTAATTTTTTATTCCTGTTAAAAAACAAGGAGATTGCAATGGCAATTGCGCCAATGAGATATGGTATGGTCATATTAATCTTTTAGTTTTCTTAATTGATCTACGTCTACATCTTTTAAAACATCACCAATTTTGTTTACAAAAATTCCAAGCAGCAATACCGTAATGAATAAATCGAGTAAAATTCCCGTATTTAAAAGCATTGGCATTTCATTTCCAACGGCGAGCGATAAAATAAAAACACCATTTTCAATCACCAAAAATCCCATCACATGCGTAAGAATTTTTTTTCGGGTGCCAATAATGTACAATCCTGTGAACAATGCCGACAATGCTGCCACAAAATAGACCTTGTTTAATTGTTCGTCTTCAATGGTATTTGACAGTAAAAAAGTGACAACCACAATGGTAGTTACCACAATCAATGAAATAAAATGAGGCACAAAAGGTTCGGCTTCACGGGTGATTTCATTTCGCTGTATCACATATTTAAGAAATAAAGGCACAGCAATGGTTTTAAAAACAATGGTTTCAAAAAGAATAAATGCAAGATTTAGAGGACTCATTTCCCCCAATTCAATAAAACTCACGCCAAAAAGCAATATACCCTGAAAAGCAAGAATCTTAACATAGCTCATCAGTCGGTTAGCAATGCTTAAATAGATGAGCGACATGGCAAATACAATTAATAATACGTTGGTCATTTCTTTAGTTATTTAAATCAATTTGATATAATTTTTATGCTTTAACTATTTTTTCTTTTTACTTACTTTTTAACTCTAATCCTATCCCCAACCCTTTCCCAAGGAAAGGGAGCTTAATTTAGCAAATGAACAAACTTCCTACTTCCAGTTTTTCACACAAATTTTCCCATAATCAGCAATACGCCAAAAAAAATCAATATGGAAATTGAGGTAAGCGTAAAAATAAATTGGGCATTATTTCCCATTCTATAACGTGCCGAAAACGATTCTAAAATTCCAACCGCGACAGCAAAAAAGAATTGAACCGCCAAAAATATAAGGATTGAAACGCCTATTGAAAACGAGCCGGTAAAAAAGTTGGTGATTAGTGCGCCGTACATCGCAAATTTCAAATTTGTGCCATACAAAATCAATCCCAAATCGAAACCACTGTTGTCTAAAATCATCACTTCATGCACCATTGTTAATTCCAAATGGGTTTTGGGGTCATCAACCGGCATACGGCTATTTTCTATCATAGCAATCATCATCAGCACAAAAGTTGCCAAGGTGCCAAGTCCGTAAGAAATATAAGAACCAAAATGAAGCGAAACAAAAATTTCGTGAAATGATGTATGGCCGGTATAAAGCGCAAAAGAGCCCATCAAAATAAAGAAAGCAGGCTCTGCAAGCATAGAATACAAGGCTTCCCGACTTGCGCCCATTCCTTCAAAACTGCTTCCGGTATCCAACGCGCCAATAATGCTGAAGAATTTTCCAAGGGCCAGCACATAGGCAAAAAACACAAAATCACCATCAAAAGAAACAATGCCTTTGTATTGTCCAAAAGGAATCACCAAAATGGCCATGATGATAGACGCGAAATAAATACTGGGCGCAATCTGAAAAATAAAGCTGGTGGTTTTGCTGTAAACCGCGCCTTTTTTCCACAAACGGATGACGTCTTTCATCGGCTGAAACAATCCCGGACCTTTTCTGCCTGAAGCGATGCTTTTGGTTCTTACCACAATCCCCATAAAAAACAAACTCGTGAGCACTATCAATACAAGACTTATCATATTATATCTGGTTTAAAAAATAAATTATTTTTTTTATGGTTTCCATAATCACAGGAAAACCAATAATTAATGCGATAAAAACAGCACCGTAAAGCACATAAAACTGCGGATTCCCATTTTGGAGAAACCTGAATTTTCCGAAGAAAACTTTCATCAAATTCCAAGGTTTATCGATGAAAAATTCTTCAATTTTGTCCTGCGGATGGGTTTCATGCCTTCCAAATACCGGGAAAACTCCTTCAATCTCTATTTTCCTTTTTTTAATTGACAACATGGGCTCTACCAATTTTCGGTATGAGCGAGTAAAGGAACTTGCCGTGTATTGCATTTTTTCGGTTTCGCCAACATAAGCGCAACCCCAAGTTGTTAAAATTGGTTTCGGTTTTTGCGCCGTAACCTTTCTTCGGATAAAGAAAATCAGCAATCCCAAAACAATAAATCCAACAGCACCAAATCCAATATTTTGCATAGTTTCACCAATTGAAACTGCTGATGAAATAGCTCCCGAAATAATTATTTTATTGGAATATAGTTTGAGCGGTTCGCTCATCAGCCTAAAGAAAAATTGCGGAAACAAACCTATGGCAACAATAAATAAAGCGGCCATATACATCGGCACCAGTTTTCCTGTGCCAGATTCTTTAGGTGCTGAATGAAATTGATGCCGTGGGTTTCCTAAAAACATTGCGCCAAATGCTTTTGTAAAACACAGCAACGCAAGTCCGCCAATAAGCACCATTCCGAAAACAGAAAACAGCAATACCATAAGATTTAGCATTTCTTTGCTCGCCATTCCATCAAACAAACCTGAATAAATAAGGAATTCGGATACAAAACCATTAAAAGGCGGAAGTCCGCAAATAGCAAGAGCCGCAATCAGAAACAACACGGTTGTATGCGGCATTTGTTTCACCAAACCGCCAAAGTGTTCAATATTCATGGTGTGCGTGCTTTGATACACATTTCCGGCACTGTAAAAAAGCAAGGATTTAAACAAAGAATGGTTGAGCACGTGAAGCAGCGCACCGCCAAACCCAAGTAAAATTAAGGTATTGCTTTGTTGTCCCAAACCCAGAGTTCCAAGGCCAATTCCAATTCCGATAATGCCAATATTTTCGATGCTGTGGTAAGCGAGAAGTTTCTTTAAATTGTGCTGTAATATCGCCAGCATAACGCCATAAATACCTGAAATTACTGAAAAAACAAGAATAATATAGCCCAACACCATATAATCCGTTTCAATAAGCTGCAGCATTCTTAAAATTCCGAAAATCCCAATTTTGATAATGACGCCCGACATCACGCCTGAAATATGTGAAGGCGAAGCAGGATGCGCATACGGAAGCCAGGTATGAAAAGGCACAAATCCGGCTTTAACGGCAAATCCTATGAAAAAACAGAAAAACAATCCCAAACTCACAATGTGCGGGTAGGTTACAGAAAATTGACTTATTGCGTTAAAATCATAAGAACCCGTGCGATAATACACCCAAATAAAACCCAACGTCAACAATAAAACGCCTGCGTGTGACTGAATCAGAAAATTAATTCCTGCCTTCAACGTATCCTGTTTATAATATTCGAAAATGACAAGCACAAAACTTGAAATTGTCATAATTTCCCAGGCAAACAAAAACACCAAAGAATTTTGAATCACACAAATGGCTGTAAGAGACGCTTGCATTAAGAGAAACGCCAAACAATGTAACGCGATGTTTGAGGACTGTTTTTTGTAGGCTTTCATATAATGTAAGCCGTACAAAGCGCCGGTTACCACAGTGAAATTGATGAGCAAGATAAACCAAGCAGAAAGTGCGTCAATTCTGACAGGGATTTCTCCAGTAACTAATGATCCCTGAAAAACATACGCCAATTTTTCGCCCAATAAGGCAGGAAACACAAGATATCCGCTCAATATGGCATTCAAAATAACCACGGAAAGCGTAATAATTCCCTTCCAAGTTACTTTTAGAAATGGTATCACCAAAAGAGATGCTACCAATATTGCCATATATGTTTGGATATACGCCATCAAATTAGGTTAAATAAGGTTCCAAAAAACACCATCAGAATAAAAAATATTCCATAAACTACATACATTTGAACTTTTCCGTTTTGTATAAATTGAAAATAATTCAAAACTTTAAGCAACCGATTTGTCACTTTATCAACAATTGAATTTTCAAAGAAATCAACAAAATGTGAGTTGTGACTTCTTGTTTGCGGAAAAATTTCTCCAGCTTCAATTTCAATATATTTTTTCTTTTCATCTACCACAAAACCCACTAGTTTTCCCAAACTTTTGGAAAATGATTTTCCCGTGTATTGCATCTGTAAATTTGGCGCAACATAGCCACAACCCCAGGTTTCCGACTTTTGTGCGGGCTGAAGTTTTACAAAATAATTTCTCAAAAGATAAATGGCAATAAGCAGTGCTAAAAAAAGCATGGAATATAAACCGACATTGCCCATAAGTGTTGCCATAGGCATAAAATCATCTGAATTTATTTGGCTGGAAACCGGCAATACCGATTGAATAAGTTGCAGGGTAACGGAAAAATAAAACTGCGGAAACAATCCGATACTCAACATAATGGCAACAATAAAATATTGCGGAGCACGCATCCATAAAGAAACTTCGGATGGCGGATTGTGCAATTCATGTCGCGGATTTCCTAAAAATATGGTGCCAAAAGTTTTGGTAAAAGTCAGCAATGAAAGTCCGCCAATAAAAGCCAAACTTGCCAGAGATAAAATCATTACAGTAGAATGTGTGAGTCCGATGGTGTTGATGCCGTTCAAAAAACCAGTATAAATTAAAAATTCGGAAACAAAACCATTTAAAGGCGGCAGCCCGCCAATGGCAATCGAACCAATAAGAAACAACGCTGCGGTTTGTGGCATTTGGTGAATCAAACCGCCCAGTTTTTCCATATCACGCGTATGCGTTTGCTGATAAACAGAACCCACAGCGAAAAACAGCAACGATTTAAACAAGGAATGGTTTAACGTGTGTAGCAACGCTCCGCTAAGACCAATAACCATAAGTGTTGTGTTGTTAAATCCGGCGCCAATCAAAAAAAGTCCGATCCCTGCTCCGATAATTCCAATATTTTCAACGGTACAATAAGCCAGCATTTTCTTAAAATCCCTGTGAACGCTGGCGTTTAAAATTCCAAAGACTCCAGTAAGAATAGAAATAATCAGCAACAATTCCCCAATAAGCGCCAATTCGGTTTTAAGCATTAACGCTATGCGAATAATTCCATAGATTCCCAATTTGACAATCACACCCGACATGACGCCTGAAACATGCGAAGGCGCTGCAGGATGCGCATGAGGAAGCCAGGTGTGTAAAGGAATAAAACCCGCTTTAATCCCAAATCCGATAAAAAATAACAGAAACAGCCACGCATTGTAATTTATTGAAAAATAGTCGCTTATGGCCAAAAAATCAAATGAACCTTGGGCAAAATATACCCCTATAAAAGCAACTGTTAAAAATGCCACGCCAATGTGCATTTGTACCATATAATTGATTCCCGCTTTTAAAGTTTCCCTTTTTTCGTGTTCAAAAATCACCAAAAACATTGATGACAATGACATGATTTCCCACGCAATTAGAAATGCCAAACTGTGCTGTAACATACAAACCCAAAGCATCGAGGTTTGAAAAATCAGAAAAAGCGTCCAGTGCAGGGAAAGATTTGCTTTTTGTTCCTTGTATGGTTTCATATAACCAATGCCATAAAAAGCACCGTTGATACAGGTTAAATTGATAATCAATATAAACCAGGCCGACAAGGCGTCTATTCGAATGGGAATTTCACCAAAAAATGCAGATCCGGGCAATAAAATATCCGTTGTGTTTCCCATAAGTGCATTTATAGCTGGGATTGAGGTGGTTATTGCCACCAATAGCACAAAAAGAAAATTACTGAAAGCTTTTATTTTTGAAGGCAATAAAGGGATGCTAATGATCCCAATAACCGCTATAATTGCTGATGAAACAATCAGCCAAAAATTATCCATACGAATGTTATGTCTTGTTTAAAATCCAGTGAGGATATTTTAAAAATAGATGAATATCCTTTAATACTATCAAATTTACGCAAAACACTTACACCAATTAAAGAAGAATTTTATTGATGTTGTGTTAAAATTGTAAAAAAGGCAATTTGATTTTACAAAATTAGCATTTATTTTCAGAAAATGGCAGTAAATACGCTATTTCTTTAAAGATTGATCTTAGATAAACACATCAAAAAATGTATTAAAAATATCATTTGGGTTTAAATGAATTGAGTTAAATCCGCAAAAACAGCCTTGAAAAAAGATATTCATCGCAAAAATTGAAAAGTATTATTAAAGTAAAATAACTACAATACAACATCTTACCTAACAAAAAAACCTGTGCGATGCACAGGTTTTTATTTAATATAAGTATCAATTTATTTTTTTTCTTCTTCTTTTTTGTCTTCGTCAGCGTCGTCTTTGGTTGCTTTTTTAAACTCTTTAATTCCGCCGCCAAGACCTTTCATCAACTCAGGTAATTTTTTTCCGCCAAACAATAACAATATGGCCAAACCAATAATAATCCATTGCCAAGGGCCAACCATTCCTAAAAATATATACAATGCATTCATAATTTTAAAATTTTTGCGTTACAAAGATAGTAATTAATTCAAAACCATGCTTAATTTTTATCTTTTATGGTACCGCCTACAGTAATCTTTGTTTTTAAAACTTCCGGTTTTCCTTTATAAAATATTGAGCCTCCAAAACGAACTTTAGCATCTAACAATTCTAATGCGTTTAATTCAACGTTTGCCCCAGAAGCAGCAGTAACCGTTGCTTGTTTGCTGTGTAAATCATACGCATTATAAATACCGCCGGTAGTGGCTACAATAGTTTGGCTTTCTGTAACGCCGGTAAGTGAAATAATGCCGCCGGAAACACTTTTAACGGTCAGGTATTTTGTATCTATGTCCAATTTAATTTTTGCGCCTTCCTGGGTTTTTACTTCCAAGTGTTGTTGTTTTATGGTTTCATCTGAAAATATTTTAGCACCTTCATTGGCGTCTAAAACAGCAATGTCACTATCATAATAAAGCACAATTTTTATATTTTCGGCAGAAAAATTTTTAGGGAATTTTAAAGTAATTTTTAAAGTTCCGTTAGCGTTTTTTACTGAAACATTTTCTGCCTGGGATCCTGATATTTCAATTTTTGAATTATTGGATTTTTGCAATTCAACAGTCAACCCATTAAAAACTTTTAAGGTTTTAAAATCTCCCAATTTTGTGGTTATCGGTTCTTGCGCAAAAAGTATCGAACAAGATAAAATAAGCAATAAAGTCAATTTTTTCATCTGTTTAAATTTTATTTTTTATTGGTACAGCTGCTGTTCGCCATTAATCATTTCTGTGTGTAT
>JACUUQ010000279.1 GCA_014859175.1 Lutibacter sp. | reverse complement strand
AAGTTCGCAATTTTTAAAGCTAACGTTTAATCACTCCAGTTGAAAAATCGTAAATTAATGTGCATATTCTATGATAAAAATCAAGTAAAAATTATAAAAGAAATTCAATCGAAATTTGCTTTTAACCGCAACGAGCGCAAAGAAAAAACGCAAAGTTCGCAATTTTTAAAGCTAACGTTTAATCACTCCAGTTGAAAAATCGTAAATCAAAAATCGTCAATCGTAATTGGTTAGGGATATGAGCCCGACCCGCCAGCTGGCGGGGAACGCCCAAAATAACCAGATATAAGTTACTGCATATATTAGAAATATACCAATGTAGCGGGAAATCATTTGAAACCAAAAAATTAACTTTTAGTTTGGTATTTTTTCCAAGAACTCTTCTTGACTTTTTCTAATTGGCTGTAAAATGGTCTTTTTGCCCCATATTTCACCTTTTTCTTACTCCGTAGCTGATGCTATGCAGCACAAAAAAGGCTATATCTGGAGACAAAAATCCCTATTTTTCGCTTCAATCAAAAAATTCAAGATGAGTTCTAAATCTATTTCACTACTTTTGCAAAAATTTTAAAAACTTAATTTATAATGCTTTCAGTATCAAATTTATCTGTTCAATTCGGCAAACGCATTTTATTCGACGATGTAAACACAAAGTTTACCGTTGGTAACTGCTACGGAATTATTGGTGCCAATGGTTCAGGAAAATCAACATTTTTAAAAATAATTTCAGGCAAAATCGACCCAACGGCCGGACAAGTAATTTTGGATAAAGGCAAGCGTATGTCTGTGCTTTCCCAAGATCACTTTGCATTTGATGAATATCAGGTGTTGGATACCGTGATGATGGGAAATAAAAAATTATTCGACCTTAAAAAAGAGTTGGATGCCATTTATGCCAAAGAGGATTTTTCTGAAGAAGACGGTATTAAAGCAGGCGAATTGGGTGTTGATTTTGAAGAAATGGGCGGGTGGAACGCCGAAAGCGGTGCAGCTACTTTATTGTCATCATTGGGAATTAAAGAAGATTTGCATTACGCTTTAATGAGTGATATAGACGGGAAAACAAAATTGCGTATTTTATTGGCGCAGGCGTTGTTTGGCAATCCGGATGTGTTAATTATGGATGAGCCTACAAACGACCTGGATTTTGAGACCATTGGCTGGTTGGAAAACTTTTTGGCAAATTACGAAAATACCGTGATTGTGGTTTCGCATGACCGTCACTTTTTAGATGCTGTTTGTACACATATTTCAGATATAGATTTCGGAAAAATCAACCATTACTCGGGAAATTACTCTTTTTGGTATGAATCGAGTCAATTGGCGGCCAGACAAAGAGCGCAACAAAGTAAAAAAGCCGAAGACAAAAAGAAAGAACTGGAAGAATTTATCCGTCGTTTTTCTGCCAACGTTGCAAAATCAAAACAAGCAACGAGCCGTAAAAAAATGATTGAAAAGTTAAATGTTGATGAAATAAAACCGTCAAGCAGAAGGTATCCGGCCATTATTTTTGAACTTGAAAGAGAAGCCGGCGACCAAATATTAAATGTAGAACATTTGTCAAAGTCAGCCGAAGATGGCATTTTGTTTAAAGACATCAGCTTTATATTGAATAAAGGCGATAAAGTGGCTTTGATTTCCAGAAATTCGAGAGCCGTTACCACTTTTTATGAAATTTTATACGGAAGCGAAAAAGCCGATGAAGGGAAATTTCAATGGGGCGTAACCACAAGCCAATCGTATTTGCCTTTGGACAATTCGGAATTTTTTACAAATCCAAACCTTAATTTGGTAGATTGGCTGCGTCAATATGCCAAAACCGAAGAAGAAAGAGAAGAAGTTTATTTAAGAGGTTTCTTGGGTAAAATGATTTTTAGCGGCGAAGAAGCTTTAAAACAATGTAACGTGCTGTCGGGTGGTGAAAAAGTAAGATGTATGTTATCGAGAATGATGATGGTGAGAGCAAATGTATTGATGTTGGATGAACCAACAAACCATTTGGATTTAGAGTCTATCCAAGCCTTTAACAACTCCTTAAAAAACTTTAAAGAAACAGTCATATTTACAACCCATGACCACGAATTTGCGCAAACCGTTGCCAACAGAATTATAGAAATTACGCCAAAAGGAATTATCGATCGCTATTCATCATTTGATGAATATTTGGATGATCCAAAAATTAAGGAATTAAGGGACCAAATGTATTCTTAATCCTATCCCCAGCCTCCCGTTCTAAAAACGGGACAGGCTTTTCCTAAGGAAAGGGAGTTTGATTGAAATAAGAAATGAGCTTTGCGCTTGCTACTCCTGAATTCCGCACTCTAATTTTCTTAAAACTATAAATTATTTATTAATGGTTCTTATCTGAATTTAACAGGCCATTCATCTTTGTGAGTCATTATTTTTTTTTCTATGTGCGATTCTGTGCAAATGGTATTGCACAAAGTTTACACCAAGAATCACAAAGTTACACGGAGGAAAATTTCATTTATGATAAACAAGTTAATTACGTCTTTTAACCGCTAAGTTCGCAAAGTTTTTTCGCAAGTTACGCAATTAGATTAGTCATTTTGGGTGTTAAAATAAACAACCCGGGAAATAGTGTTTTACAGCCTCTCGTTCTAATATCGGGATCGGTCTTTCAGCTTTAAACTTTTAACTTTCAGCTTTAAACTTTTAACTTTCAGCTTTCAGCTTTAAACTTTTAACTTTCAGCTTTAAACTTTTAGCTTTGAACTTTAAACTTTTAACTTTCAGCTTTCAGCTTTAAACTTTTAGCTTTGAACTTTCA
>JACUUQ010000278.1 GCA_014859175.1 Lutibacter sp. | reverse complement strand
AATTAAAAAAGATTGCAACGAAAAGCCCGACCCGCCTTTTCGGCGGGGAACGCCCGAAACATTTAGATAAAAATTACTGTAATTATTAGAATTAAGCCGATTTTAACAAAATAATCATAAAAAATAAAGTTTGTTAAATGATCAGTGCTTGAGTTAAATGTTATTTGTGATACGTTATGGGTTGCTACTTTAATAGGTTTTAAGTTAAATGCAGAATCAACGAATAATTTATAATTCAACGAACTTTAAATACTGATTAATTACAAAATTTGATCTCGTTTTACTATGGATTTACTCGAAATAGCCAAAAAAAACAGCAAAAAAAACGCACCGCTTTACATTAAATTGCTGAGTTTGTTTTCGGTTGTCAGAGGCTACAACATTGCGCTAATTGTTATTGCTCAATATCTTGCGTCCATATTTATATTTTCTCCCGAAAAAACGTTGCGACACGTGCTGCTCGACATCAACCTTTATTTTATAGTGCTTTCATCAATTTGTGTCATTGCTTCGGGTTATATCATCAATAATTTTTACGATTTTGAGGCGGATAAAATTAACAGGCCGGTAAAAGCCACCATAGATTCCATTGTTACGCAAAAAACAAAATTGCAAATCTACTTTGTGTTAAATTTTTTAGGGGTCATTTTTGCTTTTTTGGTATCGTGGCGCGCGGCATTATTTTTTTCGGTCTATATTTTTTTAATTTGGTTTTATTCGCATAAACTTAAAAAACATCCTTTAACCGGACTTTTTTCAGCTGCAATTTTGGCCATTTTACCTTTTTTTGCTGTTTTCGTTTATTATAAAAACTTTTCGGAAATTATTTTTACGCACGCCGCTTTTCTGTTTTTTATCTTATTGATACGGGAATTAATCAAAGATTTGGAAGGCATAAAAGGCGATTTTATCCATAATTATCAAACCATCGCTGTAAAATATGGGGAACATTTCACTAAAATTTTGATCACTCTCTTGGTTATTTTAACCTTAAATCCCATTTACTTTTTGCTGAAATATCCAGAAATTGGCGGGATGAAGTACTATTTTTATGTGAGTGGCGCAGTGCTGTTTTTGTTTGTGCTTTTTTTATGGTTCAGCAAAAGCAAAAACAATTATACCTTGCTGCATTTTGTGTTAAAATTAATGCTTCTTGCAGGCGTATTTAGCTTGGCCTTAATAGACTACTCTGTCATCATCAATAAAATTCTTTTAAAATAAAAACTATAATCTTCATAATTAGAAGAATATAAATTATTTTTGCCAAAAATTAAAAAAATGAATTCAAGTAAAAACTCGTCGGGAGGACGACACCAAGGTTTAAAAAAGCCTCAAACCACTGCCGAAAGAAAATCTGAACCTAAAAAGTTTGACGCCAAAAAGAAACCTCAAACCACTGCAGACAGAAAGTCTGAGCCTAAAAAGTTTGATGCCAATAAGAGACCTTCGGGCAACTTTAGGGATAAACCGGCTTTTAAAAGAGAGAGCCCGTTTTCAAAAAAAGCAAGACCAATTTCAGGAGACGAAAAACCTGTACCTAAACCAAAACAAGCTAAACAGAACGATGGCGTTGAAGGCATCCGTTTAAATAAATACATTTCCAATGCGGGCGTTTGTTCTCGAAGGGAAGCCGATGTTTATATAAAAGCAGGAAGTGCCACGGTAAACGGTAAATTGGTGACTGAAATGGGCTACATAGTAACGTTGGGTGATGAGGTTCGTTTTGATGGATCTTTAATAAATCAGGAGCAAAAAAGATATGTTTTGCTTAACAAGCCAAAGAATTATATCACTACAATGGAAGATGAGCGCGGGCGAAAAACCGTGATGGAATTGATTGCAAACGCCGCTAAAGAACGTATTTATCCCGTAGGTCGCTTGGATAGAAATACCACCGGATTATTGCTCTTTACGAATGATGGCGAATTGGCAAAAAAATTGACGCATCCAAAAAGCAATATTCAAAAAATATACCATGCATCATTAGATAAAAAACTGTCTAACAGCGATTTAATCAAAATTTCTGAAGGTTTTATGTTGGATGAAAAACGCGTTGTTGTTGATGATATTTCTTATGTTGTAAATCAACCAAAAACAGAAGTTGGCGTAAAAATTCATTCTGGAAGAAACCGTATTGTGCGCAGAATATTTGAACATTTTGATTACAACGTGGTAAAATTAGACCGTGTAATTTTCGCCGGACTTACCAAAAAAGACTTACCCCGGGGCCATTGGAGGCATTTGACCGAAATGGAATTAAATACCTTAATGATGCTTTAAAATGCAAAAAACAAAAACCAAGATTAATCTTGGTTTTTGTTTTTTATAGATTTCTTTTCAATATTCATTAAAATAATTTTTTGGTAATGATATTTTTTTATATTTGGCATTATATAAAGAAATAATTAAATACCAATCCATTTATTTAAGTCTAATATATAACCAATTTGTTATGAAAAGAATAATCGTAGATTATAAAAAGCTAACTTCTGAAATTCTTAATCTGCTGGTTGAGAAATTCCCCGACGGTTATGGCATTAGGGACATTATTAGGTTTACCAATCACAAAGGCCAATATGTTGAAGCGGTAGAAGTTGCAACAGAAGATACTATTTACCTCGTCAAAATTAGCGATGAACTGGTTGACAGTATGGAAAATTTTTATGAGGAAGAGGAAGAAGACATTATAGAAAGAGATTTGGAAATTGATTTGGATTTAAATTTAAAAGTTCCAATTGACGGAGATGAAAATGGTGATTTAGATACTGATGATAATGGTGACGAAGATTATAATGAT
>JACUUQ010000044.1 GCA_014859175.1 Lutibacter sp. | reverse complement strand
AGATTCAAAAACCTATATTTTACCCAGAATAATCATGTTTTCCATTGGCTACAATTTATAATGAGTTTTAAAAATCTCAAATTATTTGAAAGAAAATTTTTAATTGCTGACAAAAGATTCTGAAACAAGTTCAGAATGACGGATATAAAAAAAGCCTCCAATTTTGGAGGCTTTTACAAGTTATTTTAGCAAAAATTACTCTTCTTTAACTTCTTCAAAGTCAACATCTTCCACGTGGTCGCCTTCATTTTTTGGTTGTGCATTTCCTGCATCGCCGGCGGGAGGGCCTTGTGTTTCTTGTTCTGCTTTGTACATTTCTTCGCTGGCTACTTTCCAAGCTTCATTAATTTTTTCCATTGCAGCATCAATTTGTGCAATATCCTTTGTTTCATGAGCTTTTTTCAAGTCAACAAGTGCCGCTTCGATTGGTCCTTTTTTATCAGCCGATAATTTTTCGCCAAACTCTTTTAATTGTTTTTCTGTTTGGAAAATCATAGAATCTGCTGCATTTATTTTTTCGGCAGTTTCTTTGGCTTTTTTATCAACTTCAGCATTTGCTTCCGCATCAGCTTTCATTTTTTTGATTTCATCTTCAGTCAATCCAGAAGAAGCTTCAATTCTGATATCGCGTGTTTTACCGGTAGCTTTATCGCCGGCAGTTACGTGAATAATACCGTTGGCATCAATATCAAAAGTCACTTCAATTTGAGGCGTTCCTCTTTGTGCAGGCGGAATGCCGTCTAAATGGAAACGTCCAATTGTTTTGTTGTCGGCCGCCATAGCGCGTTCACCTTGCAACACGTGAATTTCCACAGATGGCTGATTGTCGGCTGCCGTTGAAAACACTTGTGATTTTTTAGTTGGAATGGTTGTATTGGCTTCAATTAATTTGGTCATTACATTTCCCATGGTTTCAATACCCAATGAAAGTGGCGTAACGTCTAACAACAATACATCTTTCACGTCACCCGATAAAACACCTCCTTGAATTGCTGCTCCAATAGCAACAACCTCATCAGGATTCACGCCTTTTGAAGGCGATTTTCCGAAGAATTTTTCCACAGCTTCCACAACCGCAGGAATACGTGTTGAACCACCAACCAAGATAATTTCATTGATATCTCCGGTTGTTAAACCAGCGCCTTTAAGCGCGGTTTTACAAGGCTCAATCGTTCTTTTGATCAAATCATCGATCAATTGCTCAAATTTTGCTCTGGTTAAACTGCGAACCAAATGTTTTGGGCCGCTTGCAGTGGCAGTTACATAAGGCAAGTTAATTTCAGTTGTTGCAGCTGATGACAATTCAATTTTCGCTTTTTCAGACGCTTCTTTTAAACGTTGCAAAGCCATTGGATCTTTACGCAAATCAATGCCTTCTTCAGCATTAAACTCTGCAGCCAACCAGTCAATAATTTTTTGGTCAACGTCATCACCACCCAAATGCGTATCGCCATCGGTTGACAATACTTCAAATACACCATCACCCAATTCCAAAATGGAAACGTCATGCGTACCTCCACCAAAGTCAAAAACAACTATTTTTTGGTCGATTCCTTTTTTGTCCAAACCATAAGCCAATGCCGCAGCAGTAGGCTCATTAATAATACGGCTCACTTTAAGTCCGGCAATTTCTCCGGCTTCTTTAGTGGCCTGACGTTGTGCGTCGTTAAAATAAGCAGGCACCGTTACAACGGCTTCCGTTACTTCTGTTCCTAAATAATCTTCGGCGGTTTTCTTCATTTTTTGAAGAATCATGGCTGATATTTCTTGTGGCGTGTACAATCTTCCGTCGATATCAACACGAGGTGTGTCATTATCACCTTTAACAACTTTATAAGGTACGCGCTCTGCTTCCATTTTAGATTCAGAATATTTGTTTCCCATAAAACGTTTAATCGAATAAACAGTTTTTAAAGGATTTGTAACAGCCTGACGTTTAGCAGGATCACCCACTTTTCTTTCTCCACCTTCAATAAATGCCACAATAGAAGGTGTTGTTCTTTTTCCTTCTGCATTAGGAATTACCACTGGTTCATTTCCTTCCATTACGGAAACACATGAATTGGTTGTCCCTAAATCTATTCCTATAATTTTTCCCATGACTTTATGCTATTTAATTTTTGTTTTTTAAACTCTGCTTAACGGTATTCAATGATTATGCCATTGCAAAAATTATGTCAAGTTGTCATAATTATATACAAGCTTGGTTCTAAATTGTCACTGAAACCGCTTCAAATACCATAATTTTTATAAAAATGATTGGGATATTACGCAATGCTATATATTTGCATAAGTGTTTTAAAAAACGATAAAAATGGAGTGTATTTCGATTTTTGATATGTTAAAGATTGGAATCGGTCCTTCCAGTTCACATACTTTAGGTCCGTGGCGCGCTGCGGAAAGATGGATCAATCACCTTAAAAAAGAGGATAATTTCACGAAAACCACATCTATAAAAGTCGATTTATACGGTTCGCTTTCCTTAACCGGAAAAGGTCATGCTTCCGATTTGGCCATATTATTGGGCTTGGCAGGGGAAAATCCTGAAACCATTCCTACGGATGAAATTATTCCCATCACCAACAACATTCAAACCTTTAAAAAAATAAATTTTGGCGGTAAAAATTTAATTGATTTCGACCCAGAAACAGCCATTATATTTAATAGGGAATTTCTGCCATTTCACGCAAACGGCATCAAATTCAGGGCGTTTGAAAATGGTATGGAAATTTCTTCTGATACCTATTATTCCATTGGCGGCGGATTTGTGGTGCGAGAAGAACTGATTCACGCCAAGGAAAATATCAAAATCCATAAAACATTTCCGTATCCGATACAAGTTGCCAAAGAACTGGAGCTTTATTGCGAACAGCAAAATTTAAAGATTTCAGAAATTGTTTTGGTAAACGAAAGATCATTAAGAAGTGAGCAAGAAATTGATAATCAAATAAAACGCATTTGGGACACCATGCTAGAATGTATGTATAGTGGCTGTCACACATCGGGTACACTTCCAGGCGGATTGAATGTAAGGCGTCGTGCTTATGATATTCATCAAAAACTACATGTTGATTTTGTCTATAATTCTCCTGCGGAATGGCTGCAAAGCATCAGAAAAACGGAAGTGAAGTTCCGGGAAATCCTAAAATGGGTAAGTTGTTTGGCCTTAAGCGTTAATGAAGTGAACGCCTCATTAGGAAGAGTTGTCACCGCGCCAACAAATGGCAGTGCTGGTGTAATTCCTGCCGTTTTAATGTATTATATGGTGATTGAAAACCATCAGGCAAATTTTGAACATGTGAAACAATTTTTATTGGTGGCCGGAGAAATTGGAAGCATCTTTAAAAAAGGCGCCACCATTTCAGCAGCAATGGGTGGTTGCCAGGCAGAAATTGGCGTGTCATCTGCGATGGCCGCGGGCGCATTGACTGAATTGCTCGGCGGAAGTCCGGAACAAGTGCTCATGGCAAGTGAAATTGCGATGGAACATCATTTGGGATTGACCTGCGACCCAATTGGCGGTTTGGTTCAAATTCCTTGTATTGAACGCAATGCTATGGGCGCCATAAAAGCCATTCATGCGGCTGAGCTGGCATTGGAATCTGACGCCGTAAATGCCAAAGTGCCACTAGACAAGGTGATTGAAACTATGTGGGAAACGGCAAAAGATATGAATTCAAAATACAAAGAAACATCGGAAGGCGGTTTGGCCGTAAGTGTTAATATTTCAGATTGTTAACAAAAACTTATGTTTTTTCAATATTATTTTTTAACTTTATATATAGAATTTTATTTTTAATTTAAAATATTGAAATCATGAGTAAATTCGATGAAAAAATTACACTTTATCAAAGTGAAATGAAAAAATTGGGTCTTAAATTTGATGCTGATTTATTGACAAAAGTAACAAAAGGCTTAGGCCCTTCAATTTACAAAGCTGACGCTGAAACTGTATCGGGTTCCGATAAAAAAGAACTTGAAACCGTGAAAAATAACTTTTTAATAAAAAAGTTAGGATTGCCTGACAGTCCAAAATTAGACAAAGCGATTGAAAACGTTATTGAAAAAGTTGGAAAATCAAATAGAAACAAATACAGAGCCATTTTTTATTATGAATTGGTAAAAGAATTGGGTCAAGAAGGCAAATACAATTAATCTTCACAAAAAAAAGAAACCCGCAAATTGCGGGTTTCTTTTTTTAGATTTAATTTTTTTATAGGATAGAATATTGTCACTTCATTGAACTAATCCAACTAATCCAACTCATCATCAACCTCTTCATCTGCAATATCTTCAATATCACTGTCAAACACATCATCAAAATTATCTTCATCCGCATCATAATCTTCCATGGTTTCTTCCAGCTTCAAACTAATTTTAACAAGATAAATGGTGTCTTCAAAACTTACCTCCACTGCCCTAACGGTTTCGCCGTTGGCATTTTTAAAGGTAATGATGTCTTTGTAACCATATCCATTCGGAAATTTCGCCACCAATAAATCTAAAATATCACTGGTTAACTTACTGTAATCTACTATAACTCTTTTCATAAAACTGCAATTACATATTTAACAAATACGCAAAAATTAACGGCACAACAATGGTTGCGTCAGATTCAATTATAAATTTCGGGGTATTGATATCTAATTTTCCCCAAGTTATTTTCTCATTTGGAACCGCGCCTGAATACGACCCATAACTCGTGGTAGAATCTGAAACTTGGCAGAAATAACTCCAAAATGGGGTGTCTGTTCGTTCCAAATCTTGGTAAAGCATTGGCACAACACAAATTGGGAAATCGCCTGCAATACCGCCGCCTATTTGGAAAAATCCAATACCGGTTTTAGAATTTGCAGTGTACCAATCGGCCAAGAAAGTCATATATTCAATCCCCGATTTCATGGTACTTGCTTTAAGTTCGCCTTTTAACACGTAGGAAGCAAAAATATTCCCCATCGTGCTGTCTTCCCAACCTGGAACAACCATTGGCAAATTGGCTTGTGCAGCGGCAATCATCCAGCTATTTTTTGGGTCAATTTCATAATATTGTTCCAACACGCCGGAAAGCACCAATTTGTACATAAATTCGTGTGGGAAAAATCGTTCTCCCTTGTCTTCGGCATCTTTCCATATTTTGAAAATATGTTTTTGCAATCTTCTGAAAGCTTCCTCTTCAGGAATACAAGTATCGGTGACCCTGTTTAAGCCTTTTTCCATTAAATCCCATTCATCTTGAGGCGTTAAATCTCTATAATGAGGAACCCTTTTGTAATGGGAATGCGCCACCAAATTCATCACATCTTCTTCTAAATTTGCGCCGGTGCAAGAAATAATATGCACTTTATCCTGTCTGATGATTTCGGCAAATACTTTGCCTATTTCAGCAGTGCTCATGGCACCTGCCATAGAAACTAACATTTTTGAGCCAGCTGCCAACTGATCTTCATATCCTTTTGCGGCATCAACTAGCGCTGCAGCATTAAAATGAAGGTAATACTTTTCAATAAATTGGGAAATAGCTCCTTTATTAGTCATAATCTTCGTCTTCGAATTTTGAGTTTTTATTATTAGGTTCTTTATAACCGGCTTCGTTTCCGTAATCTTCGTCTTCTGTATTGTCAAATTTGTAACTTAGCATTTTATAGTACAATTTTGCGGCAAGAAAATCGGATGATTTGTCTTTTTCGTTCGGACATAATTCAACAATGTCAAATCCAACCACATTTTTTTGTTTGAATATTTTTTTCAGAAAATCTAGGGTTTCATACCAAAGCAATCCTCCCGGTTCAGGCGTCCCTGTTGATGGCATCAATGAAGGATCTAACGCATCCAAATCGAATGTGATAAAAACATTTTTACCCATCGCATCAATGGCATTTTCCATCCAATAATCGTCGATGGCCATTTCGTGGGCAAAAAATATTTTGTCGGGATCCATCACACTTTTTTCCAAAATATCCATGCTGCGAATGCCTACCTGAACCAAATTGGTGTTTTGGCTGGCTTCATAAGCCGCACAGGCATGGTTGCAGCTTGATCCGTTGTATTCTTTTCGTAAATTGGCGTGCGCATCAATTTGAACCACCGTTAAATTATTGAAACATTCGTTAAAAGCCCTGATTGCTCCAATAGAAACCGAGTGTTCGCCACCTAAAATGGTGACAAATTTATTTTTTCTTATAAATGTTTTTGTGACTGCATGTACGGCAGCCACCATTTTTTCTGGTGAAGAATTCTCCGTAACGGCATCTGCTAAATGAATCCCGTTTTTATAAACTTCAGAATCAGTTTCAATATCATAAAGTTCCATATTGTCTGAAGCATTCAAAAACGCTTCAGGTCCCTTGTCGGCTCCTTTTTGCCAAGTGCTTGTTCCGTCATAAGGAACAGGAATCAAAACTATTTTTGAAGTTTCAATTTTGGCATATTGTTCAGATATCCCCGCGTAAGTTCTTTTATTCATAACCTAATATTTTTAAAAAATCGCTTGCTGTTTGTTTTTCTTTAAACACTTTAAATTCTAGTTTTCCTTCGTTATCTTTTGATATAATGATATGTTTTGGCTGCGGAATTAAGCAATGCTGCAATCCGCCGTAACCGCCAATTGATTCCTGGTAAGCGCCGGTATTAAAAAAACCCAAATACAATGGTTTTTCCTCTTTATAAACAGGCAAATAAATGGCGTTAATATGTTGTTCCGAATTGTAATAATCGTCACTGTCGCAAGTTAAACCGCCCAACAACACGCGTTCATAAACATCATTCCATCTGTTTAAAGGCAATAGAATAAACCGTTTGTTTATGGCCCAACTGTCGGGCAAAGTGGTAATAAATGAAGAATTAATCATATTCCATCTTTCTCTGTCGTTTTGCTTTTTTTGGTATAAAACCTTGTAAATCGCACCGCCGCTCTCACCTACCGTATAGCTTCCGAATTCGGTAAAAATATGCGGAACCTGCACCTCGGCATCATCGCAGGCTTCTTTTATCTGGCTAATAATTTCATTAACCATATACTCATAATCGTAATTGAAAGCCAACGAGTTTTTTATTGGAAATCCGCCGCCAATATTTAAGCTGTCTAAACTTGGACAAATTCGTTTTAAACTGATATAAACCTTCAAACATTTGCTTAATTCGTTCCAATAATAAGCATTGTCTTTAATGCCTGTATTGATGAAAAAATGCAACATTTTTAGGTTCACCTTATGATTGTCTTTTACTTCACGTCGGTAAAAATCGACAATATTTTTGTAGCCAATTCCCAATCGTGAGGTGTAAAATTCGAATTTTGGCTCTTCTTCAGAAGCAATCCTGATGCCTATATTCATTTTTTTTCTGGTTCCCTCGGTAAGCAACCCAATTTCTTCATAATTGTCGATAATCGGAATGCAGTTTTTATGTCCGTTATTAATCAATCGCTGAATGTTTGCAATATATTCATCGCGTTTGAATCCATTGCAAAGAATGTAAGTTTTATCTGTTATTTTACCTTCTTTTTTTAGGTTTTCAACAATATCAATATCGATGGCAGAAGAAGTTTCAATATGAATGTCATTTTTTAAAGCCTCATCCAACACATGTTTAAAATGGGAACTTTTGGTGCAATAACAATAATGATATTTAGCCTTATACTTGTGCTTATGCATTGCTGTTGAGAACATTGCTTTTGCTTTTTGTATGTTTTCGCTAATTTTAGGTAAAAAAGTAAATTTTAAAGGCGTGCCAAATTCTTCCACCAATTTCATGGTGTCAATGTCATGAAAATGTAAGTTTTTATTGGTGTCAACAAAAAACTCTTCTTGCGGAAAATCGAAAGTTTGGCTTATTAAATCGATATATTTTGTGTTCATTCAGTATTTTAATTTTACAATTAATAAGGCAGTCATTTTAGACTCATATTAAGTTCAAAAAAGGATTTTGTAGCTATACTCTCAATACTAAATAATTTTTTTCAAGCCGTACAATTTTCAATAGATTGAATAACTTTAAAATGTGGTTAAATGAAGTCATTAAAATGCTTAATTCTTCGTTATATTTTTTAATAATTTTGTGTTTTAAAGACCTGCAAACATACAAGTTAGCCATATAAAAACGTTCTTCTTTCATGGCTGCTTCAAACGTTGGCGCAAACTTATATAAAAAATCAATACAAATTAGAAAAAATCTAAATTTATCTCGTAAAAACCAACTCATTTGCTGAGGATAAATTCGCATCAAAAGCATAGCCTTCATAATTAAAATTTTTCAAACCTTCAATCGTTTCAATGTTGTGATCGATGATGAAACGAACCATTAATCCCCTTGCTTTTTTGGCAAAAAAAGCAATGACTTTTAACTTCCCGTCTTTTAAATCTTTAAAAACCGGTGTTATAACAGGGACTTTTAACAAATTTGGTTTTACTGCTTTAAAATACTCAGCACTAGCCAAATTAATAAATAATTCATTATCAACAAGTTCTTCATTTAATTTTTCAGTGATGCTGTTGCCCCAAAACTGGTATAAATTTTCCTTTTTTCCCACTTTTAACTTGGTTCCCATTTCCAAACGATAAGGCTGTATCAAATCGAACGGTTTTAACAAACCATATTGGCCGGACAAAATTCTTAATTTATTTTGAAGGATTTCCAATTTATCTAATGGCAAAGAATAAGCATCAAGCCCGATATAAACCTCGCCTTTAAAAGCAAAAATAGATTGGCGCGAGTTTTCATTAGTAAAAGGCAATGCCCATTCCTGGTTGCGTTGCCAATTTAATTCGCCCAAATTTGGCGAAACACTCATTAATGCTGAAAGTTGTTTTGGAGTTTTCTTTTTTAAAACGGTATTTATTTTTGCGGCTTCTTCCAAAAAAATTCCTTGTGTAAATTGCTTTGTAGGAATTGGAGTCTCATAATCCAATGATTTGGCCGGGGAGATTACTATTTTCATTTTTTATTTTTTGTCATTTTTTAGCTGAAATGTCTTTCAACCAAGCAATTTTTTGTTTAATGATTATTAAATGATTTCTTAAAATTAAAAATTAATAAATAAATATTTGCCTTTTTATAAATTATTATTGAAATATTTCCAATTTAAACAAGTTCATTGATGAATTTTTGCATTTTTTCATAGAGCAAACCAACGTGATAACCATCCATTAAAGCGTGGTGAACTTCCACCGAAAAAGGGATTTTTTGAATTTCGTTTTCCTTAAACATTTTGCCAAATACCACTTTCGGAATTCCTTGCAAGCCTTCATTTCCATTCCGTGCATGCTTAAATCCGGTAAAAGATACCCAAGGAATTGTGGAGCAATGTATGATTCCCAATTGATCTTCCTGTGCATTGAATACGATGCCGTTTTTGTGCTTTTCGAGCACTATTTTTCCGTTCGCATCAAATGCTTGCATCGTTTTATGAAACTCAAAATCGCAAAACGAAAAGGTTAAGTCATCATTTAAGACTGTCGAACCTATATTTACCGTTTCAAAAACGTAAACTTTATCGTTTTTTATACGCAGTTTAAATTCGGTTATTTCATTGGCACATTTTAAAGCAACGTACAAACATGACAAAGAAAACGACAATTTGTTTTGTTTACAATACTTATAAAGTTTGCTGACTTCTAAATTGGCGGTAATATTAAAAAAAGGATCCTGGTACGTTTTGAAAAAATTATATTGTGCTTGTCTGTTCCAGTTTTCAACATCAAATTCCTTCATTTTATTCTTTTTTTATTCCTTTTGATTGATAGTGTAGCTGCGCCATTTCTCCAAACACAATTGCATATCTTCTGGCATTTCCGAATTAAACTGTAAAAATTCTTTGGTAATCGGATGCTGAAAACCCAATGTTTTTGCGTGAAGTGCCTGCCTTGGCAATGTTTTAAAACAATTTTCGACAAATTGTTTGTATTTGGTGAACGTTGTTCCTTTTAGGATAATGTCTCCGCCGTAGCGTTCATCGTTAAAAAGTGTGTGACCGATGTGTTTCATATGCGCCCTAATTTGATGCGTTCGTCCGGTTTCCAACTTGCACTGAATTAAAGTGACATAACTAAAACGCTCAAGCACTTTATAATGTGTAATTGCAGGTTTACCAAATTCTCCGGTTGGAAATACATCCATCTGCAAGCGATTTTTTAAACTTCTGCCTATATTTCCTTCAATAATTCCTACTTCTTCATCTATATTTCCCCAAACCAAAGCGTAATACAAACGCTCTGTGGTTCTGTCGAAAAATTGTTTGGACAAATGCGCCATTGCATATTCGGTTTTTGCCACCACCAGCAATCCGCTGGTATCTTTGTCTATTCTGTGCACCAATCCCGGACGTTCGTTGGAGTTTGTCGGTAAATTTTCAATATGATAAATCAATCCGTTCACCAAAGTCCCGCTATAATTTCCGTGACCGGGATGCACTACCATTCCGGCAGGTTTATTCACCACAATTACCTCATCATCTTCAAACAAAATATCCAAAGGAATGTTTTCTGCAACCAATAAATTTTCGTGCGGCGGATGCGCCAAAACAACGCGAACCACGTCTTTTGCCTTTACCTTGTAATTTGATTTTACAGCAACGTCATTCACCAAAATGTTTCCTGCTTTTGCGGCCTGTTGAATTTTATTTCGGGTAGAATATTCTATGAAATTCATTAAATATTTATCCACGCGCAACGGCTCTTGGCCTTCGCTGGCAACAAACCTGTAATGTTCGTAAAATTCTTCTTTATCTAAATCTTCTATGTCTTCTGTTTTCATTCTTCAATCACTTCTTCAACAGTTTCTGTTTATGGCGCTTCTTCATTTCCATCGCCCAGTTTTAAGATAAGTTCTGAATTTTGCGGAATTTTATCGCCTGTTTTTAAATCACTTCCGTTATAAATTATGCCTCTCACCACATCTTTTGCGATATCACTCACATAAATTTCATGTGCGCTTATTCTAAATCCGATGGCTGTTAATTGTGAGGTTGCCTGTCTTTTTGTTTTTCCGTAAAAATCTGGTATTTCAACATCTTTATAGCCAGATGGATTCAAGGTCAGATAAATTTTTCTGTTTTCTTTCACAAAATCACCTGCTTCCGGACTTTGTTCAATCACCGATTTTTTTGGATAATCCGGACTATAACTTGCTGAATCTATCACTTCCCAATTCAAATCCAATTCGTTAAGTGTTCCTTCAACTTTATCTAAACTCATTTTCGCCAAATCGGGCACCTCAATTTTCTGGTTGTGGTTGGTTGAAAAATCTAACCAAAACACACCAAGCACAATCAATACCACTATGGCAACAAATGCCATCACCAACTGCTTTAAAAACACTTTAGACCCAATAAATTTAAAAAAACTCATATTCCCGTTTTTTGATTTTGTGCAAAGATACTTTTTTTATCCTTGATTTGTTCACTTCGACTGCGCTCAGCGTGACGATTTATTTGTTGAATCTTTTAATTTCAGCATTGATTCATTTCCAAATTTTCAAATTTTCAAATTTTCAAATTTTCAAATTTTAACTTTCAACTTTTAACTTATAATATGTAAGTTTGTATTTCAACTTAGTAAACACAGAATGAAAAAAAATATTGCCATCATTATGGGCGGATACTCTTCGGAAGTTGAAATCTCCTTAAAAAGCGGCCAGGTTGTCTATCAAAATATTTCAAAAAAAAAATACAACACCTTCAAAGTTCACATTCTTAAAGAAAAATGGGTGCTTGTTGATGATTTTGAAAATGAATTTCCCATAAACAAACACGATTTTTCGGTAGTAATTAAAGGTGAAAAAATAAACTTCGACTGTGTTTTTAACGCCATTCACGGGCATCCTGGCGAAGACGGAACCATTTTGGCGTACTTTGAATTGATCGGTCTTAAACACACTTCGGCGCCTTTTTACCAAATGGCATTAACGTTTAACAAGCGCGATTGTTTAAGTGTGGTGAAACAATATGGCATAAAAACCGCAAAATCTTACTTTTTAAATAAGGGCGACAATATTAATGTGGAAGAAATAATTGGCAGAGTGGGTTTGCCTTGTTTTGTAAAACCAAACAATGCCGGTTCAAGTTTCGGAATTTCTAAGGCAAAAACCACTTCGGAAATGATTCCTGCCATTGAAAAAGCTTTCAAAGAAGATTCCCAAATTTTAATAGAAGAATTTTTAGACGGTCCGGAAATAACCATTGGCGTTTTTGAGTATGAAGGAAAAATTAAAGTGTTGCCAATGACAGAAATTGTCTCCGAAAACGAATTTTTTGACTATGAGGCAAAATATCTGGGGAAATCGCAAGAAATTACGCCCGCCAGAATTCCCCCTGAAATTCACAAAAAATTAGAAAAAACAGCGGCTTATGTGTATCAAATTTTAAATATGAGCGGTTTTTCACGCTCTGAATTTATTTTGGTCAATGACGTACCTTATTTTTTAGAAATGAATACCGTGCCCGGATTGACAACTGCAAGTTTAATTCCGCAACAGGCCGAAGCGGCAGGCATTAGTTTAGCCGAACTTTTTCATAACGCCATTGAAATGGCTTTAAACAAAAACAAATGAAAAAAGCAATTTTCCCAGGGTCATTTGATCCAATTACTTTAGGCCACGTTGATATTATTAACCGAGCATTGCCATTGTTTAGCGAAATTATTATTGCTGTTGGTGTAAATACAGAAAAAGCCTACTTATTTTCGCTTGAAGAACGTGTCAGTTTTATCAAAAAACATTACGCAAATGAACCTAAAATAAAGGTGGAAACCTATACGGGCTTAACCATCGATTTTTGTAAAAAGAAAAATATTCATTTTATTTTAAGAGGCTTGCGAAATCCGGCGGATTTTGAATTTGAGAAAGCGATTGCCCAAACAAACAGAAAATTATCGACTGTTGAAACGGTGTTTTTGCTGACCTCAGCCGAAACTTCCTTTATAAGCTCAAGCATTGTGCGCGATGTTTTGCGTAACGGCGGCGATATTTCTGGTTTTGTTCCGGGAAGCGTTCCAAAAAAATTATGAGGATGTTTGTTGAAAAAAACCTGTTTTTTGCTCTAATCATCTTATTTTCGGGTGTAATTTCGGCTCAAAAAACAGGGAAAGATTTCACAACCATATTCGAAAAATCAAAGGGAACTGAGACGGCCACTTATCAGGAAACCATAACATTTTACAAAGAATTGGCCGTTGCCTATCCTGAAATTTCTATTTTGGAAATGGGAGAAACAGACAGCGGATTTCCATTGCATCTGGTTGTTTTTAACGCTTCAAAAGAATTCGATTTCAATAATATTCACGGCAGCAAAAAAATTACTATTTTAATCAACAATGCCATTCACCCGGGAGAATCTGATGGTGTGGATGCAAGTATGATGCTTTTGAGAGATATTGTTCAGGATAAAAACAAAATCAAAAAATTAGAAAATATTGTGATTGCGGTCATTCCAATTTACAATATTGGCGGCGCTTTAAACAGAAACAGCCATTCCCGCGCAAACCAAAACGGACCGAAGGAATACGGATTTCGGGGAAATGCACAGAATTTTGATTTAAATCGCGATTTTATCAAAGCCGACACAAAAAATGCCAAAGCTTTTGCTGAAATTTTTCATTTGGTGAAACCCAACGTTTTTATCGACAATCACGTGAGCAATGGCGCCGATTACCAATACGGAATTACCCATTTGTTTACGCAAAACAATAATTTGGGAAACGATTTGGGCGCTTTTATTGAAAATGAAATGAGACCCAATATTGAAGCTTCGTTACTGAAAAAAGATATTATTATTACGCCTTATGTAAATGTCTGGGGAACAACGCCAGAAGCCGGTTTTAGCCAGTTTTTCGACAGTCCGAGATATTCAACAGGGTACACCACGCTATTCAATACCTTGGGAATGATGGTGGAAACCCATATGCTGAAACCTTACAAAGAACGTGTTGAGCAAACCTACAGTTTGTTGGAATCGGTAATTGATTTCACCATTGAAAAAGGCAATGAAATTAAAGAACTTCGCCAAAATGCAGTGACGAAAATTTTGGCAAAAAAAACATATCCCATTTCTTTTGAACTCGATAAAAACAATTATTCAATACTGCAATTTAAAGGTTATGAAGGAAGTTATATCGACAGTAAAGTGACCAACGGCAAACGTTTGTTTTACGACCGCACAAAACCTTATACAAAACCTGTAAAATATTTCAACAATTATATTCCGTCAAAGGAAATAAAAATACCAAAAGCCTATATTTTAAAACAAGGCTGGCAGAAAGTTTTGGAGCGCTTAAAAGACAATCATATTGAGTACGCCGTTTTCAAAAACGACACCGCCATAACCGCGGAAGAACAACATATTAAAGATTACAAAACAAGCACAAAACCTTTTGAAGGACATTTTATCCATTCAAAAACAGAAGTTTCTTCAATAACAAAAAAAGTACTGTTTCAAAAGGGAGATATCTATATTCCCACACATCAAAATGGCTTGCGCTATATTGTGGAAACCTTAGAAGCCGAAGCAACGGATTCTTTCTTTAACTGGAATTTTTTCGATACCGTTTTAGAGCAAAAGGAACACTTTTCATCTTATGTTTTTGAAGATATTGCGGAAAAGTTGCTGATGAAAAATCCAACTTTAAAAGATTCGCTGAACCAAAAAATGAACACCGACAAAGATTTTGCCGGAAGTCCGGAAGCGCAGTTGGATTTTATCTATAAAAATTCGCCTTATTATGAAGATGCGCATTTAAAATTGCCTATTTATAAGGTATTTTAAATGCTGTTTTTGTCGATTAACAATTCCCAATAGCCAACATCAATCCATTTTTCATTTAAAGCACCAAATAACTTTAGGCATTTTAGGCACTCCAAACTCTAGGCACTTAATGGTAAAAAGCTGTATTTGTGCCTAATGCCAAATTTTACTCAGGCCAATCAATGGTGTCATCATCAATAAAAAAAGGTGTCCACTGAATTTCATCCAAAACACCGTCATTGATCCAAAAATTGATTGATTTTTCATCAATTTCAATCACTTTCTGATCTTCGGTATCGTCCTCCGAACAATCTTCAAGGCTCCATTCCCCCAAATCCATTTCGTCCAATTCTTTGATCAAACCTTCCTGAAACAAGCCAATCAAGCTTTTTCCTTCCAATTCATAAAAATCATCGTTCACAGAAATCATAATTAACCGCCAATCTTCTTCTTCATCAAAACTAAGCGATATTAATAATTCGTCATATTGCCAAGATTCCGTCAAATCCTTTTTAGAATCCGAATGCGAATATTTGTCGATAAATGAAGGTTTTCCCAACATTAATTCCACTTCTTTTCTGGTCATTCCAAATTTCAGGTTCCCCAATCCGTAACCAAGTTTTATTTCTTTGAGCGCTTTTTTCATAAGTTTTACATTTAAATACCCACAAATATAATTGTTTCTCTTAGCTAATAATCCAAAAGCGCCTAAAAAAGCAATCATTCATTGAATATTTTGGGCCTGCCCGACTTTTTGTTGGGCATTCCGCTGAAAAAGCGGCCGGGCTTTGCGTTACAATCTTTTTGGCGGTAAAAAAACCGCCAAAAAGTATTTCCACTGCAAACAAGGTTCACTGAACTCATATAAAAAATAATAAATGGGTGAAGTAATCCCTAATGCAAATTGATTTAATAATGATAATTCAAAATCAATCTCATTTAAACAGTCATTTTGACCGCAAAAATTAGTATTTTGCGGCTTCAAAATAACGAGTATTTATGAAAGTATGCATTGCCGAAAAACCCAGTGTTGCGCGTGAAATTGCCTCCGTTTTAGGCGCAAATACCAAACACGACGGTTATTTTGAAGGGAATGGATACGCGGTTACTTTCACTTTCGGACATTTATGCACCTTGTTTGAGCCCAATGATTACAAACCGCATTGGAAAAGCTGGGATTTGAACAACTTGCCCATGCTTCCGGAAAAGTTTGAAACCAAGGTGGTGGACAATATCGGCATCAAAAAACAATTCAACATTGTTAAAAGTCTGTTCGACAAAGCCAGTGTAATCATCAATTGCGGGGATGCCGGGCAAGAAGGGGAATTGATTCAACGCTGGGTAATTCAGCAGGCAAATTACAAAGGAGAAGTCAAACGTTTGTGGATTTCCTCTTTAACTACCGAAGCCATCAAAGAAGGATTTCAAAATCTGAAACCCTCGGAAAACTACGACAATTTATATTATGCAGGCTTTTCAAGAGCCATTTGCGATTGGCTTTTGGGAATGAATGCCACAAGATTGTACACCTTAAAACACGGCGGAAACAAACAGGTTTTATCCGTTGGACGAGTACAAACACCCACTTTGGCGATGGTGGTGAATCGCTACAAGGAAATAGAAAATTTTGTGCCGCAACCTTATTGGGAATTGCAAACGCTTTATCGGGAAACGCTTTTTAACTGCGAAGAAGGACGCTTTCAAAAAAAGGAAGACGGCGAATTGCTCGCCAATAAAGTAAAAGAAAGCGATTTTGAAATTGTTTCCGTCACCAAGAAAAAAGGCAAAGAAAATGCGCCTAAATTATTTGATTTAACCGGATTGCAGGTTTATTGCAACAACAAATTCGATTTTTCTGCCGATGAAACCCTAAAAATCGTCCAAAAATTATATGAGCAAAAAGTAGTGACGTATCCAAGGGTTGATACCACCTTTTTGCCCGACGACGTGTATCCTAAAGTGCCCGAAATTTTAAAAAATCTGACAGCTTACCAAACCTTGACATCACCATTATTAGGAAAAAAATTAAAAAAATCGCCTTTGGTTTTTAACACCAAAAAGGTAACCGATCACCACGCCATCATTCCAACCGGCGTTCAAATTAATTTGCCTTACAGTC
>JACUUQ010000043.1 GCA_014859175.1 Lutibacter sp. | reverse complement strand
TATTGACGGCGATGAAAATGGTGATTTAGATACTGATGATAATGGTGACGAAGATTATAATGATATAGATAATGATCACAATGGTGACGAAGATTATAATGATGAAGATTTTGATGATGAAGAGGATAAATAGTAATGGTCAATTATTAGCATAAATTTCTTTGCGACAGCTGGGGCCATATTCTAATCCATTTTTTTAGTGCAGCTGAAACTTCTGTTTTCCCTACACTTTCCGCCGTAAAATACGCTGTAAAAGAAAAACCCTTGAATATCTACCTGATAATCAAGGGTTTACTTTTTTGATGGTGGTGCCTCCAGGAATCGAACCAGGGACACAAGGATTTTCAGTCCTTTGCTCTACCAACTGAGCTAAGGCACCATCGCTTTAGCGGTTGCAAATATAAATTTATTTTTTAGACATATCAAAACAATTTAAAAAAATCTGTTGTATTTTTGAACTCTTTACGAAATAAGAATGAACTTAATAATAGATGTAGGCAATACAAGAATTAAAACTGCTGTTTTTGAAGACAGTAAATGTATTCATAATGAAAGCATTACAAAAGAATCATTTATTTCTGAAGCCGTAGCCATTATAAAAAAATACGAATGCACAAATGCAATTATTTCTTCGGTTGGCTCCGTAAATAAATCTCAAATAGCTGAATTGCGTGCTGAAATTAACTTAATCGAACTAGATTATAACACAAAAGTGCCGTTTGTGAACCAATATGCCACGCCAAAAACCTTAGGTGTCGACAGAATTGCACTGGTTTCTTCGGCAATCGCATCATATCCAAATAAAAGTGTTTTAATAATTGATGCTGGAACTTGTATAACATACGATTTTCTGAATTATGAAGGCAAATATTACGGTGGCGCAATTTCACCTGGACTGCAAATGCGCTATAAGGCATTAAATGTTTTTACCGAAAAATTACCGTTGCTGAAACCTTCAGAAATAGTTGAATTGGTTGGAAACACAACCGAAAAAAGCATTCATTCTGGTGTTATAAATGGTATTATCAATGAAATTGATGGAATTATCAATCAGTATAGAAAAAAAAATGCAGATTTAACAGTTGTTTTAACAGGAGGAGACGTAAATTTCTTGTCAAATAAATTAAAAAATGGCATATTTGCCAATCCTAATTTTTTGTTTGAAGGATTGAACACTATTTTGACTTATAATATAAAGTAAATGATAAAAAAAATAATAGTAGTAATAACACTATTTGTATCTATTGTCGGTTTTTCACAAAAAAACAATACATCAGCTTATTCTTTTTTCGGAATTGGGGATAAAAATAACGAAAGCACTGTTGAGCAAGTAAGTATGGGTGGCATTGGTGTTTCCTTAAATGAAAGTTATCGTTTAAATTTTTTAAATCCTGCTGCCAATGCATCTTTGAGATTTACAACCTATGCAATGGCCATAGAAAATTTAAATATTTCGGCACAAGACAGCAATTCTAAACAAAAAGCTGCTGCTACGTACCTTTCTTATTTGGCTTTAGGGTTTCCTATTGGCGAAAAAGCAGGAATGACCCTTGGATTGTTGCCAAATTCTTCCGTAGGATATTCCTTGGTTTCAAATGAATTTGATGTGGACAATAATCTTACAGAAGTAACGCAGTTTATTGGCGATGGCGGAACAAATAAAGTATTTTTAAGTGTTGGCTACAAGCCATTTAAAAATTTCAGTATTGGTTTACAGGGAAATTACATTTTTGGAAAAATTGAAAACAGCATCTTAAATCAAGTGAAAGATGCTGATTTGGCTACAAAATATCAAACAAATTCTAACTTAAAAGGATTAACTTTAAACGGCGGATTTCATTATAAAGGAAAATTGAATGATAAAATGGATTTCCTTTTAGGAGGAAATTTTGATTTTAATAATGAAATTAAGGCAACCGGCAATGAGTATTTATATTCAGTTTCGTTAGGCACATTTGAATCTCCACGAGACACTATTTTAAACGCAAAAAGTACAGGGATCCTAAAAGCGCCTTTAAAATCGACCATAGGTGTTGGCTTGGGTAAAGATAACAAATGGTTTGCAGGTGTTGACTACAGTTTTCAAAATGCTTTGGAATTAAGCGGTGGTGTTTTTAACAATTACTCAAAAATTGATTACGATAATTACAGTAAAATAGCAGTTGGAGGTTTTTATACACCAAAATTTAATTCGATCACCAGTTATTGGGACAGGGTTACTTACAGGGCCGGATTAAAATTCGAAAACACAGGATTGTTAGTTGATGCATCAGGAAACGGAACCAATTTTACTGCGATTGACGATTTTGGCATATCTTTTGGGGTAGGGCTACCAATGAGTAAGCAACTGTCTAATTTGAATCTCGGATTTGAGATAGGAAAAAGAGGGCAAACAGCCAAGGGCTTGGTACAAGAAAATTATGTTAATTTTAGACTAGGCCTTTCATTAAATGACAAATGGTTTAAAAAATTAGAAATATTTTAATTAAAAATTAAGACGATGAGACAAATGAGACAAATTTTAGCTGTATTATTTTTTATAGTTTCAGCCCCGGTTGTTTTTTCACAAGCCGACAATGAAGAATGTATTGTAAAATACAATTTGTTTAAAGGCGATTACAGCGCCGGCAAACTTGATGTTGCTTACGAAAACTGGTTATGGACTATGGACAATTGTCCAACACTCACGGTGAATATCTATAAGTTGGGTATTAAAATTGCCGAAAGCAGGTTAGAAGCAGCAACAACACCAGCCGATAAAGCCGATGCAGTAAAACTTGTTGAAAGAGTTTATACCCAAAGATTGGAACATTTTCCCCAAGACTTAGCGAGAGTTTACAGTGATTTCGCAACTTTTAAAGATGCGCAAGGTGCATCAGAAGACGAAGTTTTTGTTTTATTGGAAAAATCTTTTAAAGCAGATCCAACGGACATCTCTCCAACCAATATTTACAGGTATTTTGATATCGTCTTAAATAAATATAAAGACACAAATCCGCAGGTTGTATTTGATACTTATGATGAAGTGGGTGAAGGTATTGAATTGAAAAGAGAAGATTATTCAAAACAATTAGACCTTATTAAAGCGAAAGATTCAACCACTTTAAGTAATCGGGATAAAAATAACAAATTGGCTTATGAACAACATTTGAGCAATTTAGAGCTTGTTGAAATTTCACTTGATTCAAAATTGGCAGCAATTTCAACTTGTGAAAACTTGATTCCTCTAAATAAAAAGTATTTTCAAGAAAATAAAACAAATGCTGTTTGGTTAAAAAGAGCAGTTTCTAGAATGTACAATAAAGAATGTACAGATGATCCTTTCTATGACATATTGGTTGAAGCTTATGTTAAAGCAGATCCATCACCGCAGGCCTCTGTGTTTTATGCAGGTATCTTAATGAAAAATGGAGAGACCAATAAAGCAATGGAGTATTTTAAAAAAGCGATAGACCAGGAAACTGATTCTTACAACAGGGCTAAATATGCGTTGCGGGTTGCTGAAATATTAAGAAAAAAAGGAAGATTGGAAGAGGCTAGAAGCTATGCATACAAAGCCATAGATTACCAACCAACATTGGGTAAAGCATATTTATTGATTGCAAGTATGTATGCATCAAGCGCCAACTCCTGCGGAAATGATGTGGTTTCTAAAAGAATGGTTTATGTGGCCGCTTTAAATAAAGCCTTAAAAGCAAAAGCTGTTGACCCTAGTATCAGTTCATTGGCGAATAGGTTTATTGCAAGTTATGCTGATAATATTCCAACTAAAAAAGATTTATTTGTGGCAGGTGTAGAATCTGGATCCAAACATAAAATTGGCTGTTGGATTAATGAAACAGTAATAGTGCCTTAAATTAGATTTAAAATATTATAATTGATATATTTGTTGAATGACAAAATCAGTTGTTAATAATATAAAAAGCATTGCTGTGGTTTTTGCCGCAGCAATGCTTTTTTCATGCACAAACGATGTGAAAGAGGTGCGGGATTTTTTAGCTGATAAAAATTTGCCTATTGGGGAAGCTTACGAAATAAACCATAAACATACTGATTCAGGCCACGTTGACATTAAAATGATTGCGCCTGTAATGTTTGATTTCAGCAATAGGGAAAATCATCCTTACAATGAATTTCCAAAAGGCATAAAAATTACCTCCATTGAGAAAAATGGAGATTCCGTGACTGTTGAAGGAGATTACGCAAAAAGTTACAAGAAAACTGAAGTTTCTGAGATAAAAGGCAATGTGGTGGTTGTCAATTATGCGCAAAAAAACAAACTGGTGACCGAACAAATTTATTGGGACCAAAAAACCCATTATTTTTTTACCGAAAAAAAATTCACTTTTTACACACCAACGGACACTATTTACGGAACTGGTTTTGAATCGACAGAAGATTTAAAAACCTGGTGGGTGAAAAATCAGAGCGGCGTTATTAATATTAAAGAATAAAAGATGCAAAAAATTTGGAAAATATTTGAATATGGATATTTAATTATAGCCATCGTATTTGGGGTGGAAACGGTCTTAAAATGGAGCGAAGACAGGGAACGCGCCTATTTGCTGGCAGGATTTGCGCTAGTTGCTATTTTTATGTATTTTTTTAGAAGACGATTCAGGAAAAGAAGGGAAACACCAAACAATTAATCATTGGAAATTCAAATTCTTGTCATAGTAATTTCAATACTGCTTTCCGCTTTTTTTTCAGGAATGGAAATTGCGTACATTTCTGCGAATAAATTTCAAATTGAACTTCAAAAAAAGAAAGAGGGATTTACGTCAAAAATAGTTGGTAAATTAACGGCAAAATCATCAAAATTTATTACCACCATGCTGGTTGGCAACAATATTTCTTTGGTAATTTACAGCTTCTCTATGGCCAAAATTATTACGGATAATTTGCTTGGCTTCCATTTAAATGATTTTTCAACTTTACTGCTGCAAACGTTAATTTCAACAGTTATCATTTTGGTTACCGCCGAATTTTTGCCAAAAACAATATTTAGAATTTATGCCAATGAAATGTTTTGGTTTTTTGCGCCGCTGGCTTATTTTTTCTATATCATATTTTATTTTATTTCAGATTTTATCACCATAATTTCCGATTATTTGCTGAAAACTTTTTTTAACACAACCAGCGATGTGAAACAAACTGAATTCAGTAAAGAAGAACTTGGAAATTATATCACCAAACAATTGGAAAACAGCGATGATTTTGAAGAGGTGGATTCTGAAATTCAAATTTTTCAAAACGCTTTGGAATTCGATTCTGTTAAAGCGCGTGAAATTATGATTCCCAGAACCGAAATTGTGGCAGTGGACATCAACGGTGATATTGCCGACTTGAAACAACTGTTTATTGATACCGGATATTCTAAAATTTTGGTCTATAACAATTCTTTGGATGATGTGTTGGGCTATGCCATTGCATTTGAGCTGTTTAAAAGGCCAAAGGACATTAAGTCTATTTTAGTGCCGGTTGAATTTGTTCCCGAAAGTATGCTGATTAACAATGTGTTAAACCTGTTGATCAAAAAGAAAAGAAGCATATCTGTGGTGTTGGACGAATTTGGGGGAACTTCCGGAATTATTACCATTGAAGATATTGTTGAAGAATTGTTTGGTGATATTGTTGACGAACATGACACGGTAGATTTGCTGGAAAATAAAATAAATGAAACTGAATTTGAGTTTTCGGCGCGTTTGGAAGTCGATTATCTGAACGAAACCTACAATTTAAATATTGATGAAAATGAGGCTTATGAAACCTTGGGCGGATTTATTGTTTACCATAACGAAGACATTCCAAAAGAAAACGAAATCATTGAGATCAATAATTTATATTTCAAAATGTTAAAGGTAGATTCCTCTAAAATTATGGAAGTTTATCTAAAAATTTTAGATAAAGAGCGCTAAAGATTTTTGGCTTTCGGAATTTACTTTTTTTTGTGATTAATATTAATTATTTCACTTTCATAATTAAATACTTAATCGTATTTTCGCACACTGTAATAAAAGAAAATAACTATAGAAATGGCAATTTTATCAAAAATTAGAGATCGTTCAATGTTCCTAATCCTAATTGTAGGTTTAGCGCTTTTTGCATTTGTTTTGGATCCAAGTTCAATTCAGCAATTTTTTAGCGCAACCAAAACAAACTCAATTGGTGAAGTGAACGGAGAAAATATTGACAGAGAGGAATTTGCGAGACTTGTAGAGAATTACAAATCGCAAAGTGGCGGAAGAGTGACACAAATGCAAGCGGTAAATGCTGTTTGGAATAATTTGGTTGGCGAAAAAATATTCCAATCTCAATTAGAGCAAGCCGGAATTGTTGTGGGTGAAAAAGATATTTGGGATGCGATGGTATCATTGCCGGAAATTCAAAATTCTCCGCTTTTCAAAAATGAAATCGGACTGTTTAATGAAGAAAAATTAAAAGAATATATTGCCAATATGAAAGCTGATGCCGAAGCCGGAAACAACCAGGCTTGGTTAAATTGGCTGGAGACTGAAAAAAGCATCAAACAAAATTTGGAACGTCAGGCATATACCACATTGGTTTCAGCTGGTTTGGGCGCTTCTTTAAAAGAAGGTGAGCGCGATTACTTGTACCAAAACACCAAAATGGACGCGCAATTTGTTTATGTTCCTTACGCATCAATAGATGATGAAGCAGCAAAAGTTTCAAAGAAAGAAATTCAAGAGTATTTGAAAAAAAATTCCAAAAGATTTAAATCCGAAGCCACGCGCACTTTAGAATATGTGAAATTTGACATCGTTCCATCCGAAGAAGACGAAGAAAACACAAGAATGGAAGTGGTGAATTTTATCAATGACAGAGAAGAATACAGCAATGCAGCCAATGCCAAAGTGCAAATTCCAGGATTAAAAAATGCCGAAAATTACGAAGCTTTTTTAAACGACAATAAATCTGATTTGGGAATCGATAATGGTTATTACTATAAAAACCAGTTTCCGCCAGCAATTGCTGATTCTATTTTTAGCGCTTCTGTTGGCAATATTGTCGGCCCTTATAATGACAATGGCTACTACAAAATTTCAAAAATTGTTGACTTTAGGCAATTGCCTGATTCTGTGAAGTCAAGCCATATTTTAATTTCTTATGCCGGAGCCGTTCGATCTGCTTCTGTCAAAACAAAAGAGGGAGCCAAGAAAACAGCTGACAGTATTTTTGCATTGGTTAAAAATAACAAAACAAAATACGCTGAAATTGCTGATGAGGTAAATACAGATGGCACAAAAGGTAAAGGCGGCGATATTGGATGGATCAGAAAAGACCAGGCTTTTTCAGCTGGTTTTGATAAAGATTTTGCCGATTATATTTATAAAAACCCAACAGGAAGCATGGCTGTTGTGGAAACTGCTTTTGGTTTTCACGTAATTAGGGTAGATGAGCAAAAACAAGCTGAAAGAGCTGTGAAATTGGCGACTTTTGCACGTTTGATGGATCCTTCTGAAGCTACAGAAAATAACATTTTTGAAAAAGCAGAAACGCTTATGGCCAATTTGGCAAATGATGAAAAATTAGAAGATGTTGCGAAGAAAGAAAATTATAACGTACAATCTGCGATGAATCTTAAAGTATTGGAAGAAAACATACCTGGTTTAAACGGCCAACGCCAAATTGTTATTTGGGCATTTGCCAAAGAAAGGAAACTTGGCGATTCCAAACGTTTTGACGTTGATGTTGACGGAAAAAGAAGTTATGTTGTTGTGGTGCTTAAAGGCAAGTCGGAAAAAGACGGATTGGTGGTTAATGCTGATATTTTGTCGAAAATTCAACCTGAATTAATCAACAAGAAAAAAGCGGCAATGATCAATGCAAAAATAAAAGGAACTACTTTAGAAGAAATTGCAAAAAACACCAATGCAACTGTGAATGCCGCATCAAGTGTTACTTTGGCCAGTCCATTATTGTCGGGTGTTGGAAATGAACCAGTTGTGGTTGGCGCCATGTCCACCATCAAATTAAATGAAGTGTCGAAACCAATAGAAGGCGATAAAGGCGTATTTGTGGTTAAAGTTAATAAACGCGACACACTTATAAAACTTGATAGTTATGATACTTTCCGCAATAAAATCATCAACAATTTAAAAGGAAGATCTTATATGCTGTTTCAAGTGTTAGAAGAAACTGCCGAGATTAAAGATTTTAGAGGCGAATTCTATTAGTAAATAGATAACGAAATAAAAGAAAAGCGGGCAAATGCCCGCTTTTTTTATTTAATGCATTCCACAACTTTTCCGAAGAAAAAATGATTGAGATGAAATCCCTAGAGTATTAGTAACAAAAAAAGCGAGCTATTGCTCGCTTTTTTTAACTTATGACAATTCCCCCTCTTGTGCCTGTACTGAGCGAAGTCGAAGTAGGGGTTAGGGGGCTTTACCCGTTCATAGAGATTAAAAATTCATCGTTTGAAGTGGTATATTGTATTTTGCTTTTAATGAATTCCATAGCTTCCACAGGGTTCATATCGGCCAAATATTTTCTGAGAATCCACATACGTTTTACCGTTTTTGGATCTAACAATAAATCATCTCTTCTTGTGCTCGATTTAACAAGGTCAATGGCAGGGTAAATTCTGCGGTTGGCAATATTTCTTTCCAATTGAAGCTCCATATTACCGGTTCCTTTAAACTCTTCAAAGATTACTTCATCCATTTTTGAACCTGTTTCAGTCAGCGCTGTGGCAATAATCGATAATGAACCACCATTTTCAATATTTCTTGCCGCTCCAAAAAATCTTTTTGGTTTGTGCAATGCGTTTGCGTCAATACCACCCGATAAAATTTTACCCGATGCCGGTGCAACAGTATTGTAAGCTCTGGCCAAACGTGTGATGGAATCCAATAAAATAACCACATCGTGTCCGCATTCAACCAAACGTTTTGCTTTTTCCAAAACAATGTTGGCAACTCTTACGTGTTTTTCAGCCGGTTCATCAAAAGTGGAAGCAACAACTTCACCTCTTACGCTTCGTTGCATGTCTGTAACTTCTTCCGGTCTTTCATCAATCAAAAGAATAATTTGATAAACTTCCGGGTGATTTGAGGCAATAGAATTTGCAATATCCTTCAACAACATCGTTTTACCTGTTTTAGGCTGAGAAACAATCATTCCTCTTTGCCCTTTTCCAATCGGACAAAATAAGTCGATAATTCTTGTTGAAAGTGTGCTGTTTTTTCCTGCCAAATTAAATTTTTCTTCAGGAAAAAGTGGCGTTAAATGTTCAAAAGAAACACGGTCCCTAACCACATTCGGATTTAATCCGTTTATTTTTGAAACACGAATTAAAGGAAAATATTTTTCGCCTTCTTTTGGCGGTCTTACCACACCTTTTACGGTATCTCCGGTTTTTAAGCCGAATAATTTAACTTGAGATTGCGATAAGTAAATATCATCCGGTGATGACAGATAGTTGTAATCTGATGAACGTAAAAAACCATAACCGTCAGGCATCATTTCCAACACGCCTTCACTTTCAATAATCCCGTCAAATTCATAATCGGGATCTCTAAAGCGGTTTCCCGGTTTGCGAGGCCCTTTTTCCCTTTGTTGGTTTGCTTGTTGCTGATTTCCTTGCTGTTGGTTTCCTTGTTGTTGGTTTCCTTGTTGTTTAGGATGTTTAATTGGCTGTTTAGGCTGGTTTTGAACTTGCCTGTCTTGTCCGCTTTCAGTAACGTCCACAATTGTTTCAATGCTTTCTGACTGACTTTCAGTTTCGGTTTTCGATTCTAGTCTTGCAGCTTTTTTAATGGCAACTTTTACCACACCGGTTCTAATTGCGGGTGTTTCAACAGTTTCAATCGCTGTATTTTCAACAGGAGTAGCCGGTACAATTTTTATGGCTTTTTTAAATGGTTTTTTTACAGCAGCAACTTGCACTGGTGTTACAGATTCTTCAACTTCAGCATTTGTAACGGCGGCGAAAAGTTCGGGCGCTTTTTGTGCTTGTGAAGAAGGAACGTTTTTGTTTGTTTTGGGCTGATTTGCTTTCTTTACGATGCGTTTTCTTCTTGGCTTGTCATCGTCAGACAAGGTCTCGCTTTGGGTAATTACTTTAGGAGCAGCGGCTTGAATGTCTAGAATTAAATAAACCAAATCCAGTTTTTTTAATTGGCTAAACTTCTTTGCTCCAACGGTTTTTGCAATCTCTTGTAATTCAGAAAGAGATTTATCCTTTAGTTCGGAAATTTCAAACATTATGTAAATATGTAATAATTGTTAGTGAATAAATATGATGATCTTATTAATTTAAGAATTTCATTTTGAATTAGTCTGGGCGGTGATGATTTTTAGTTGCAGGTCCTGTATATAATTATGCGGTAGGACATTGCAAATATAATAATTTATTTTAGATACTAATCTTTTAATCTTTAAAAATAAAACGTATTTTTGCTTCAATTGGCATAAATATGATTCAAAGAATACAATCGATATATTTATTAATTGCAACGCTGCTCTCGGGAGGACTCATTTTTCTCCTTAATTTATGGGTAACAGAGCAAGGAACTGAATTTTTCGCTTTGGATTCACTAAGTTCCGGCAATTTATTATTGGCAAGTATTTTTGTGTTGTTCATAACATCGGCCATCCTAACGCTTATCACAATTTTTCAGTTTAAAAAAAGACAGCTGCAATTTGTTTTAGGGCGATTGGCAATTTTGATTAATTTTATTTTAGTAGGCATTCTCGTGTATTTTACACAAAACTTATCTGGAGAAATGCAAGTTTCTGAGAAGGGTATTGGGTTGCTCATTCCTATTTTTACAATTGTTTTTGTGGCTTTGGCCAACAAAGCGATCAAAAAGGATGAAGAACTCGTGAAATCTGTGGACAGATTGCGATAAACCTACAATCTTTGTATATTAGTGTGCAGAAACCATTTCAAATTCGTTTGAAATGGTTTTTTCATTTCAAGGGCGTTCCCCTGTGGGTCGGGCTTTCACTACTCGCATCCCGTGAAAAACGGGAGTGCTCAAACATACCGTTCAATCCCTAACGCAAATTGATTTACGATATCTGATTTTTGATTTACGATTTTGAAAATGGCGTAATCAAAAGTTAACCAAAATAAAATTGAGCAATGGCATTTTTTGCAGATAAACCAGCAATTGGCCAATAATTGATTTATGTTGATTTAAAACTTTGTGAATCTTTGTTTTTACTTTGTGAATCTCTGTGCAATAGCGTTTAATTACAAAGAGTTTCTCGGAGAGCCAAGATTTTCGCAAAGAAATAATTAACCTTTTAGCGAGCCTTGCGTAAGACTTTGCGTCCCTTGCGGTTAAAACAAATTTGGATTGAATTGATTTTTTATAATTTTTATAATTTTTTTAAACTTGAAACATTAAATCTGAAACATTTAACATTTAACTTTTCAACTTTTAAGCCCGTTTTTCAAGCTCTATAATTTCCAAATTGGTAATCGTATCTTCATGAATTTCGAAACGCAACATCGTTCTTACCGTGTGAAATCCGTATTTTCCTGCAGCGCCCGGATTCATATGCAGCATATTCAGTTTTTTATCGAACATCACTTTTAAAATATGGGAATGGCCGGCAATAAATAATTTTGGCGAATTTGCTGCCAGTGCTTCTTTAACTCTCAAATTGTAATTGTTAGGGTAACCGCCAATGTGCGTCATCCAAACAGCAACTTTTTCAATGGTAAACTTATTGTCCAAAGGAAACTCGGCCCGCATCAAAGCATCGTCTATATTTCCGTAAACCGCCCGCAATGGCTTTAGTTTTTTTAGCGCGTCAACCACTTCAAAAGAGCCGATATCACCCACATGCCAAATTTCATCAACATGCTTTGCAAATTTTAAAATCTGGTCATCAACATAACCGTGGGTATCGGAAAGCAATAAAATCTTTTTCATTTGGTTGTTAAATTAGGAACTCACAAATATGGCGTATATTTGCAGTTGCACAAAAATAACATTTCAATTGAGATATTTTATCAAATTAGCCTATAAAGGAACCAACTATCACGGATGGCAAGTGCAACCCAACGCGATTACAGTGCAAGAATTGCTGAACAAAGCATTCTCCATCATATTCAGGACATCACTTGAAGTTGTTGGCGCCGGAAGAACGGATTCCGGTGTTCACGCCGAAGAATTTTTTGCGCACGTTGACATTGAAAATGAATTTAATCCGCAAGAAATTATTTTTAAATTAAACGGTTTGCTGCCAAATGATATTGTAGTTTACGATATTTTTGAGACCACAGAAAATGCCCATGCGCGTTTTGATGCCGCAAGCAGAAGTTATGAATACCGTATTTTCTTGGGGAAAAATCCGTTTTTGACTGAAACCGCCTGGCAGTTAATTACCACAAAATTGGCGGTTGATAAAATGAACGAGGCGGCCGAAATCTTAAAAACACAACCCAATTTTAAGTGTTTTTCCCGCTCAAATTCAGATGTAAGAACCTATAATTGCAATATAATGCAAGCCGAATGGAAACAAACAGGCCAATTGCTGGTATTTCACATTACCGCCGATCGCTTTTTAAGAAATATGGTGCGTGCCATTGTGGGCACTTTAATTGAAATAGGAAAAGGAAAAATGACTTTGGCCGAATTTAAAAGTGTTATTGAAAGTGAAAACAGGTGCAACGCAGGGCCTTCCGCGCCGGCGCAAGGCTTATTTTTAACGCAGGTAACCTATCCAAAAAAAATCAGTAAAAATGAGTAAAAAAGTTACAGGCAACGCTTTTGACGCGCAAATATTTAACCGTTTATTGGGGTTTTCCAGAAAATACCGCATGGAATTTTTTATAGGAACTTTTTCGGCAATATTACTGTCTTTAGTTTCGGTTGCAAAACCAATTTTGTTGCAGGAAATTGTCAATATTTATTTTAAAAATAAAGACAAAGAAGGTATTTTAAACTTCTCATTATTGATGGTTGTTTTTTTAATCGCCGAGGTATTGTTGCAGTTTATTTTTATTTATAAAGTGAATTGGCTGGGGCAACATATTATTAAAGACATCAGGGTTCAGCTAAACAAGCATATGCTGCAATTTAAAATGTCGTATTTCGACAATTCTTCCGTTGGAAAATTGGTGACGCGTTTGGTTTCCGACACAGAAACGATTGCGCAATTTTTCGGACAGGGATTGTTTATGATTATCAGTGATTTGTTAAAAATGCTGGTGGTGGCCATTGTGATGCTTTGGATGAACTGGAGAATGGCATTGATTGCTTTTATTGTGCTTCCGGTTTTAATTTATGCCACAAAAATATTTCAAATGGCTATAAAATCGGCTTTTCAGGAAGTGCGGATTCAAGTGGCAAACCTAAATGGTTTTGTGCAGGAACGCGTTACGGGCATGAAAATTGTGCAGTTGTTTAACCACGAAAAAGTGGAATATGAGAAATTTGTGAAAATTAATGATTTGCATAAAAAAGCAAATATCAGAACAGTTTGGTATTATTCTATTTTCTTTCCGATTGCCGAAATTTTGGCGTCTATTTCTGTCGGATTGCTGGTTTGGTATGGCGGTTTGGATATTGTAAATAATGGAACCACGGAAATCGGACAAATTATCGCATTTATTATGATGGCTCAAATGTTGTTTAGGCCGTTGAACCAGATTGCCGATAAATTTAACACTTTGCAATTGGGAATGGTTGCCGGCGACAGGGTTTTTGAAGTGTTGGACACCAAAGATCAAATTGCGCAAACCGGTGATTTGGAAGCGAAAAGTTTTAAAGGCGATATTGAATTTAAAAAGGTCCATTTTAGTTACAATAAAGGCGAAGAAGTTTTAAAAGGAATTTCATTCAAGGTAAATGCAGGCGAAACTGTGGCCATTGTTGGGGCAACAGGCGCCGGAAAATCTACCATCATCAATTTGGTGAATCGTTTTTATGAAATTGATGCCGGCGAAATTTGTATCGATGGCACAAATATTTTACAATATACATTGCCTTCTTTAAGAAATCAGATTGCCGTTGTGTTGCAGGATGTTTTTTTATTTTCCGACACCATCTATAACAATATTGCATTAAGTGATGCATCAATCACTTTGGAACAAGTGATTGATGCAGCCAAAGAAATTGGCATTCACGAGTTTATTATGAGTTTGCCAAATAATTATCATTACAATGTGAAAGAACGCGGCGGCATGCTATCTTCCGGCCAACGCCAGTTAATTGCGTTTTTGCGCGCTTATGTAAGCAAACCAAGTATCTTAATTTTGGATGAAGCCACGTCTTCCATCGATTCATATTCAGAAAAATTGATTCAGGAAGCAACAGATAAAATTACGAGGCACCAAACTTCCATCATTATTGCACATAGGTTAACAACCATTAAAAAAGCCAACAGAATTATTGTGATGGATAAGGGGAATATTGTGGAGCAGGGATCGCATTTGGAATTGCTGGCGAAAAACGGCAATTATAAAATGTTGTACGACATGCAATTTGCCGGTGAAATGGTATAGTTGCTGTTTAATTGATTAACCGGTAATTAGCTGTTTTTTCTTTAATTTTTTTAAATTCCCCCTTCGGGGGTTAGGAGGCCTAACCAAGATCGTATCGAATCATTTCGATAAGTTCCCGGGTATTTTTGAACAGCAAAAATTCACCGTCTTTTATATAGGATATTTTACCTGTTTCTTCGGAAACAATCAAACAAAGCGCATCGGTTTTTTCGGTAATTCCAATAGCGGCCCTATGGCGCAAACCAAATCGTGCCGGAATTTTTTTTGTGGAAAGCGGCAAAACGGCCCTGGTGGAAATAATAAAATTGTCTTTTATAATAACCGCGCCATCATGCAGCGGACTGTTTTTATAAAAAATACTTTCCAAGATTGGCTGGTTAACTTCGGAATACATTTTGTCGCCCGTGGCCTTTACAAAATCTAAATTGTGTGTTCGTTCCAAAACAATTAAAGCCCCAGTTTTTACAGCCGACATCGATTCACATGCTTTTACAATGGTTTCAACATCCATCGTAATGTATATTTCGCTTTTCAAAAAGCTAATTTGCTTTAAAAAATTTCGTCGGTTCGTAAAATTTGTGGAACCCAGCATCAACAAAAATTTTCGCACTTCGGGCTGAAAAACAATAAGAATGGCGATGGTACCCAAACTTATCAATGTACCCAACAATCCGCTAAGCATTTCCATTTGCAGTACCTGGGTTATTTTCCAAATAATCACCACGAGCCCAATTCCAATAAAAATATTGATGGCAACGCTCCCTTTCAAAAGTTTATACACATAGTAAAGCAGCGTAGCCACCAAAACGATGTCTAAAATATTAAGAAAGGAAAAATTCAGAAAATCGAGCATTAAAATTGTTTTTGTAAAAATAGGAAAAAAGATGGCTTGTTAAACAGATAATAGGGTTAACAACCCAATCTTTATTTTAATTGAAAATAAATTCGTTTTTGTTTACTAAAATGTTTTCACCGCTAAGATTGTTGATGATAGTTCTGTAAAATAAATAATCTTGATACAACAAGCTTCCGTTAAAGTTTAAATGAAGCATTTGCTTTTTTTCTTCAGAAGGAAATTTTAAAAGTGTCGCGAGTTCATTTTTGAAATTTGATTTATCAATTTCAACGTCGTTAAGGCGAACGCTTTTTTGATTGAAAATCAGCGCTATGTTGCTGTAATCTTCATATTTTGATTCGTTTGATTCCACCAAGTTTTGTGGCAATTCGTCGATTGTTTCAAAAGTGACGCCGTCAAATTTTAGCAATGAAAGTTTCTTTGAAATCGTGTCGGAATAGCTAAAATAATCAAACATTCCTTTTTCCGAATGCATGGAATTTGCGTGTTTGTCCTGCAGATTTATAATGGCAGGAATAATCGCTTTTAAAGGCAAGCGTTTGTCGATATTGTAAATCCAATGTGTGGTGCTGATGGTGTTTTTTCTGTTTACAACGGCAACAGTATCGTTATTTTTGACTTCAAAAAACAGCCAAACTTGCGAATGATTTTGTATTTCCTGAACTCCTTTTTCGGCCAAGGTCGGAATTTTAACTTCTTTTTTTGCGCAGCCAATCATTAAAAATGTGAGCAACATCAGCGTTAATTTTGTCATATTTTATTGTTTAATAAGGCAACAATTTTTATCGCTTCAACAGCTTCTTTTACGTCGTGTACACGAAGTATGGAGGCACCGTTCAACAGCGCAACGGTATTTGCCGCCGTTGTTGCGTTAAGTGCGGTTTCCGCAGTGATTCCCAGCGGTTTGTATAGCATTCCTTTTCTTGACAAGCCAGCCAACAAAGGCGTTTCCAGATTTTTAAACAGCGCTAAATGTTTTAATAACCGGTAATTGTGCTCAGTGGTTTTGCCAAAACCAAAACCCACATCGGTAATAATGTCGTTTACGCCAAGTTCATGCAATTCGGCAATTTTTTTCGAAAAATAGTAAAGCAAATCAGTGACAACATTGGTGTAAACCGGATTTTGCTGCATATTTTGGGGCGTGCCTTGCATATGCATCATAACATACGGAACCTGAAGTTTAGCGACAGTTGAAAACATAATTGCATCCATTTCGCCTGCTGAAATATCGTTGACAATGCACGCGCCGTGATGAATACTTTGTTCGGCAACCTGGCTTCTGAAAGTGTCCACAGAAATTAAAACGGACGGAAATTCACGGATTAAAAGCTTAATTACGGGCAAAATTCTGTTCAGTTCTTCTTCTTCGGAAATATGTTTTGCGCCAGGGCGCGAAGAATAGGCACCAACATCAATAAAAGTAGCACCTTCACTCAGCATTTTTTCAACCTGATTGACAATGGCTGTTGAATTGTTGTATTTTCCGCCGTCAAAAAAAGAATCGGGCGTGCAGTTTAAAATCCCC
>JACUUQ010000277.1 GCA_014859175.1 Lutibacter sp. | reverse complement strand
TTATTAAAAGGCTGCTCTTAGAACAGCCTTTTTTATTATTTAATTTTATTGCAATACAACGGAAATATTTCCTTTGTTAAAATTTACGATAATTTTATAGCTTCCTGCAGCAGTTACCTTAAGGTTATCTTCTTCGAGTTGTTCAAGAACTCCTGAGGCTACTTTGCTTTCGCCAAAGTCATTATCCCAACTTCCTGCAATAGGAACGAATTTAAACTCATCGTTTGCGCTTAATGTTTGTGTAATTTCAAATACACCATCAGAAGTTTGGGTAAATTGTGGATTACCAGCAGTATTGCTCCATCCATTAAAACCACCCACCAAAAATAGATTTGCCGGCGTTCCGGTAATTTTTGAAACTGTATAACTCATGGTATTAAAGTTAACAGCAACAATATATTTACCGGCTTCGTAACCTGAAAGGTTTGATTCTCCATCTTGAATAATGCGTCCTTCATTGGCCTCATCTGCTCCCCAGTCACCATCCCAACTGCCAAGCGTTGGCAAAAATTTGAATTCAGCGCCATCCGGTAAATCTAAAACAATGGAAAAAATTCCTAAACTTGCTTCATCCATTGGTAAAGCGGAAGCATTGTCCCATCCGTTAATGGAACCAACCACATTTAAACTTCCAACTGGTGAAACTTTGTATGTTAATGTGTCAAAATCAACAATTACAAGGTATTTTCCAGCGTCATAACCTGACAGGTTTTGTTCACCCTCTTGTATAATACTTCCTTCATTATCAGGGTCTTTTCCAAAATCTCCATCCCAGCCTGTATTGGTTGGCAGAAATTTGAATTCGGCACCGGCAGGTAAGTTTACAACAATGGTAAATACATTTTCAGAGGCTTTAAAGAAAGGCAATGAAGTTGTAGGTTCCCATCCGGTTAATGAGCCAACCAAGAATAAATTAATTGGCGCAACAACTTCAGTTACGGTAAAGGTAAATGTATTTAAATTCACATAAACCTTATATTTACCGGCAGTATATCCTCCGAGGTTTTGTTCTCCTTCTTGAATAATTACGCCTTCATTATCAGGATCTTTACCAAAATCTCCATCCCAACCTGTGTTTTGGGGAAGGAATTTGAATTCAGCGCCATCGGGAAGATCAACGGTGATTTCAAATTCATTGAAACCAATTTTGGTCATTGGCAATGCTTCAGCAGGTGTCCAATTTGTTAAAGAGCCAACCAAAAATAATTCTGTAAATTCAACCTTGTAAGGCGTTAATATCACTGAAACCATATCAGAAAACTCTCCGGATGATATTTTAATGTCTATACTTTTAGCTTCGTCTCCCGGCATTTCCAAGATTTCAATCGCTAAAGTATTTAATTCCACCACGGACAGGTTAAATACATAGGCTTCTGTTGTCCCAATAACTATGGGAGCGGCATCAGATCCAGTAAGCGAAACTTCAACCGTAAAAGCAGCTGCAGTTCCAACTAAAGTAGGCGCAGACCAACTTATCGTTAATCCCGGATTGGCCGTATTGGTGTCGTCAAGCACCACCGTTGAACCATTAACAGGGTTGTTGATTGTAATCCCCTCTTGAGGCGGCAGTATTTCAAAGTTTTCATTGGCATCACAGGAATTAAATCCTATGATGACCAATGAAAGCAATACTATTTTATATATAAATTTCATAATTATTAAAAGTTAGGCGTTAAAGTATAGGTGTATTCTCTTGGATTGCTAAGGTCTAACACTACATGGTAATTTCCAGGAGTTCCGTCAAAGGTAAAATCACCGCCGGCTTGTATAAAACCGTCTGCATTTAAAGATCCGAATTCAAAAGCTCCCCATTCATTATTACCTCTGAATTTATATCCTCCAGCTATCAAATTAATATCGATTGATAATGTTCTAGTGGCAGCATCGTAAACTAAATCAGTATCACTATCCCAACCTGTAGGTGTCGCTGCACCAATAATTCCCCAGCTTACTGGCGTTTCTTTATAAGTCAACAAATTGGTGTCAGCTTGAACATAGTAATAACCGGCAGTTGCAACAAGATCTGTTTCATCTGTCACTACCAATTTACCTGCATCTGTTCCATTCCATCCCCAATCTATATTTCCCCAAAAGAATCCACCAGTTTCATTAGGTGCTACAAATTTGTGGCCACCATCTAGCCAAATATATCCAACATAATCAGTTTTTCCAAAGGCTGAAGCAGCTAATCGAGGTGCTGTTGCAGGATCCCATCCCTGATGGTTTCCGGGTACTGATAATTTAGGTAAATCAGTTGTAAATGGTGTCACTAAAATTGTTATTGCTCCAGAAACCTGAGGAGTGCTTTTCAATGATCCGACAGTAGAGGTAATTCTGATATCAAGCCCTTCTTCTACAAAAGGTGACAAACCAGCACTGACTGCAGCACCATTAAATTCACCAATGTTTAATGAGAAAAAGGTATTAGAAGTTGAACCAACAGTAAATGGTTCTGCAAATGAAGTTCCTGCTTTTGCAAATTCCACCACATAATTAATAGCTGTAGGAACATCGTAATCAGCAGAATTCCAAGTGATTGTAAAAATCGTATTTGTTTGATTTTCTTCCGGATTCAGTACATATGCCGTTCCTGCCTCAGGCGAGGTAATTTCACCTGCACCTTTCGGCGATATTGTCAATTGTTCTTGGTCTTCATTGTCACAAGAAAAAGCAGTGACAGCTAAAGTTATAAAGAACAAAAATTTAAATATGTTTTTCATCTTAAATTTGATTTAATGTTAATAACCAGGGTTTTGGGTTAAATTAGGATTGGCAGCCAAATTATTGGCTGGAATTGGATAGACATAGA
>JACUUQ010000276.1 GCA_014859175.1 Lutibacter sp. | reverse complement strand
TCCAGAAAGCGGCGTACAATGCCACTAAAATAATCATTACGGCAAATGCGCCAATGTTAAATTCCGGACTTGTTTTGAACAGTGCTTTTGAAAGCGGAATTCCTTTTTCATCGTCTTTTCCTTTGTTTTGTGACCAGCTCACAATGGCAATCACAATCATAGTAAGTATTGCGGTATAGCCCATTTGGTCCAAGAAAGGAACATCAACAAATACAGCACTTGTGGACCATCCTTTTGGTGCCACCTTAAAATACATAGCGATTGGAATTGAAACCAAAGCCCCAACAATTGCGCCTTTGTTGGTTGTTTTTTTCCAGAACAATCCCAAAATAAATATGGCCAAAATTCCAGGGCTCACAACGCCCGTATATTCTTGTATATATTGAAAAGCTTGATCTAAGCCCTGTAAAAATGGCGCAATTAAACAAGCAATCGCCAAAGCAACACCGGCGGAAATTCTTCCCATATTCACAGTACTTTTATCACTTGCATTTTTATTGATGTATTGTTTGTAAATATCCATCGTAAAAATGGTGGAAGTAGAATTTAACATAGAAGCCAAAGACGATACAATTGCTGCGGCCAAAGCGGCAAAAGCAACTCCTTTTAACCCGGTAGGCAAAAATTGCAATAACCAAGGATAGGCTTTATCAGCCTGTTCTAAAGTCGGTAAATTTTTAAGTCCGGCAACGCCCAAACGCGCCATAATTTCTGGATCGTTAACCATCACATAAGCTGCAATTCCTGGAACCACAACAATTAACGGAATCACCAATTTTAATCCGGCAGCCAATAAAATCCCTTTTTGGGCTTCTTTTAATGATTTTGCCGCCAAAGTACGTTGTATAATATACTGGTTAAAACCCCAATAATATAAGTTCGCAACCCACATACCGCCTAACAGCACGCCGATGCCCGGCAACATTTCATAGTACTTGCTCGATTTATCAAAAATCATCACAAATCTTTCGGGAGCAGCTTCATAAATCGTTTTAAAACCAGCAAGCACACCTTGTCCGTCTGAAACTGCATTTAAAGCTATATAAGTGGTCGCCAAACCACCCAAAACCAAAAACACCACCTGAATTACATCTGTCCATGCCACTGCTGAAAGTCCGCCATACAAAGAATAAGCCGCCGCAAACAATGCCAAGCCGATTACCCCATAAACCATAGGAATTCCCATAATGGTTTCCAATGCCAAAGATCCCAAATACAATACCGAAGTTAAATTCACAAACACATAAAGCGCTATCCAGAATACCGCTAAAATAGTTTTTAAGTTGGTGGAAAATCGTTTTTCAACAAATTCGGGAATGGTATATAATCCTTTTTCAATAAAAATGGGCAAAAAGAATTTTCCCACAATAATTAAGGTAATGGCCGCCATCCATTCATAAGAGGCAATTGCCAATCCCAAAGCAAAACCGGAACCTGACATTCCAATAAACTGTTCTGCAGAAATATTTGCCGCAATTAATGAGGCGCCGATGGCCCACCAAGGCAAAGATTTACTTGCCAAAAAATAATCCTCGGCCGTTTTTTGATGTCCTTTTTTGTCTCTGGAAACCCATAAACCCACCCCCAAAATTAATACAGCATAGGCTATAAAAACGAAATAATCCCAAAATCCGAAATGTGCAGTCATGATATTTTATTAGTGTTTAGTTATTGATTATTATTAAATTTTTTATTGGCATTGCATCAAAATTACCGTTGAAAACAGTAAAATGTTTCACGTCATCAATTTTTTTTTGAATTAAAATGATTGTTTTGTCGAGTTTGAAAGATAATATAAAACCATTGCAATAGTTAAAAGGTTCCCCCATTAATGAAATTTTTTTTGAAGATGTTCTATTTACAACGTTTTCGGAGCCGATAAAATCAATTTCTTTCATTAATAGGGTTAAATTATGTGGCTGTTTTATAATTTAGGACGCTAACATACTAAATTTATCGTTACAAATTCACATATTTATTTGAGTTTATTTGAGGAATTTAGAAAATAAACGGTTATAATTTGTAAAAGTGGATTTTTACCTAAATTAAAAAGCGGATTGTGCAAAGTTCAAAAAATTCAGGAAATTGAATTAAAGAATTTCAAAAACAAAAACAGTTAAAATCGAAGATTTTTCCGCCGAAGCAATATTTTTATTGAGTGTTTGTAATTTTGTACTTGTTCAAATTTAAGCATAAATTAGATGAGGTGTTGGCAGTAGCTATTTATTTAATTTGAAATCCATTCCAAACATTAAGTATCCTAATATATAGTCATTATTCCCAATTTGAAAATTGAAAGGTCGGATTTCATAAGCTATATTTTTGTTTTTCGGTGATAATCTCAAACCCAATGATAAATTTCCGCCAAAGTATAATCTGTCAAAATAGCCTGAATTGTTATTATTTGACTCAGGCCAATCTCCTCCAGCTCCTAATAAACCTCTCGAATAGTTCGCGAAAATTCCTGTAGAAGTGACAAGAGATAATGATTCGTATTTGATTAAATCATAGTGTAAGTTAAGCCCTAAAGATGTTAGTCTATAATATTGGTCTCTTGTATCGGTTATTCCAAATGGTCGAAATCCACCAAATAATAGATTTGGATTAATTCTAACTCTGTTATTCTTTCCATAACTTTTCTGATAACCTATAGAATAAATTATTCCTGTTCCAGTTTCCCAATGACCATCATTGATTCCAATTCCAATTCCAGTTCTAATTGAGGTGTCTTATCCTAAAATACGTTGACCTTTTTTATTAATAATTAAGGTTAAAATTCCAAATTGGCATTCCAATTTGCTCGTTGGCTTTTTTAGTTTTTTCTGCCCAAAAAT
>JACUUQ010000275.1 GCA_014859175.1 Lutibacter sp. | reverse complement strand
CTGTTTTCAGTTATAAAGTTGACAATTATTACCATAAAGCATCAGAAAGGGGAATCATTTTTAACGATGTAGAACTGCAAATCGATTGGAAATTGCCTTTAAACGAATTGCTTATTTCTGAAAAAGACAAAATACAGCCTGCTTTTAATAAGGCCGACCTGTTTAATATAAATTTTCGAAGATGAATATATTAATCACAGGCTCAAAAGGGCAATTGGGGTTGGAACTGGAAAATTTGGGGCATCAATTCCCAAATCTGAAGCTGTTTTGCACGGATAAATTCAGCCTGGATATCCTCAATTTTGAGGAAGCGGAACAGTATGTGTTTAAAAATAAAATTGACGCAATAGTGAATTGCGCTGCCTACACCGATGTGAACAAAGCAGAAAACGAGTTTGAAATGGCCGATGAAGTGAATCATATAGCAGTCAGAAATTTAGGGTTGATTGCCAAAAAACACCAAATAAAATTAATCCATATTTCTACGGATTATGTGTTTGACGGGAATTCAGAAATTCCCTATAAGGAAACCGATGCCACAAATCCGCAAAACGCCTATGGAATCAGTAAATTAAACGGAGAAAAAGCCTTGTTGGAAATCGATCCGAAAAATTCAATAATTATCAGAACTTCATGGCTGTATTCGGCATTTGGCAATAATTTTGTAAAAACGATGTTGAAATTAGGCAAAGAAAAAGAAAGTATTTCAGTGGTTGCAGATCAAATAGGGTCGCCAACTCATGCAAGGGATTTGGCCATGGCCATTTTGCAGATAATTCCGAAAATCAGCAGTGACGGCCTTCAAGTTTATCATTATGCCAACAAAGGACAGTGCAGTTGGTTTCAATTTGCATCCGCAATTATGAAAATCGCGCAACGGAATTGCGAAGTTTTGCCCATACCATCATCAGCATTTAAAACCAAGGCAAAAAGACCAAAATACAGTTTGTTGAACACCGATAAAATAGCACAAGCGTTTAATTTGAAAATTCCAGATTGGGAAGAGGCATTGAGGGAATGTGTATCAAAGTTAGAAGTTAAATATTAGATATTAAAAGTAAAAAGTTGAAATTTACAACAATTAATTCCCCTCTTGAGAAGCCTGTCCCGTTTTTAGAACGGGAGGGCTAGGGGTGTGTAAAGAATGAAGCTGAAAGGTGAAAGCTCAAAGTTAAAAGTGAGTTCATGCATAATTTGTGAACAAAGTAAAGAAGAAGCGTCCTATGATTTTCCTGCCTGCAGGCGGGTTTCGTAACAAAATATAGAAAGTGTCATCTTGAACTTTTTTCAGGATCTCATGAAATGAAGTTTCAATTATAATGGCCGACGGAGCAACCCAAAGAGCCTCGCAGCTGGTGAAGCCGGGAAAAGGCGGTCTGGGTGATAGGACAGAGCGTTAAAAAAATGTTCGGTGAACATTTTTAGCGATAGGGCCAGATGGCGGGTTGGCAAAAATTCAATAATTTTACAGAAAAAGATCATCAGACTAGACTTTTTTGTTACTTTTTTGGGCGATGCAAAAAAGTAAAAGAACATAGATGAATTAATATATGTTTATCAAGGTTAATATTAAAAATTTATAATTCAACATTCAACATTCAAAAATAATAATACCAACAACAAAAAAATATGAAATCACTACTCATAACAGGCGGGGCCGGATTTATAGGATCAAATTTAGTGGAATATCTTATTGATAAATATCCCGATTATCAAATCGTAGTGCTCGATTTGCTCACTTATGCCGGTGATGTCGAGCATTTAAAATCGGTGAAAAACGCCAAAAACTTCACCTTTATAAAAGGGGATATTTGTGACAGGGCTTTGGTGGAGCGCATTTTTCAGCACCATATCATCAAAGGCGTTTTCCATTTGGCGGCCGAATCTCACGTGGACAATTCAATTCTGCACCCCGATGTGTTTTTAGAAACCAACGTAAAAGGAACATTTACTTTACTCGATGTGGCCTATAAATATTGGATGGAAAAAGCATTTGTGTATAAAAATGGTTTCGAAAACAGTCGGTTTTTGCACGTGTCAACCGATGAGGTTTACGGAACTTTGGGCGCAACAGGCTTGTTTACCGAGCAAACACCTTACGCCCCAAATTCGCCTTACAGCGCTTCAAAAGCCGCCAGCGACATGATTGTGAGAAGTTACCATCATACCTACGGAATGAATACCATCATCACCAACTGCTCAAACAATTACGGACCCAAGCAGCATGATGAAAAATTAATCCCAACCGTCATCAGAAAAGCAGTGGCAGGAGAACCGATACCAATTTATGGCGAGGGGAAAAACATCAGGGACTGGTTGTATGTGCTGGATCATTGCAAAGGGCTGGACTTGGCTTTTCATAAGGGGAAATACGGAGAAGTGTACAATATTGGCGGTAGAAATGAACGGAATAATAATGAGATTGCCGAAAAAATTTGCGAAATATTGGATACCTTGGCACCCTTAAAAAACCAGCGGCACAAAAGTCTGATCACTTATGTGGAAGACCGCGCCGGCCACGATTTCAGGTATGCCATCGACGCCACTAAAATTGAAACCGAACTGGGCTGGAAAGCCGATGAAAATTTTGAAACCGGATTGTTGAAAACAGTAAAATGGTATTTGGAGAAGTATGGCCCCCTAACCCCTGCCTAGACGGCAGATCCGAAGGGAGGACAGCGCGTTAAAAAAATGTATGAGAAACATTTTTAGCGATAGGGCCAGGTGGCGCGTTGGACTTTAAAAGTGAAAAGTTGAATATTAGATATTAAAAGTTAAAAGACCGAAGACGGAAGTCAAATGTTAAATCGAAAACAAATTTCGTCATTGCGAGGCGTTATGGAGCGATAGCGCAAGAACAACGTG
>JACUUQ010000042.1 GCA_014859175.1 Lutibacter sp. | reverse complement strand
AACCGGACAAGAATATGGCGGCATTATTCTTCACGGCGCCAAATTATTGTTTGCGTATGGTGAAGCAACCGTTCCAAAAGTGACCATTACGCTGCGCAAATCTTACGGTGGCGCGCACGATGTGATGAGCTGCAAACAATTGCGCGGCGACTTAAATTATGCCTGGCCCACTGCTGAAATTGCTGTGATGGGTGCCAAAGGCGCTGTAGAAGTATTGGAAGGTTCCAATATAAAAAAAATAGAAGATGCGGATGAAAAACAACTCTACATTGAGAAAAAAGAGGAAGAATATACCGTGAAGTTCGCAAACCCTTATGTAGCCGCCAAATATGGTTTTATTGATGATGTGATTGAACCAAGAAATACGCGTTTCAGAATCATCAGGGCTTTGGAATTGCTTTCCAACAAAAAAGAAGTTAATCCACCTAAAAAACACTCAAACATCCCATTATAATGCTACCTAAATTATTATACATCGATCAATTAAGCGAAGGTTACGTTATTTTGATCACCGGATTGCTCATTGTTTTTGGCTCTCTAATCATCTTGTCCTTATTTTTTAAATATGGCGTTCCTATTATGCTCTATGCTTACAAAATCGTCACCAAAGGAAGGGACAGAAAAATAAAAGACATTTCAGTTACTGCTGATGAAAAATTTACCGGAGAAATTGCCGCCGCCATCGCAACGGCCATTCACCTATATCTTAGCGAGAAACACGATACTGAAAATACAATTTTGACCATCAAGCAAGCACGGAAATTGTACTCGCCATGGAGTTCAAAAATATACGGCACACAAAACAGACTTTAACGGATTATGGATTATTTGTTGATTGATTTTATTAAAAAACCTTCCAACAAAAAACAACAAGCACCATGAAAAATTTTAAATTTAGAATACACGAAAATAATTACATCGTTAAAATTATTTCCCACGAAGAAGACATTATTGATTTAGAAGTAAACGGAACTTCTTATTCCGTAAAAATGAAAGAGGGAATGATGACAAAGCCAAAAACACCTACAATGGTGCTGGCGAAATCAAGAAAACCCATTGAACCATTTAAGGTGAATCCCAGCTCAGGAAAAACAAAAATTGTAGCGCCAATACCGGGCATCATTTTATCCATCGACGTAAAAGTTGGAGACACCATAAAAGTGGGTGACCGTTTGCTGGTTCTTGAAGCAATGAAAATGGAAAACAACATCACTTCAGAACAATCGGGCGTTGTGAGTGCCGTTAACGTAAAAGTTGGACAGCAAGTGTTGCAAAGTGAATTAATGATAGAACTGGCCTAAAAATTTAAAAGTGAATGGTTCTTACATCATAAAATTACAAGAGCCAATACTCGTAAAAAACAAAAAAATGAAAAAAATATTAATAATATTTGGCGTGCTGTCGCTGTTGATTTTCATCAGGCCGGCGCTAGGCTTAAATGCTGCCCAAACAACCGCTGATTCAACAACAATTACACAAACTGAAGAAGTAAGCGACGATCGTTTTATTGATGAAGCACTTGGGGGCATCAAACTATTTTACAATTATACCGGTTTTGCAAATGCCACAGCAGGAAACTTGCTGATGATTTTAATTGGAATCGTGTTTATTTATCTGGGCATTAAATTTGACTATGAGCCACTGCTCTTAATTCCCATTGGCGCTGGGGTAATTATTGGAAATATACCGTTTGTTGCCGGCAACCAGACGGGTATTTACGAAACCGGATCGGTGTTGAATTACCTGTATTTTGGGGTGGTAAAAGGTATTTATCCGCCGTTGATCTTTTTGGGAATTGGCGCCATGACCGATTTTTCGTCGCTTATTGCCAATCCGAAATTAATGCTGTTGGGCGCTGCGGCGCAAATTGGTGTTTTTGCCACATTTTTAGGCGCACTTTACCTTGGCTTCAACCTTCCTGAAGCCGGAGCAATTGGTATTATTGGCGGTGCCGATGGTCCCACCGCAATTTTCCTTTCCTCAAAATTGGCAAATGGCGTTAACATATTGGCCGACGGCACCGTGGTTAAAAACTTGATTGGCCCAATTGCCATTGCCGCCTATTCCTATATGGCTTTGGTTCCGGTTATTCAGCCGCCTTTAATGCGATTGTTAATTTCCAAAGAAGACCGAAAAATCAGAATGAAACCACCAAGGGCGGTTTCGCAAAAAGAAAAAATGCTTTTCCCTATTGTGGCGTTAATCTTAACCACCTTTATTTCTCCGGGGTCTTTGCCTTTATTGGGCATGCTTTTCTTCGGAAACTTATTAAAAGAATCTGGCAGAACAGAAAGATTGGCAGATACCGCGCGCACCAAATTAATTGACATTGTAACGATACTTTTAGGCGTAACAGTGGGCGCATCAACACAAGCAGATATTTTTATCACCAAAGATTCAATGCTCATTTTTGGGCTTGGCGCCATCTCTTTTGTGATTGCCACCATGGGCGGTTTGTTTTTTGCCAAATTTATGAACCTGTTTCTCAAAGGAGAAGACAGAATTAACCCGCTTATTGGTGCCGCAGGCGTTTCTGCAGTGCCAGACAGCGCAAGGGTTGTGCACGCCGAAGCCTTAAAATCGGATCCTAACAATTATTTGTTGATGCACGCCATGGCACCCAACGTTGCTGGTGTTATTGGTTCGGCCATTGCCGCGGGTATCATATTGAGTTTTTTGGGATAATTTGTTGGCCGTTAAATTAAAATAACTTAGAAGTACTAAAGTGCCTAAAGGTTTGAGTACTTAAAGTTAAAAGATAAAGGTTAAGTTCTATTTAAAACAGTGTTTGCGTTAGGGATTGAAGCAGAAATCCTTTTTATTGGTTTTTCACCAATAAAAAGATTGCCGCGCAAAGCCCGACCCTTGTGGGAACGCCCAAAAAATATAAATAAAAATGGCTGTACCAATTAGAATGAAATCAAGAAAAATTAAAACACTTTTAGGCATAAAAAACTTTATGAACTGTTTATTTAAAATTTAATAAAATGAATATACCAAACAAAATGACAGCTGAAGAAGCTGTAAAACTTATCAAATCTGGTGACAGGGTATTAATTCAGGGCGGTTCGGCAACGCCTCAGGCATTGATAAAAGCCATGGTTGCCCGTGCGCCCGAATTGCGGGGCGTTGAAGTTGTGCACTTGCATACCGAAGGCGAATGCGGTTATACAGCGCCTGAACTTTGCGAAAGTTTTCACACGCACGCATTTTTTATCGGAGGAAATATTCGAAAAATGGTTGGACTTACGGTGGATTATATTCCTGTTTTTTTAAGTGACATTCCAAGTTTGTTCCGTTTGGGCTATATGGATTTAGATATTGTATTGGTGAATGTTACGCCGCCCGATAAGCACGGATTTTGTTCTCTGGGCGTTTCGGTTGATATTGTGATTGCCGCCATTGAAATGGGGAAAAAAGTTATTGCGCAAATAAACCCACGCATGCCGCGTACTTTTGGTGATGCACTGGTTCATTTAAGAAATTTTGCCGCCTGCGTTGAAGTGGTTGAAGAAATTAGTGAAATGCACATGGCAGCACCAACCAAAGCCGAAGAACAAATCGGGAAAAATATCGCAGGCATCATTGATGACGGCGCTACCCTGCAAATGGGCATCGGCGGTATTCCAAATGCGGTGCTTACCTATTTGAACAACCATAAAAATCTTGGCGTTCACACTGAAATGTTCTCCGAAGGCATTGTGGATTTGGTGCTGAACGGCGTCATAAACGGATCAAAAAAGAAAATGAATCCGTACAAAATAGTTTCCGGATTTGCGATGGGAACACGTCGCTTGTACGATTTTATGGACGACAATCCCGAAATTGAAATGCTGGATATTGCTTACGTAAACGACACAGCCATTATTCGCCAAAATCCAAAAGTTACCGCCATCAACTCGGCCATAGAAATTGACATTACCGGCCAGGTTTGCGCGGATTCCATCGGATTGAGGATGTTCTCCGGGGTTGGCGGACAAATGGATTTTATGCGTGGTGCCGCTTTGTCAAAAGGAGGAAAACCAATTATCGCCATTACTTCCACCACGTTGAAAGGAGTTTCAAAGATAGTTCCTGCGTTAAAAGTTGGCGCCGGCGTGGTAACCACAAGAGCGCACGCAAGATATGTGGTTACGGAATTTGGCGTGGCCAATCTTTTTGGAAAAACCCTAAAACAGCGCTCGAAAGCGCTTAGAGACATTGCGCATCCCGATTGCAGGGAAGATCTTGACAAAACCATTTTTGAAAGATTCGGCAGCAGTTTGGTGTGATATGCTATAATTTATAATTGCCGGTTGGTCAAAAATATTTCAAAAATCGGTAATTGCTTGGCTCACAATTAACACAAAATATCATGGACGATAAAAATAAATCGCTTTTTTCAAATTTCAATCCTGTTTCAAAGCAAGAATGGACAGAAAAGGCGAAAACTGATTTAAAAGGGGAAGACTTCAACAAAAAACTGGTCTGGAAAAACCTAAGCAACATTGAAATTCCTCCATTTTTTACTTCAGAAGACAAAAAAGACTATTTAAAAAATACAGGAAAAAATTCGCAATCTTTAATCAATTATAGATACATCGACGGCCAAACGGAAGAAAGTGCAAACAAATTGGCGTTAAAAGCGATTGAAGAAGGCATCAACGGATTGCTTTTCGACATCAAAGAAAGTACGCTTGTTTCCCGATTGCTTGCGGGCATCAACCTTAATAAAATTGCGGTAGCTTTTATTTTAAGAGCGCATGAAACAGCGTTTGCCATTGATTTCTTTGATTTTGCGACGGCGCAAAAAATCGATCCAAAAAACCTTAGAGGATATATTGATATGGAACTGATTCCCAATTTTGTCACGAAAGGAAAAATGAATCCCGGCCAATGCAATAAAGCCGCGGCAATTGCGGAATTGGCGTCGGAATTTCCGAATTTTAAAGCGATCACCATTTCGGGAGCCGACTATTTAGATTCGGGCGCCAACCAAGTTCAAGAGGTTGCTTATACATTAAATTCGTTGGTTTGCTTCATCGAAAGATATTCAGACCGGGGAATTTCCTTGGAAACAATTTTCAACAACCTGCATTTTCAATTGGCCATTGGCTCGGAATATTTTATCGAAATAGGAAAATTTAGGGCCTTCAACAGCTTGCTTCAGGAAATTGCGAAAAAATACGGCATTGACGAATTTTCGCATTCACTTACCGGCAAAACTTCCGTCTGGAGCAAATCGGTGACCGATGCGCACACCAATTTGTTGCGCGCCACCACCGAAACGATGGCGGCAATTCTGGGAAATGTTGATGGCGTTTTAATCGATCCATACGACAACGAATTTAATGACGCCTCAGATTTTTCGAGCAGAATCGCAGGAAATATTTACACCATTTTAAAAGAAGAATCCTATTTTGGCAAAGTTGCCAATCCGGTCGATGGCTGTTATTATATTGAAGAAGTGACTGCAAAAATAGCCGGCAAGGCCTTGGAACTTTTCAAAGAAATTGAAGCGAAAGGCGGATTTTATGATGCCTTTGAAAGCGAATTTATACAACAACAAATTGCAAAAATCCGTTTTGAAAAAATAAAATTATTGAGCCAGCGCAGGTTGGCCATGGTTGGCGTTAACAAGTATCCCAATTTAATGGAAAAAATCCCTGCTGAAATTCTTTCTGCAGGCGAAATGAATCCCAACCCAAAATTATTGAAACCAAGAAGGGCTTCATTGGAAATAGAAGCCATCAGAAAAACGACAGAAACATTGGTGAAAAACTATTACACGCGCCCAATTGTTGAACTTTCAAGTTTCGGGAATTTAACCATGCGCAAAGCTAGGGCAGCATTTGCCTACGATTTTTTAGGCATAAGCGGATTGGAGATTTGGCCCGAAAAAAGTTACGAAAGTGCTTTAGATGCCGCCAAAAAAAGCGCAAAATCCAAATCGCAAGTGGTGGTTATTTGCAGTTCCGACCAAGATTATGATGAAAGCGCTTTGGCTTTTGTAAAAGCATTCCGGAAATTAAACAGCGACAAAGTGCTTTTGTTGGCAGGAAACCCGATCCATTTAATCGGTGAGTTGACAGAAGCCGGCTTGGACGGAAGCATCCATATAAAATCGGACATTATCGCCACCATTTCAAGTGTTCAGCGTAAAATTCAGAAAACCATAAAATCCTTAGAAACATGAGACCAGATTTTTCAGATTTAACATTAAATACCGCTGTGAAACAACAAGCAGTTGCTGAGGAGCATCAAGAAATTTGGCATACGCCCGAAGGCATTCCGGTAAAAAAACATTTTACGGAAGCAGACATCAAAGAGGCCGAACACTTACATTTTGCAGCAGGATTGCCTCCATTTACAAGAGGGCCTTACAGCACCATGTATGTGATGCAACCGTGGACAATTCGCCAATATGCCGGATTTTCAACTGCCGAAGAATCGAACGCGTTTTACAGAAGAAATTTGGCGGCAGGCCAAAAAGGACTGTCGGTTGCTTTTGATTTGGCCACACACCGCGGCTACGATTCCGACCATCCGCGCGTAACGGGCGATGTTGGCAAAGCCGGTGTTGCAATCGATTCTATTTTGGATATGGAAATTTTGTTCGACCAAATTCCTTTGGATAAAATGTCGGTTTCTATGACTATGAACGGCGCTGTGCTGCCAATTATGGCATTTTACATAGCGGCCGCAAAAAAACAGGGCGTTGCTTTAAATCAGCTGAGCGGCACCATCCAAAATGATATTTTGAAGGAATTTATGGTGCGAAACACCTACATTTATCCGCCATTGCCTTCGATGAAAATTATTGGTGATATTTTTGAATACACCACGCACCATATGCCAAAATTCAATTCAATTTCCATTAGCGGCTATCATATGCAGGAAGCCGGCGCAACGGCGGATATTGAATTGGCATATACGCTTGCCGACGGTATGGAATACATCAGAACCGGATTGAAATCGGGCTTAAAAATTGATGAATTCGCCCCGCGATTGTCCTTTTTCTGGGCTGTGGGAATGAACCACTTTATGGAAATCGCCAAAATGCGCGCTGCACGAATGCTTTGGGCAAAAATCATCAAACAATTCAATCCGCAAAATCCGAAATCGATGGCCTTGCGCACGCACAGCCAAACATCGGGCTGGAGTTTGAGCGAGCAGGATCCTTTTAACAATGTGGCCAGAACTTGCGTTGAGGCGATGGCGGCAGGTTTGGGCGGAACGCAGTCGCTGCACACAAACGCTTTGGATGAAGCCATTGCATTGCCAACAGATTTTTCGGCAAGAATTGCGCGAAATACGCAAATTTATATTCAGGAAGAAACACAAATCACCAAAGCGGTGGATCCATGGGCGGGTTCTTATTATGTGGAATACCTGACCCAAGAAATTGCCAAAAAAGCCTGGAAATTAATTGAAGAAGTGGAAGAACTGGGCGGTATGGCAAAAGCCATCGAAACCGGCGTTCCTAAAATGCGCATTGAAGAAGCTTCGGCAAGAAAACAAGCGCGATTGGATTCGGGACAAGATATTTTGGTGGGCGTAAATAAATTTCAAACCAAAGAAAAATCGAACATCGAGATTTTAGATATTGACAATACCGCGGTAAGAGATTCACAACTTGAACGGTTGAAAAAATTAAAAGCAAACCGAGATCAGAAGTTGGTTGACGCAAACATTGCAGCTTTGTCTGAATGTGCGAAAACCGGTGAAGGAAACTTGTTGGAACTGGCCGTGGAAGCCGCTGAAAATTTCGCCACTTTGGGTGAAATATCCGATGCTTTGGAAGTTCATTTTGGCCGTCATAAAGCAGCCACCAATTTAATTAGCGGCGTGTACAGCAAAGAAATAGACAATGACAGTACTTTTGCAAAAGCGCAAAAATTGGCCGATAAATTTACGGAAATTGAAGGTCGGCGACCGCGCGTGATGATTGCCAAAATGGGACAGGACGGACACGACAGGGGCGCAAAAGTGGTTGCCTCCAGTTTTGCCGATTTGGGCTTTGATGTGGATATGGGCTCTTTGTTCCAAACACCGGAAGAAGTTGCCAAGCAAGCGGTTGAAAATGATGTGCATTTTGTGGGCGCTTCAAGTTTGGCGGCCGGACATAAAACATTGATTCCGCAATTGATTGATGAATTGGCCAAACTCGGAAGACCGGATATTATGGTGTTTGCAGGCGGCGTAATTCCCGCAAAAGATTATGGCTATTTGCTGGAAAGAAAAGTAGCCGCCATTTTTGGCCCTGGCACCGTAATTTCTGAATCTGCCATCACCATTATGGAGAAATATTTGGAAAAGGAATAGGATTTAAATCATTGATGTTAAAAGTCCGGTCATTTATTTGATCGGACTTTTTTATTAATTAATAGTGTTGATTTAAAACCAGTTCCCGTGAATAACACTATTTTTGCACTTCAAAATAATATATGGATTTTTCAAAAGTAAAATTGGTAGTTGCAGACATGGATGGCACTTTACTAAACTCTAAAAGTGAAGTTAGCGAGCAGTTTTTTAAGCTGTTCGACCAATTAAAAAAGCACCATGTTAAATTTATTGCAGCAAGTGGACGTCAGTATTTCAGTATTGTTGACAGGTTTGAAAGCATCAAAAATGACATCACCATTGTAGCTGAAAATGGCGCTTTTGCCATGCATGGAAACAAAGAGTTATTTACGATAGAATTACCTTTGGAACATATCTCAAAAAGCATCCATATTTTACGAAAAGTTTCCAATGTTTATATTGTTTTATGCGGGAAAAAAAGCGCTTACATTGAAACTAAAGATTCAACATTTATTTCAATGTTTAAAAATTACTATTCTGAATATTTAATTGTCGACGATTTAACCAAGGTTAATGATGACACCTTTTTTAAAATTGCGGCTTTTCATTTTGAATGTTCTGAAACACACATTTATCCGGCAGTTGAGCACCTTGGAAAGGAATTGCAGGTCATTGTATCCGGAGCGAATTGGCTAGATATTTCACACACCAACGCCAATAAAGGTTATGCGTTAAATATTCTTCAGCATGATTTAAATATTTCAAAAGAAGAAACCATGGTATTTGGAGATTATAATAACGACTTAAAAATGCTGGCTCTTGCCTCTTATTCTTACGCTATGGAAAATGCGCATTCAAATGTAAAAAAACTCGCTAAATTTCAAACAAAAAGTAACGATAACAATGGCGTTGAATTTATACTTGAACAAGTAATTAATTCAAAAAATTTAATTTCTAAAATGACTTTTTAAACGCATCAATTATTTTTTGTGCCGCTTTTACAGGCGATATTTTTGCGGAAATAATATCCTTTTCCAACATTGACAATTGTTTTGCAATGTCTTTTGATCCGTAAAATAAGCGCTTCAATTCTTCATTGATGTTGTTATACATCCATTGCACCTGCTGAAGATTTCTGTTTTTATGGAAATAGCCATTTTCCGTCACCAACTTTTTGTAAGCCGTAATTTCTTCCCAAACTTTATCGATTCCGATATTTTTTATTGCTGAAGCCGTACTCACCACCGGACTCCAACCCGATTCCGATTGCGGGAAAATATGCAGGGCATTTTGATATTGTGACCGTGCTATCTGGCTTTTACGAACATTGTCGCCATCCGCTTTGTTAATGACCACCATATCGGCCATTTCCATAATTCCTTTTTTAATGCCTTGCAGCTCATCGCCTGCGCCGGCCAACATTAAAAGTAAAAAGAAATCCGTCATGCCGTGAACGGCAGTTTCAGACTGGCCCACGCCCACGGTTTCTATTAAAATTATGTCGTAACCGGCAGCTTCGCAAAGCAACATTGTTTCTCCTGTTTTATTGGCAACGCCGCCAAGTGTATCGCCTGAAGCCGAAGGCCTGATATAGGCTTCTTCTTTATTTCCCAATTCTTCCATTCGGGTTTTGTCGCCCAAAATGCTTCCTTTAGAACGCTGGCTGCTTGGATCAATTGATAAAATGGCAACTTTGTGACCTTGCTTGATTAAATGAAGTCCGAACACTTCAATAAAAGTGCTTTTTCCAACGCCGGGAACGCCCGTGATACCAATTCTGAAGGAATTTCCTGATTTCGGCAAAATTGCCTGCACAATTTCTTTTGCAATAACTTTATCGCTTTCCAAATTGCTTTCTATCATGGTAATTGCCCTTGAAAGCAGCACGCGATCGCCTTTTAAAACACCATCAATATATGCCGCTGCCGTTAGCCTGCCTTTTGGTTTGTAATCGTTCATTGATAATTGTGCATTATTTAAATTTATAATTCTAAAAGCTTTATAAATATGAAACATTTATTTCAATCAATCCGAAGAAAAATCGAAATATAACTGTTTATAGCAATAACAAAGATACGCATCTCGCCAAAAAATAATGGTTATAAAAGCAGTTTTTTAAGAAACAAATCAGGCAGGAATTTGCTGGAAATTAAGGGTTAGTTCTAATAATATAGCAATTGCGTATTCTTGATAAAAACCGCCTAATATCAATATGAATAATTTCAATCTAAATTTATTTAACCGCGAAGAAGGCAAAGTTTTACGCAAGGTTCGCTAGTTGGCTAAAAATCTTCTTTGTGAAACTTCGTGGCTCTCCGAGAAATCCTGTGTAATTAAAAGCTATTACACAGCGTTTCACAAAGAAAAAACACAAAGATTCACAAAGTATTAAATCGCCATAAATCAATTTTTGGCCAATTGCCATTTTAATGGCAAAGTGCCTTTAGATTTGAAAAGCAAGTATATGTATAATTATTAGAATAATATTAATGGTGTTGAAAAGAGGGGGCTGGGGGCAATGTCATTAAGTTAAGACTTTGACGCTCTTTTTTTGTCCTTCCGAAGTAAGAGGAATCTTATAATGGTTAGCCAGCTTGATGTGATTCCTCCTTTGTCGGAATGACAAATATCCTTAACCTAATGACATTGGGGCTGGGGGAGACCAATAACTTAATAAAATTGTTTACATCAAAAATAAAAGTTCAATAAAAAAAGAATGAGGTAATCTTTGCAAGGAGCCAGAGTTTAATCTCTAATTTGCGTATTAGGCTTCATTCTTTTTATAGCCGGGTTACAAGGACCAAATAAAGTACCTTTAGGTTCTGTTTCAGCTACCGGCAAAAGGCTTTCGAGTATGATTGTGTGCAGACCTGCAGAAGTGCTTCCTATAATTAGTGTGGTAATGCAGGTTTATTGGAAATAGGTTTTCAGTATCAAATTGACAGTGACGGCAGCAATGCAAAGTATGAAAAATGATAACGCAACGTGTTAAAACCCTCTTAATTTTTTAATCGGCAATAATCCAGTTGTAAAATAAAAGTAATTTTGCTTTATGATGATACGTTGGATTGTTTTTGTGGCATTTATTTTATTTTTGGATTTTTATGCCTATCAAAGCATCAAAACACTCACCAAAAACAAAATTGTCAAGATGCTGTATTGGGTAATTTCTTTGGGTGTTTTAGCCAATATAATATACAGATTGTTGGTTTTTAACGATTCCAGGGGATTGACACAACCCATGATGCTTGCTTTTGGATTGCTCATTTTATCTATGGCGCCAAAATTTATCGCCTTAATCGTACTGTTTGGCGAAGATATTTTTAGGGTTTTTAAAAGCGCTTTAAATTACTTTTCAATATCGGCGCCAAAAACATTTATGGCTGAAAGAAGGAAATTTGTGAGCAAAGTGGCCTTGGCGTTGGCCGCCATTCCGTTTTCTACTGTTTTGTATGGAATGGCACGCGGTAAATACAATTATCAGGTGATTAACCATACTTTGTATTTTGACGATTTACCCGAAGCTTTTCACGGATTTAAACTCACCCATATTTCCGATATTCACAGCGGCAGTTTTGATGATGCCGAAAAAATTATGGCAGGCATCGATTTAATCAACGAACAGGAATCGGATATCATTTTATTTACGGGCGATTTGGTGAACAATACTGCCGATGAAATGGAGCCTTGGATTGGGCATTTTAGCCAGCTGAAAGCCAAATATGGCAAATATTCCATCTTGGGAAATCACGATTACGGGGAATACGTGCAGTTCAATTCTGAAGCAGAAAAGGAACAAAATTTTGAGGCGATAAAAAATATGCATCCGCAAATTGGTTTCAATTTATTGCTGAACGACAGTGTTTATCTGGAAAAAGGAACTGATAAAATTGCCCTGGTTGGCGTGGAGAATTGGGGAACGCGATTTAAAAAAGCAGGCGATTTAAACGTGGCTTCTTCAAAAATAAACAAGGAAGATTTTAAAATACTAATGAGTCACGACCCATCGCATTGGGATGCCGAAATAAAAAACCACGAGCGCAATTTTCAGCTCACGTTAAGTGGCCACACGCACGGCATGCAGTTTGGCATTGAAATTCCCGGCATCAAATGGAGTCCGGTGCAATATGTTTACAAACAATGGGCAGGCATTTATAAAGAGTTTGGAAAATACATCAATGTGAACCGAGGTTTTGGTTTTTTGGCTTTTCCCGGCCGTGTGGGAATTTGGCCTGAAATAACGGTAATTACGCTGAAAAGGAAGGAAGGGATCAGCTAATTTTTAACTTAAATTTCTCTCTGTGGCGCTTTGTGTTTTCTTTGTGAAACTTTGTGTAATGATTTTACACAGAGATGCACCAAGGTAAAAAAGATACACAAAGAATTATTGGCTATTTTATATGCCTGATTTTAAAATGTTTAGATTTTTAATGGATTTCGCTTGCGCTGAAAAAGAAGTCAGTGTCTTTTGTTTCAATAAAAATGTTACATTTGTATATAGAAGGCGTTTATTTTTAAAACATTTCACAAAAAAATGTTAGGTTATGGCAAAATTCGGAGAATTAATTAGTTCAGAGATTCCTGTGTTAATCGATTTTTACGCAGAGTGGGAAGAAGAAAAATCTGACGATGTACACGATATTTTACGGGATGTGGCAGCTGCCCTTGGCGATAAAGCGAAAGTCATAAAAATTGACATTGATAAAAATGAAACACTTGCAAATGCGCTCAGAATTAAAGGAAACCCTACGTTTATTATCTACAAAGACGGTGAAATGAAATGGCGCCAATCTGGTGACCAGGATGCAAATACCTTAATTGGGTTGGTGAAACAGTATCTATAAAAAAGTTTAAATTTAAAAGTTGAAATAATTTTGAATTATGGATTTTGAATTTTAAATTGATTTAAACTCAAATCCTTGATAACTATAATATTCCAACACTTTTGGCAACACAAATTTTAGTTTTTCTGAAGCTTTTATGCTGTCGTGAAAAACAATAATGCTGCCACTTTCAATGTTTCTGATGACAATTTCCAAACATTTTTCCGAAGAAATATTTGGGTCAAAGTCTGCGCTTAAAACATCCCACATAATTATTTTATAGCCCATTTTCCTGATTTTTTTTGATTGGGAAAATGTTAGTCTGCCATAAGGAGGGCGAAACAGTTTCAAGTTTCGCCCTTCGACTGCGCTCAGGGTGACGGCTTTTAGGGTTGTGTATTCTTCAAAATATTTTTCTGCTTCTTTTAAGTTTTGCAGGTAAGCTGCAGTGTTTGTTTTCCAGCCGTTTAAATGGTTGTTGGTGTGATTGCCGACGGCGTGATTTTCATCAATAATTTTTTGGAAGATTTGCGGGTGTTCCGCTATATTTTTTCCGATACAGAAAAAGGTGGCTTTCGCCCCGTATTTTTTAAGTTCATTGAGCGTCCATTCCGTAATTTCTGGGGTTGGGCCGTCATCAAAAGTGAGATAAAGCACCCTTTTTCTTGAGGATAAGCGCCAAACCCAATTTCTAAAAATGAATTTAAACAGATTTGGTGTTTTTATAAAGTAGGGCTTCATTTTTACAGATTGTTTTGGTTTGAAAATCCAAACTGCGTTTGTAAAATTGCAAACGCAGTTGAACTCAATTATTCTTCCTCTTCGCCAATTAAAAAATCAAACAGTTTTAAATAACCGACATATTCTTCTTTAAGGGTATTTGCATAAGCTTCATCATCAAGGCGAACAGCTGTTTTAATAAGCTGGTCGTACATCAATAAGCTGCGTTCTATGTCGTTAAAAACAGCTTCAACCGTAGATTCATCAAATTGGCTGTAATACCTTAAATTTTCCTGTAACACACTTTTTAATTCCGCAGTTAGTTTTCTGGCTTTTTCTTTTTTCTTCAAGCCATAATATAAATCAACATAACCAATAAGCATGCTGTAATGCCCAAATTTGGCTACCGGCATTTTCTCTAAGGAAAGATCCACAATTTCTTCCGCCTTGTCAAATTGCTTTTCGTTGATCAGCGCTCTTGTCAAACGCTCCATATTGTTGCGGTAAGTCACCGAGTTTTTTCGTGTTTCAGGATCTAAATAAATATTATCATCTGTAATGTTGCGCCAATCCCATTTTTTGACATTTTTGTACATCACATCGGTATTTATGCGACCCATTTCAAAGAAATTCCCGTCATCGGGCGTTAAAATCGGCACCAGTTTGTAGGTCATTCCGTCTAACTGCAAATAATCTTTAAGCCAAATGTATTCTTCAGCGGCTTGGGCGCCACCTGTGAAATAGATGGGTTGTTTCCAATTGTTGTTCGCCAAAATATCGAGCATTAAAATTCTTGCTTTTGTAAGCGCGCCATTAAACTCAATGTCGATATAAGGCAAAACAAGATCGGCATCTTTTTGCGCGACAATGCCATTATTTAGCACCATTTCTTTGTCAACAGGAACCCTTATTTTATTGGAAGGCAATATTTTTTCGGGAATGCCATCATCATCCAGGTCGTAAAACGTAATGTCCTGATCGCTTTCAATCCATTTCATAAAGTCTTTAATATCCACCACAGAATCTTTCAGCTGCGGAATAATTTCAGGAAAATAATACGCAACATCCAAGGTTCCCCATTTGTATTGGTCGTGGGTTAATTGCGACGGAATAGGGGCGGCATCATAGGTTTTTCGCTTCATTTGGTCAATATACCAATCGGTTTGAAAAAGGCTGGTGTTAATCACTTTAATATCGGTTCTGTAATTTTCAACTTCCTGCATATACCAAAGCGGGAAAGTGTCATTGTCGCCAATGGTAAACAAAATGGCATTTGGTGCGCAAGAATCTAAATAAGCGGTTGCATTTAAGCGAGAGGTATAACGGTTGGATCGGTCGTGGTCGTCCCAGTTCTGAAAAGCCATCAACACCGGCACGGCCAACAGGGAAATAACAGTAACCGCAATGGAAACCATATTTTTGTTTGCATATTGTTTTAATTTTTGATAAAGCGCCAACACGCCAAATCCCACCCAAATGGCAAAAATATAAAATGAGCCCACTACCGCATAATCGCGTTCCCTAGGCTCAAAAGGTTTTGGATTGGTGTAAAACACAATGGCCAAACCAGTGAAAACGAAAAAGAGAAACAGGACATAAAAATCGTTTTTGTTCTTTTTCAGATGGAAAAACAATCCGATAATTCCTAAAATAAAAGGAAGGAAATAATAGGTATTTCTGCCTTTGTTGTTTTGCACATCCGAAGGCAGATTTGATTGGGTTCCCAACCTAAATTCGTCAATAAATTTGATGCCGCTCAGCCAATTTCCATCTTGTAAATCAAGATTGCCTTGTTTATCATTTTGTTTTCCGACAAAATTCCACATAAAATAACGGCCGTACATATACCCAAACTGGAAATCGACCATAAATTTGATGTTCTGAATAAAATTGGGCTTGTTTTTGCTGCTTTGCGGTATGCCGGCAATGGCTTTGTAATTTTTTATGACGGAAGCATCCGTGCTTACCATCCTGGGAATAATGCCTTTATGGGTGCTGTTCCAGTTTGGCAATGCATCTTTGTAATGATTTACGATTACATACTTTCCTGCTTTTTCATCCTTTTCATATTTTGGCTTGTCATCCCTTGTCGGATTGCTTTTATCAACTTCCCTGTTGTAAACAATGGAATAATAGGTGTCGTAAAAAACGTTGGAATCCCCATATTGTTCGCGGTTGTAATACGCCAGCAATTCACGCGCACTCGACGGATTGTTTTCGTTGATGGTGGTGTTCGTATTAGCCCTGATAGGCAGCATTAACCAAGAAGAAAATCCGATCATAATAAACAACACAGACAAAATAACGGTGTTTGCTTCAACCTGTTGTTTTTTGTGCGTGTATTGCAACGCGAAGTAAAAAAAGGCAATCAGCAATATTCCAGCAATAATACTTCCCGAATTAAACGGCATTCCCAAGGAATTCACAAAAAACAATTCCAGCGCGCTAAAATATTTTAAGGTATAAGGAAATAACAATTTAAAAACCAAAAGCAACACGAATACAGCCACAATATTGGCCACAACAAATTGCTTTATATTTAAATTTTTATATTTTTTGTAGATGTAAAGAAACACTATGGAAGGAATTACCAGCAATGACAAAATGTGGACGCCAAACGACAATCCTACCACAAAACTGATCAGCAACAGCCATTTGTCGCCGCGCGATTCATCCATTTCTTTTTCCCAATGCAAGCCCAACCAAAACAACAGCGCCATTAAAAATGACGACATCGCATACACTTCCGCTTCCACGGCGCTGAACCAAAAACTATCGGAAAACGTATAGGTTAATGCGCCAACCAATCCGCTGCCTAAAATGGCAATAGAGGTGCTTTTGCTTAATTCCTTACTGTTATCAACCAATCTTTTTGCCAACATGGTGATGCTCCAAAACAAAAATAAAATGGTGAATGCGCTGGCCAAAGCCGACATAAAGTTGACCATTTTGGCAATTTCTGTCACTTCATTGGTAAACAAGGCAAAAAATGCACCCAACATTTGAAACAATGGCGCTCCCGGCGGATGCCCAACCTGAAGTTTTACCGAGGTGGCGATATATTCCCCGCAATCCCAGTAACTCACTGTAGGTTCTAGGGTTAGCGTATATGTTATTAAGGCTACTGCAAAAGTTGACCATCCAAGAATGGTGTTCCATTTAGTAAAATTGAAGTCGTTCATATTTAAATTTTATGCCGAAGCGAATTTAGTAAAATAAAAATTAATTACGGAATTTATGGCAATATGAGATGCCGATAAGATGTTAAAGCGTTATTATGATAAAATTTCCCAAAAAAATATGGCAAATTGTTTGTTGAATTGAAACTTTAGGCTAAATTTGCACCCGCAAAATGACCCATGGTGTAACGGTAGCACTCCGGTTTTTGGTATCGTCAGTCAAGGTTCGAATCCTTGTGGGTCAAC
>JACUUQ010000041.1 GCA_014859175.1 Lutibacter sp. | reverse complement strand
CTCTTCCCATACCAACTTGGCTGTATTGCGAAAGGCCATTTGAAATATCAGCAACCTGATTGGGTCTTGCTTCCTGGATACCAAAAATATCGGGTTCGTAAAATTGTATTTGCGAAATAAAATATTCTTTGCGAAATGGCCACGCATTTTCACCGTCAACAGCAACATCCAAGCGAATGTTGTAGGTCATAACATCTAACGACTGGGAATTTGAAATACTTCCCGCCATTATAAAAAACAACAAAACAACTATTTTATTCATCTTTTTTTTTGTTTCTATCCAAATAAATAGAAACATGTAAATTAGAAATTAAAAAATACTATTGGTAAACCCTCACGTAATCAATTTCCATGCTTGATTCTGTAAAATTGGAAGCAATTGCTCCACCAAAAGACCCGCCCATAGCTACATTTAAAATGATAAATTGTTTGTCATTAAACGGCCAAGTGCTGCTATTTTTGGTTGCTGGATTGTAGGTATAATGAACAACACCATCAACTGAGAATATCATTTTTTCACTTGTCCATTCAACAGCATATACGTGAAATGCCGTTGAAACATCCGCTAAAGTTTGAGAACCTTTATTTTGGGTATCCCCATTGCTTGAAGGTGTGTGCATGGCACTTTGCACAATTCCTTGTCTGTTCCCGGCATGTTCCATAATGTCAACTTCACCGCAAGCTGGCCAGCCAACGGTTGTGATATTTGAGCCTAACATCCAAATTGCAGGCCAAGTTCCGCCACCTTGGGGAAGTTTTGCCCTAACTTCAACTTTGCCATATTTAAAATCAAATTTTCCTTGAGTTTTTAAACGTGCTGAAGTGTATTCTGCACCTTGGTAACTTTCTTTTTTTGCCGTAATTTTTAGGATACCGTTTGCAATGCTCACATTGTCTGTTCTGTTGGTGTAATATTGTGCCTCACCATTTCCCCAGCCGTTATCACCTCTGCCGATGTCATAGGTCCATTTACTGGAAATCGGACTTCCCGGGGTGTCAAATTCATCGAAAAAAATAAGACCCTTATTAACTTTTATGGTGATAGTAATGCTTTTTGAAATAAATTGAAAGTCTTTGTATGCAGAAACAAAGACATTATAATTTGTGATTCCTCCACCAGTGTAGGTGTAAGAAATAGAATTTGATGAAGTTTCGGCTGTGTCTCCATTGCCAAAATTAATTTTATAAGAAGATGCATTGTCGGCTGAAAAGTTTAAAACAACTTTGCCGCTGCCATCTCCATTGGGATTGTTGGTGTTTGCTCCAACAAGATTTGCTGTAAGCGATAGGTTAGATGGGGTACTTGTGTCAATTGGATCGCTGTCATCACTTCCGCCTCCACAAGAAAATAACAGGATTGAAAATAAGATTGCAGGAAGAATAATTTTGTGAATTTTGAAAGGAATAAGCATAAAGAAATGTATTTTTTAACCTGACATTTTAAATAAGTTATAAAATGAAGGGGTAAAGCTACCCCTTCATTCTACTAATTAATTTTTATTATTCTGCAATTAAAATGGCAAACCAGCCCAATCCATCTGCACCAACAGTTCTTAGACTCATTTCGTTTTCAGATCTTGATAGGATTGTATAACTATGGTTTCCGCCGACATAAAATCCGTGGTATCCAATGTTTGAAAAAGTTAATGTTTCCTGTCCACCAGGAGCAGACAATGTCCAATTTTCGCTGTAATCTGCCCATGTATAAACTGATTCCCCATTGCCATCAGGTGATAATCCTTGATCACCGTCTAAATCAGCAGCCATAGCAGCCAACTTTCCGAAAGTGTCACCATTTGTAATGTGCGTAAATGATCCATTCACATTAAAAATGAATCGGTCATCATAAGCACCAAATCCATCTTTATCAAAAGGACCCGCGCCCCACCATTCTGGTGTAGCAGCATCAGCCGGGCCAACACCAAAGTGTCCTGAAGCTTCAGCTTTCAATCTCCATGTTCTTGAACTGTCAGCCGTTAACATTGTCAATAAATCTGCAGGAGGTGCGTATACCACCAAAACTTCTACTTCAACAGTTTTGCTGCTAGAAACACCACCAGTACCGTATGCCACAACAGTTACTGCATATTTTTTAGTGCCTGTAGTTGAGAAGGTATAGGTTTTTGTTCCTAAAGCATTTGTTGATTCTGCGCCATCATATATAAATCTGTAAGTAATCGCATTGTCTGCAGAAACATTAAAATGAACTGTTCCGCTTCCGTCTCCGTTTGGATGTGTGGCGTCTGCGCCAACAATATCAGCGGTTACTACCAAATTAGATGGCGCAACAAGCTCCCCAAACTCATAGGTTTCTTTCTCGCAGCTGCCCAAAACAAGTGCCAGTGAAAGAAAAGTTATAATATATTTTATATTTTTCATTTTTAATTATTTTATAATTACTTAACAAGTTTGAAAGACCAATATCCTGAACCATAAAATAGCACTAAGTTCATCGTATTTCCTCCATCAGAAAATGCAACGTCATAGGTAATTGAACCTGGTGCATTTGCCGGACTAGATAATTCTCCACCATTATATGGTTTTGGAATCCCTAAATAGGCGCCTGTACCTGTAACAGTAACTGTACCTTCTGTTTCATTATAAGAATACGTTGCTATTGCCGATCCGTTGTGAGGAGCTACAGGAGTTCCACAGCCCTCAACACCTTGCCAACCTTCAATCCAAGTACTGCCATCTTGTACATTGCTAAATGATCCATTTGCAGCAAAAACATATTCGTCATCAAAAAGGCAAGCTCTTGTTATTACGTCATCTGCACTATTTCCCCACCAACTATAATTTCCAAGGGCAGGTCCTACTGCTAAAGCTCCAGCTTCAGGGGCAATTTTCCAATTTCCAACAACTGGAGACACATCTCTTACCAGTTTGAAAGACCAGTACCCACTGCCATAGCCAAGCACAAGATTCATTGTATTATCATTGTCTGATAGTGTGACATCATAGGTAATAGAACCTGGTGCATCCTCAGGATTAGAAAGTTCTCCACCATTAAATGGTTTAGGAATCCCTAAATAGGCTCCTTTTCCGGTTATGGTAATTTTACCGGCAGCTTCATCATAGAAAAATGAGGAAGAAACTGTTCCGTTATGTGGCGCTACAGGCGTTCCACAACCTTCAGTACCTTGCCATCCTTCAATCCAAGTTGAACCACCTAAAATATTTGAAAACGATCCATTGTTAGCAAATACATATTCATCATCAAAAAGGCAAGCTCTTGTTATTACGTCATCTGCACTATTTCCCCACCAGCTATAATTGCCAAGTTCAGGTCCAACTGCTAAAGCTCCAGCTTCAGGTGCTAATTTCCAAGATCCTGCCAAAATTGATGGCACTGATGGTGCTTTGTAAAAATAAATGTTATCTACAAAGATTGTTCCTGTACCTTCAAATTTAAATTGATGAATATTGTCTAACGCCAAACCTTGATCTGTGAAATATGACAAAGGAATATCAAAACTATTCCATTGGTCTGCCAATAGATTTAAAGTGTAGAATTTTTCGTTTGCCGGAGCTATTCCTACAGGAAGCGGGAAGAATTTTACATCATTGGCAACTGCCGACCAAACATCAATATGTAAAGTTTCCATGGAAGTTACATTTTGTGGCGTTCCAATTTGTATTCCTTGGTAATTTAAATTGCTATATTGCAGCATTGCGTCACCATTCAAATCAAATGCAGTAAAAATGGTATTTTGCCCCCAATTTGGATTAAAATCACTTCCTTCAACATTGGTATATGCATTGCTAAAAATAGAAATATAATCTGTAGCAAGTCTTCCTGGTTGGGTAGGTGCAGACACCAAAGGTTGCAATATTGCAGTTACCACAAATTCTTCAGTATATTCAGTAGTTTGAATGGCAGCACTTTTTGATACAACCCTAATGGTATAAGTTCCAGCTTCCTGATAAGTGTAAGATGCAGTACCGCCATTATTTGCAGATACTGGTTCATCATTGCCAGCTTCTCCAAAATATACGTCAAACAACATCGCAAAATCTGCGGTTGCAGTAACATTTACCTTTTTTGAAGTCGCTAAGTCATTCTCAATAACCACAACTAAATTTTGTGGTGCCTTAAAAGACACAACTAAAGGAAGTGTTGTTTCGGTTTTTAAACCTGTAATGCCAATGGCCACTATTTTTACGGTGTAAGTACCTTCGCTATAAACGTGAACAATGCTTTTGCCTTGTTTTACGTTAGCTGGTGAAGACGTGTTGTCTCCGTAAAAAACGTCGTATGAAACAGCGCCTTCACTGTTTGGCGTAATTGTTACTGTACCCGTATTGTCTTGTGTTACATTAAACAATGCATCAACATTTGTTGGGGCAGTGGCAGTTGATAAAAAATCAAGGCTGCCAAAATCCTCATCGGTACAACTCCAAATAGCTGTTACGATTAAAATCGCACTTAAAAAATATTTAAATAATTTCATGTTTTTATATTTTTAATTATAATTTGGGTTTTGAACCAATAGGGTGTTTTCCAATTCTTTAAAAGGAATTGGCAAAATTTCATGTTTCCCTGCAACAAATCCTCTACTTGCTAATTTTTCGGCAGCACGCCCGGTTCTAACCAAATCAAACCAACGGTGGCCTTCTCCGGCTAATTCTAATCTGCGTTCTGCCATAATAGCATCCATTGATACTTGAATTGAAGGCAATCCAACTCTTGACCTAACGGCATCAAGCAATGCTTGCGCTCTGGTGCCAGTTCCTCCTAATGCTTCAGCTTCCATTAAATAAGTATCTGCCAAGCGAATAGCATAAGTATTTTGTCTGTAATTTAATACTCTATCACCACCACCAGTATGTTCAACCGCTTTTGTTGGTGTAAATTTGTTAAGAAAATACCCCGTATCTTGATAACCGCCAATATAATCGGCATCCCCAGATTCTTTCAGCGCTTTCATGTCTAATATAGTTGCTTCAAATCTTGGATCTGTTTTTAGTATATCATACAATTCAGGCAAAACCGGATTAAAACTCCAGCCAGAAGGCAAATCAGGAGCATTTTCACTTAATTGAACATAACTTCTTGGTCCAACCATTACATTAACAGAATTTCCTTCATCCGATCCGCTTCCCCAATTTCCCCATCCTGAAAGACCAACATTGGTATGGGCAACTTCTAAAATTGCTTCAGTATTAAATTTATTGTCAACTACCCATAGATCATTAAAATTATCAAGCAATTTATAACCATATTGGCTTGTTTCTCCCGGAGTGCCATTTACTTGAGCCAATTGCTCAGCAGCTAAAGCGTTTTTCTTTTGGTACAAATAAACTTTTCCAAGCAATGCCTGGGCAGCTCCTTTGGTAAATCTTCCTGCTTCATTATCAAGGTTTAACGATCCGGGTAAAGAAGGAATGGCTTCCACAAGATCTTTTTCAATTTGCACATAAATAGCTGCTGGTGCAGCCTGTGTAACTGAATACATTTCAGAAGAACTTATAGGCTCAAGAATTAAAGGAATATTTCCAAACATTCTCACCAAATTAAAGTAGTAATTAGCTCTTAAAGCTTTTGTTTCAGCAGTATATCGCATTTTTAAAGTTTCATCCATAGAAACATCAGGCAATCTTAAAAGTAAGACATTGGCTCTGTAAATCCCTTGGTAATGATCGCTCCAAAAACTTAAAGGCATATCAATTGGATTTACGGAATAATTTGAAAAAGATTGTATTCCTGCACCATCAGTAGAGTTTCCGCCTCCAGCATAATGGTCATCAGATCCGGCATTAAACATGGTAATCATGTTCTCAAAACCGCCTGAATTTTTTCTCATTACGTCATATACAGATACTAGTCCTGCAAATGCTTGTTCTTGATTGGCATAATAGTTTCCTGAAAGAAACACGCCTTTTGGCTCAACATCTAAATATTCATCAGAACAAGATATTACTGTAGCTAAAATTGCAATTGCAAATAATAGGTACTTAATTTTTTTTGTTTTCATAATTTATTATTAATTAAAATTGTAAGTTAACACCAAACATAAAAGATCTCGCTTGAGGGTAATAACCTCTGTCTATCCCTAAAACATTTCCTCCAATTTCTGGATCATAACCCGTGTAGTTGGTAAGTGTCGCTAAATTTTCACCTGTAACATAAAGTCTCAATTTTTGAGCTCCAATTTTACTTATGGCACTAGATGACAATGTATATCCTATTTGAACAGTTTTAAGTCTTACATAATCACCGTCTTCTAAGTAAAAATCAGACATTTTACCAAAGTTGCCGTTTGGATCACTTGTAATAAGTCTTGGATAATCATTTGAAGTTCCTTCACCTGTCCATCTGCTTAAAGCAACAGATTGATAATTAGCTGTTGGAACGTCCAATCTGCGTAATCCTTGGAAAATTTTATTTCCTGCAGCGCCTTGTGTAAATACTAATATGTCAAAACCTTTGTAGTCAGCATTCAATGTTAAACCAAAAGTATATTTTGGAATTGGGCTGCCTAAAAATTGTTTGTCAGCATCTGTAATGGTTCCATCTCCATTTGCATCAACCCATTTAAAATCTCCAGGACTTGCATTTGGCTGAATTAATTCGCCAGCAGTATTGGTGTAAGCGTTAATTTCTGCTGCGTTTTGGAATATTCCGTTGGTTTCAAAACCATAAAATGAGTTATATCCTTCACCAACTTGGGTTCTGGTAATGTTTCCCAATGATTGGTAACCTGCGGCACCTGAAGTGATGAAATCTTTTCCTTGACCTAAATAAGTAACTTCATTTTTTAAGTAGGAAACATTTCCGTTTGCTGAAAATTTCAAGTCGCCAAATTCTTTTTTATAGCCCAATTCAAGTTCCAGCCCTGAATTTTCCATATCGGCAACGTTTCCTAGCGGACTTCCAGTTGCGCCAACGTATCCCGGAATTTCAGTGTATTGTAAAATTCCTGAAGTTTTTTTAACAAAATAATCAAATGTAACATTTAAAGTATTGAATAATTTTGCTTCAAAACCAACATTTAATTGTGCAGTTTCTTCCCAACGTAAATCTGGGTTGTCTGGTGCATTTGGGCTATAACCGGTAACAATTGTTGCGCCGTCAAGTCCGATGGTGTAATTTCTGCCACCATTAACAAGAGCCAAATATCCAAAATCAGGGATTGCATCATTTCCTGTTACACCCCAGCCACCTCTAATTTTAAGTTGGTCAATAATATCATTTTGAGTCCAGAAATCTTCTTTATAAGTATTCCATCCCAATGAAAATGAAGGGAATATACCAAATCTGTTATTTAAACCAAATCTTGAAGAACCGTCACGACGAATAATACCGGTAAACAAATATTTTTCATCATAGTTATAATTTAACCTTGAAAATAATGAAGTCACCTTGTGCTCAGTTCCATCATAAGAACCTGTAGTTTTATCAACTGCAGGTATATCAAAATTAAAAGAGGCATCGGCTCGGTTATCAACAGGAATGTTGAAAAAAGTGACGCCAACACCACTGGTTATATTATCAATATAAACACCTTGTCCCAATAAAATGGTAAAATTATGTTTTTCAAGTTCTTTGGTATATGAAACAGTATTTTCTAAATTCCATCCAAATCCTTTATTTCTGCCTCTTGAGATGTTATTTTGCGAAGTAGAATTTGTTGCGTTTAAATAAAATTCAGGCGTAAAGCTTTCATATCCCCAATAAGCCAATTTTGCGCCAAGGGACGATTTAAATTTTAAACCTTCAATAGGCGTTACTTCAACAAAGGCATTACCTACAAAATCATCAGACCAGCCAAAGTTACCCAATCTGGTTTGCGTATAAGCAAGTGGATTTGTCATTTCTTGGCCCACAATACTTGAAATTCCGTAAGGATTTCCATTTGCATCTCTCATTACGGCATTGGTGCTGTATGGAGGGCTATTTGCAATTACAGGATCTGTAATTACTGCTTTGGTAATAGGATCAAGATTTAAAGCAGAACTTAAAGGTCCGCCATATTCACTATTGGTATTTCCCAAACCAACTTCCTTTTTATGCGCATAACCCAAAGTTTGTCCTACTGTAAAGTATTTTGATATTTTATGGGTTGAATTTAAACGCAAACTTTTTCTGTCAAATTTTGAGATGTCAGAAGTTACAATACCTTCTTGCTCACTTAAACCAAAAGAAGCATAAAAAGTAGAAATTTCATTTCCGGCACCAATGCTAATTTCATGAGAAGTACGTAAGGCACTATCATTAAAAATAAGATCTTGCCAGTCAGTTCCAACGCCTAAAGTCGATAAATTTGGAAATAAAACAGGTCCGTTGTCAGCAACAGATTTCTCATTCATTAAAGCACCATACTCAGAGGCATTTAATAATGATACTTTGTTTGCTGCGCCTGAAATTCCGGTAAAACCAGTGTAATTAACTGTAACTTTTCCTGATTTACCTTTTTTAGTGGTAACCAAAATGGCTCCGGATGCAGCACGTGCACCATAAATAGCTAATGAAGCGGCATCTTTTAAAACTTCGATAGATTCAATATCCGATTGATTAAGATAACCAATTCCGCCTGCATCTACAATTACACCGTCTATAACCCAAAGAGGGCTATTTCCACCATAAGTATCAAAAGTTGTAATACCCCGAACTCGAACAGTTGATGCAGAACCTGGTTGCCCGGAATTGGCTGCAATAACAACACCCGATACACGTCCTTGAAGTGCTTGCTCAACCCTTTCAACAGGAAGATTTTCTAGTTCTTCAGCTTTTACGCTGGAGATTGCGCCAGTTACCACACTTTTCTTTTGAGTTCCATAACCAATAACAACAACTTCCTCTAAGCTTTGCGTATCTTCAGAAAGCGTTATCTTGATAAAATTGGCATCATTCACTAAAAATTCTTTAGCAGTATAGCCAATATAAGAAAAAACCAATGTTTCGCCTTTTAAAACATTGGATATCATAAAGTTACCGTCAAAATCGGTTGACGCGCCTTTGGTAGTGTTTTTTACAACTATGGACACACCCGGCAGGGGTGAACCACTTGCATCAACTACAACTCCTTTTACTTCATAGTTTTGAGCGGAAGCGATAATTCCTGCAAAACTGAGAATAAATGTTAAGATTAATGATTTCATATATTATTGATTAATTTAAGTTTTGATAAAGATATATCTATAACCAAATGAAACTTGAAAACCTACCTATACAAAAAATATACAGTTAAGTTATTTATAAATTTGAAGGTGTTTTAAGGATTGCCAGTCGCTTGTTTAAATAAGACTGCCATTAGGGAAAAAGCGTTTGTTAAACGCTAAAATAAAGTTAATAAAATGGTTAATTTTAACTTACTATAACCTTGTAGTTGTTTGAATGTTGAGGTAATGTTGAGGTAATGTTATCGTTATTTTAACATCTGTAGCGGTAAATTATATATTTAAAATATACGCTACAAGACTATCTTCGTGCGGCAAGTCCATTTTTTTACGCAAACGATATCTTTTTATTTCCACACTCCTTACAGATATGTTTAATAAAGGGGCAATTTCTTTTGATGAAAGGTTTAAACGCAAATAAGCGCACAAGCGTAAATCGTTCGGACTTAAGGCTGGATGCAACAATTTCACTTTCTTTAAAAAGTCACTGTCGGCATTGTTAAAAGCTTCCTGAAACAATTCCCAATCACTGGTGTTGGCAATGTTCTTGTTTATGATTTTTATTACAGGTTTTATATTGGTTTCATCTTTAACCAAAGTCAACTCTTCTTTAATGGTTCTTAAAAGTTCATTTTTATTAATGATGTTCATAGTTGAAGCGGAAAGCTCTCTTGTTTTGCTAAAAATTTCACCCTGTAATTTTTCATTTTTCAATTGCATAATCACCTTTTCATTTTCTAGCTGTGATAAGGCGAAATCGCGCTGCTTTCTTTCCATTAACTTTTGTTTTTGTTTGGCGTAATAGTTTTTGTAAAGGTTATGGATTAAAAAAAGCAGCGCGCTAAACAAAATAAAATAAATTAAAAGCATCGGTGTTGAAAGCATCCATGGCCTATTAATCCTGAAAGAATAAGAAGCGACATTGGTTGAAAGCACATTGCCAATTTTTGCTCTAACGTGAAAGGTGTAATTTCCGGCCGGTAAATTTTTAAAGAAAACTTCTGAATTTGTGGACCAACTGCTCCATTTATTATAGATGCCTTTTAACTGATATTGGTAATTTACCTCTGCATATTTATCATATTCAGGAACGCTGAAATTAAAAACCAAATTATTGTTTCTAAATTTAAAAGCATTGTTATCTTCTAAGGAAACCGGTGTGCTTTGTGCATTAAGAATACTTTTATCAATCGAATTTATCCCTATTTTAAAAGGTCTTTCATTATTTGATTTATCTAAATCTAAAATAATATAGCCTCTGGATGTACCAAATAAATATTGGCGCCCAGTTAAATTGGTCATGCTTTCAAACCCTGCAATGCCCCTTCTTAGTGATGCCGGCAAATAAATTTTAACTGATTTGGGAATGTTATTTAATTTACCGGGCGTAAAATAAACGATATTTTTATTGGTAAATCCCCAGAGTGTGTTGGTTTTGGGATCAACAACCAAATTCCCTGAAAAATAAGTGTCATTTGCTAAAAAATTAGCCGACATCAAAGAGTCTTTAATAAATTTTTCATTTTTTTTGTTATACTTGAAAATGCCTTCTTTTAAAGTGTAAATAATATCATTATTGTATTTTATCAAACTGGACTTTAGTCCTTTTTGCACACTCTTTTCAGTGGAATACTCCAAAACTTTTGTAAAATCATTATTTATTTTTAATTTATAAACACCTTTAAATTCATGGCTCACAAATAATTGATTGTTGTCAATTAATTCGAAATGCCTGCTCGAGATATCGAATCCTTCAATTTTATTTCTAATTTTCCAGGAGTTATTTATTTTTTCCAAAACAAAGAGCCCATCATAATTTCCCTGCAACAACAAATTTTTATTGTTATTAAAATGTTTGATGTCCCAGGTGCCCATATAATCAGCAATAAGTTCTACAACATTATCATTGACAATAAATGTACCTATATTATGTCCGCAAAAAAGCGTTCCATCAATCACCTTTAAACACCAAACTTGTCCGTTAGTTCCGGGAACAAACTTAAAATCTTCATTTGAATTGCTATTTTTATAAAACAAACCCTGATTGGTACCGAGATACAGATTGTTGTTATAGATTACCGAAGCGTAAACAGTTCCCAGTTTTCCGTAAATATCATTGTAAATGCTAAACGGTGAATTGAAGTTGATTAGGCTGATGCCGTTGTCCAAACCAAGCCAAACATTGTGGTCCCGGTCTTCAAATAGGGATAACACAGTGTTATTGTTTAACCCGTTTTTTTGATTAATTTTATTTAGAAGGTTTCCGTTGCTGTCAAGATGGTAAATTCCGTTGGAAATGGTTCCTAAAATAAAACTTCCGTCGGCCAATTGCAAGCTGCTGTAAACGCTCATAGATGAAATTTCATCATTCGATGGAAAATCCCATTTTGAAAATTTTTTATCTTCAAAAAAATAAAATCCTTTTTCCTGGGTCTGAAGCAGCATTTTTTCATTGACTGAAAAAATATTGACCAAAATATTATTTTGCAATATCGGATGGTCTGAAATTAAAACCGGTTTGCCGTTTTCAATTTTGTAAAGACCATCGTTCATTTTTTGAAAATAAATGCTTTCGTTAACCTTAAATACCTTTGGAAGGTTGGTTTCAGAATTGATGCTGTTAAAAGATTCATCATCCGTATTGTAAATATAAATTCGATGCAATGATTGAAATAACACCCAATTGTCAAGTTTCAAAATATTCCAAAATATTTCTTCAAGTAAAGGTTCTTTCAATTTTTTGCTTAATGAAAAATAGATCAAATTGCCAAAGTCGTTTTTTTCCCAATACCCAAATTCCATGTAGCAACCAGTGTAAATTCTGTCGCCAATCACGTTTACCGATCGTAAACTTGATTTGTTGGGTGAGGGAAACAATTTCCATTTAGCGCCGTTAAATTCTAACAAGCCGCTGTTGTTGGCAATATAAATATAATTGTCTGCAGCTTGTGAAATGGCCCAGTTCTGATTTTCAGCACCGTAAATTTCCGGCGCATAATTTTCAACAGGTGGCAATTCTTGTGCATCCATAATAAATGAAGTCAAGAACAGTAAGAATAGTATCGGTTTTTTAAAAAATTTCAATCGGCATAAATTAAAAATAGCATCGTTACAATATTACAATTTTTTTTGCAACCGTTTTTTTGGTGTTTGTATTTTTTTGGGCGTTCCCGCCGAAAAGGCGGTCGGGTTTTTCGTTCCAAACTTTTTTCGCTGAAAAAGCGCAAAAAGGTTTTCCCCTGCAACCCCTAACGCAAATTGAATTACGATTTTAGATTTATGATTATTTTTACAAATTCATTGCGGTCTTTGCGTATTTTCTTAGCGCTCCTTGCAGTTAAATCCAAATTTCGTCTAAATTGCAATTTTTTTTATTCAGTTTTTATCATAGAATAAAAATTTTGCGGTCAAAACAAAAATCAATTTTAATTTTTGTTGTCCGATTAAATTTTTCAATACAAACAGGGCGCCCCGATGGGGCTTAAATAATTCAATTTTTATATTTTTTCTGCAAACATTTCGCTTTTACAGAGCTTTTTTAGTCACATAGGCCTGCCTGCCGGCAAAGGCAGGGACGACCTATTGGTAGAAAATTGATTTTTTCGGGAACCAAGCCCTTCGGGGCGACCTGTTTATCAAGTTCCATTTTGATTGAGACAAATCCTTTTTTATGAATTTTTATCGGACAACAATCAATTTTAAGATAAATTAATAAATGCAGCGATTTTTAGAAATTGGCCTTTTATGGTTATATTTGCCGCTTGAAACAGCGTTTTATGAAACCTAAAAATGAGCAAACAATCCATAAAGTAAGCCAGGAACAAATTGATTCCTGCATTGCGATATTGGAGCAATTGGTGGGCGACACCAATCAGGTTTTTGAGCTTTCCGAAGAAAAACGCATTGCGTTGTTCAAAGCTGCCGGAATGTTAACGCGGCCAAGTCGTGAAGCATTTTCTCAGGGAAAAAAAGATGCAAAAAAATCCATCAAACGAAAAATGATTGCGCGCGACAAACATGCGCGTAAAGAAACAGGAATCAGAAGCGCACGTGAAGCCATTATTTTTGAAGCACCAAAATTAATGGCGCATATTGATGTTTCAAATAACAAAGAACTCGAACTGGAATCTCCCCGAAATTGTTATGTATGTAAAGCGGTTTACACCAAATTGCATCATTTTTACGATACCATGTGCACAGAATGCGGCGATTTTAATTATGCCAAACGTTTTCAAACAGCCGATCTTACCAATCAAGTTGCCGTTGTCACAGGTTCTCGTTTAAAAATTGGTTATCATATTACCTTAATGTTGTTGCGCGCAGGAGCCACAGTGGTTGCCACCACAAGGTTTCCGGTCGATTCGGCTTTGCGCTTTTCCAAGGAAAAAGATTATTTTGATTGGGCAGATCGCTTAAAAATACACGGACTCGATTTAAGGCATATTCCAAGCGTTGAAATTTTTTGCAATTATATAGAGCAGCAATATAACCGATTGGACATTCTAATCAACAATGCCGCGCAAACAGTTAGAAGACCGGACGGATTTTACCGTCATTTGATGGAAAAAGAAGAAATGAATTTTGAGGATTTACCGCAGTTTGCCAAAAATTTGCTCAGCAACCATCACAATTGTTTACAGGAATTACGGAATTTATCTTCAGAAATAGCAAACAATCAAACCAATATTCCGGTAACCTGGCACGGTTCAGAACCCGGAATCGGACTTAGTTCTTCAGCAAAATTGTCGCAAATTCCTTATAGTTTCGACAATTCTTTGGCCGCCAGCGAAGTTTTTCCGGAAGGAAAACTGGATGCCGATTTGCAACAGGTCGATTTAAGGAAAACAAACAGCTGGCGTTTGAAATTGGGAGAAATTGAAACTACGGAAATGATAGAAGTTCAATTGGTGAATGCCGTTGCGCCTTTTGTGTTGTGCAACCGCTTGTCCAATTTAATGAAAAAAGAAAATACCGGACAAAAACATATCATCAACGTTTCTGCGATGGAAGGTAAATTTCACCGTTTTACCAAGCAGGACAGGCATCCGCATACCAACATGGCCAAGGCAGCTTTGAACATGATGACCCATACTGCCGCTTCAGATTTTGCCAAAAACGGCATTTATATCAACGCGGTTGATACCGGTTGGGTAACCGATGAAGATCCGGTTGATTTGTCCAAACATAAAATAGAAGTGCACGATTTTCAGCCGCCTTTGGATATTGTTGATGGTGCGGCACGTGTTATGGATCCCTTATTCGACGGCATAAACACAGGCAAACATTGGAGCGGAAAATTCTTAAAAGATTACCGCCCAATAGATTGGTAAAAGCCCCCTAACCCCCAAATGGGGGGATTTAAAAATGTTAAATTTTAAATATTAGAAGTTAAATATTAGATATTGAAAGTTAAAAGTTTTTAGGTAGGCAATTAAACAAACAGTTACACAAATAAACGATTAAACAGTTTAACATTAAAACAATGGAAGAACAGCCAAACAATCCGCTTCACGGCGTTAAACTTGCAGAAATACTACAATTTTTGGTGGCGATGTATGGCTGGGATGAATTGGGTGAACGCATTAATATCAATTGCTTTAAATCAAATCCTTCCATAAATTCTAGCCTTAAATTTTTGAGAAAAACACCCTGGGCGAGGGATAAAGTTGAAAAATTGTATTTGAAATCAATAAAATAAAAATTCTAAAATTGTTATTCATATTCTGTTTGTAAAAAATATTACTTTTACATGATAAATTCTTAAATATGCCAAATTCAACTTATAAAATAGCCGTATTGCAGCTAAATTTAAACGATATCGCCGAAAACAATTTAAAAAAATGTTTAAGCTGGGTGCGTGATGCCGCAAAACAAGGCGCCGAAGTTATTTCATTGCCGGAGTTGTACAGCAGCCATTATTTCTGTCAGAGTGAGGACACCGATAATTTTGCATTGGCCGAAGAATTGTACAGCACCTCATTCATTGCTTTTAGCGCTTTGGCAAAAGAATTGGGCGTGGTAATCATTGTGCCGTTTTTTGAAAAAAGAATGGCGGGAATTTATCACAATAGTGCCTATATTATCGACACGGATGGCTCTGAAGCGGGTTTGTACCGTAAAATGCATATTCCGGACGATCCTCATTTTTATGAAAAATATTATTTCACGCCGGGAGATATCGGCTTTAAAACATTTCCCACAAAAAAAGGGAAGATAGGAACGCTTATTTGTTGGGACCAATGGTATCCTGAAGCAGCGCGATTAACGGCTTTACAAGGCGCAGAAGTGTTGTTTTACCCTACCGCTATTGGATGGCATCCTAAAGAAAAAGAACAATACGGCGTAAATCAGCATGGCGCTTGGATGAATGTAATGAAAGGCCATGCGGTGGCAAACGGCGTTTATGTGGCAGCCGCAAACAGAATTGGCTTGGAAAAATATTTGCCAAATACAGAAGGCATTGAGTTTTGGGGTTCATCCTTTATTGCAGGTCCGCAAGGCGAAATATTGGCACAGGCATCACACGACAAAGAAGAAATTTTAATTGCTGAAGTAGATTTGAATTTACAGGAAAATGTGCGTCAGAACTGGCCGTTTTTGCGGGACAGAAGAATTGACGCTTATGGAGAAATCACCAAAAGAGCCATCGATATATAATGGAGCATAACAGAAGATTTCCGGCAGAATGGGAAAAACAACAGGGCTTGTTGCTTTGTTTTCCGCACAATGGCAACGATTGGCCAGGGAAATACGGCGCTATTCAATGGGCTTTTGTGGAGTTTATCAAGAAAGTTGCCGATGTTGAAGAAGTTTTTTTATTGGTTGCCAATGAAAAGTTGAAAGAAAAAGTGATTGAAATGCTTGTGATGGCGCACGTAAATATTTCAAACGTTTCATTTATCATTCAAAAAACGAACAGAAGCTGGATGCGGGATTCCGGGCCAATTGTAATTAAAAATGGAAAGAATGGGAGGGAAGCCCTGAATTTCAATTTCAATGGCTGGGCAAAATACAGCAATTATCAATTAGATAAATTGGTTCCGGCAAAAGTAGCCGCGTTTTTGGACATTCCGCTAATACAAGCAATTTACAAAGGAAAACCAGTAGTTTTGGAAGGCGGCGCTATTGACAGCAACGGAAAAGGTACTTTGTTAACATCAGAAGAATGTTTGCTGCATCCCAGCATTCAAGTCAGAAATAAGAATTTCACCAAAGCCGATTATGAAGCTGTTTTTAAAGAATATTTAGGAATTACCAATGTGATTTGGCTGGGCGACGGCATTGCGGGAGATGATACGCACGGACATATAGATGATTTGTGCCGATTTGTAAATGAAGACACCATGATTACCGTGGTGGAATCTGACCCAAAAGATCCAAATTACGCGCCTTTGCAAGACAATTTAAAGCGGTTGCAACAAGCAAAACTGGAAAACGGTAAATCGCCCAACATTGTTTGTTTGCCAATGCCAAAAAGAATAGATTTTGACCATGTGCGAATTCCGGCGAGTTATGCCAATTTTCTTATTTTAAATAAATGTGTTTTGGTGCCCACTTTTAATGATCCGAATGACAGAATTTCTTTAAATATTATTGCAGACTGTTTTCCTGAAAGAGAAATTATTGGCATAAGCGCCATCGATTTAATTTGGGGTTTTGGAACACTGCATTGTTTGAGCCAGCAAGTTCCTGCATAATATTCTGAACTTTCAACAAGGGGTTAAAACCCCTTGCCATCAAAATAAACATTGAGTTAGGGATTACTTCACCTATTAATTATTTTTTATAGGAGTTCAGTGAACCATGTTTGCAGCGAAAATCCCGGTATTGCGAGTTTGTGAAGCAATATGTTCAACAGATTGCCACGCTCCGCTCGCAATGACGGATTGCAGCGAAAAGCCCGACCGCTTTTTTAGCGGGAACTCCCAAAATATAATTTAAATGAGATAGCGCTCATTTTTTGACTTTTATCTTGAATATATTTAGGACAATCATATTTATTTAACACATTATTGACAACAATAAGGCAAATTTGATTTTATGCAAATTAATATTTCACTTAAAATTTTCTTAAGCATTTTGGCTCTATTCTAATCATAGAGTGATTTATACTAAATTTAATTTTGCCAAGG
>JACUUQ010000274.1 GCA_014859175.1 Lutibacter sp. | reverse complement strand
TGTTTTGGGCGTTACCCGCCGAAAAGGCGGGTCGGGCTTTCGCGGCTCGCTTTTTTTGCGGTGAAAAACCGCAAAAAAGAGCTCAAACAAACCGCTCAATCCCTAACGCAAATACTGTTATAAATAGAACTTAACCTTATATTATTAATTTAAATTGAGGAAGCTGAGTGATTGCGTTGGTCGCATAAAGGAGTAAGTGATTACTGCTTTAGCATTTTTTTTATGAGGTTGCAATCAGTTCAAATTTTTCCTCCTGTAATTCAGTGGGCAAATTTAGGAAAACTTAAAATTATAAAATGCAAAAAATGATTTTTTATTTAAAAAAAACTTGCACGTTAAAAAAATGTGATTACATTTGCGATATCAAAAAAAGAAAAAATGACCATTAAGTTGAACAATATGATGTGTATGATGTGTAAAATTTACGCGGAGTGCCCTATTGTTTAAAATTTAATAAAATATAAAAACAATTAAAAGCCTCTGATTTTTCAGAGGCTTTTTTTATAACCAAAAATAAAATGAACATAAAATTCCAAAATAATCCAATGAACATTTGTTGTATGCAAATGCATAAGATGCAAATCACAATGAAAAGATATTGCCTAAACTGATTGGAATAAAAAAATCTATAACGATTAAAGTCCCTTTGGCAATATCTAAAACCAAAGGGACTTTTTCATTAAAAAAACATTCTTTAAGAATTAAATTTATAAAACCAACGGGTCGCCCGTGACGGGGCTTTGATAATTGAAATTTTATGCTTTTCTACAAACATTTAGCTTCCCGAAAAAAATCGGGACAGGCTGTACGGAGCTATTTTAGTCCCAGCGGGACGGCCTGTTTGTCAAGCCATATTTAAATTGAGATTAAGAATTTTTATCGACAACAACCATTACAAAAACAAAAATTAACAATTAAAAATCATAAAAAAATGAGCACACAAAAATTTTCTACACAGGCATTGCACGCAGGACACGACGTCACCAAAAACGCAGGAACAAGAGCCGTTCCAATTTACCAAACTACCTCATACGTTTTTAACAACTCGGAACATGCCGCCAATCTTTTCGGACTTGCAGAAGCAGGTTTTATCTATACCCGCTTAAACAATCCGACCAACGACATTTTGGAACAACGCCTCGCGGCGCTTGAAGGCGGCATTGGCGCAGTGGTTACGGCATCAGGAACGGCGGCGATTGCCACGGCTTTGCTGGTGTTGCTTAAAGCGGGCGACCATATTGTGGCCTCCAACAGTTTATACGGCGGCACTTACAATTTGTTTAAAGTGACCTTGCCGCGATTGGGAATCACCACCACCTTTGTGGATCCTTCCAATCCGGAAAATTTCTCCAAAGCAACGCAGGCAAATACCAGGGCTTTCTTTGCCGAAAGTTTGGGAAATCCTAAATTGGATATTCTGGATTTGAAAGCGATTTCTGCGGAAGCCAAAGTCAATAAAGTACCTTTTATTGTGGACAATACCGTGGCTACGCCTTATTTGCTGAACCCGATTGCACACGGCGCCAATATTGTGATTCACTCTTTGACCAAATACATTTCTGGAAATGGAACTTCTCTTGGCGGCGCCATTATTGATGCCGGAACTTTTGACTGGACCAGCGGAAAATTCCCTGAATTTACTGAACCTTCAGCCGGTTATCACGGCTTGGTGTATCATGAAGCCTTGGGAAATGCCGCTTTTATTGCCAAAGTGCGTGTGGAAGGATTGCGCGATTATGGCGCTGCTTTAAGTCCGTTTAATGCGTTCCAGATTATTCAGGGATTGGAAACCTTGCCGATTCGGATTAAAAAACACAGCGAGAATGCTTTGGCTTTGGCCCAGTGGCTTGAAAATCAGCAGGAAGTTTCCTGGGTAAATTATCCCGGATTGAAATCGAGCAAATACTACGATTTAGGACAAAAATATTTGCCGGAAGGACAAAGCGGCGTGGTGACTTTTGGCTTGAAAGGCGGATTTGAAGCTGCCAAAACGGTGGCCGACGAAACCAAACTATTTTCGCTTTTGGCCAATATTGGCGACACAAAATCGTTGATTATTCATCCTGCCAGCACCACGCACCAGCAATTGTCGGATGACGAACAGGTGGCAACCGGCGTTTCAAAAGATTTAATTCGTCTTTCCGTGGGAATTGAAGATTTGGCGGATTTGAAGCAGGATTTGACAGCTGCTTTCAGCAAAATTTAAGTTAGTAAGATTAATTTTCATTTAACCGCAAAGACGCAAAGAAATACGCAAAGAGCGCTAAATGAATTTTTAATTGAAGCTGCATTAGGGATTGCAGCGGAAAACCTTTTTTGAGGTTTTTCACCGAAAAAAAGTTTGTAGCGAAAAGCCCGACCCGCCAATTGGCGGGAAATGCCCAAATAACATTGAAAGCAAAAGTTTTAGACATTTTAAACGAAATTTGGCGATTTGTTAAATTGATTAAAAAGTGTTGTTTAAGAAATAATTAATGCATTAATTTGCGGTTCAGTTCATAAACGTATTGAAATTGTTATTAAGAAAGGCAGAGGGATTAGACCCGTTGAAGCCTTAGCAACCCTTTGCCCGGCAAAGAAGGTGCTAAATTCTACCAAATTGGATAGATAACAAACCGAAATTACTTCCCGTAATTTTTTGCCTTTCTTAAATAATGCTGTCAATAAATGTCGGATCAAAAATTTTGATTTTGGCCATTTTAAAATAGTATTGATGAATTCATTAAAATACATAACGGTACCCAATTTTGCTTCCGAAGACGGAAAAGTAACCGCTGACGTGACGCTTTCTTACCAATTGTTTGGGCAGGAATTGTATTCGGCGCCGGTGGTGTTGATCAACCATGCGTTGACCGGAAATTCTGATGTGGCAGGTGAATTCGGCTGGTGGAAAAGCATTGTGGGCGATTCA
>JACUUQ010000273.1 GCA_014859175.1 Lutibacter sp. | reverse complement strand
GTTTCAATTGTCCCATAAAATATTTTTGACAGTTTTAATAACATCAATCTTGAAACCAATTAAAAAGGCTTCCCAAAAATCGGGAAGCCTTTTTATTTTATTTAGTTTAAAAAAAGATGGTAATTAATCTCTTCTTTCTCTAGGTTTTCTGTCTCTGTCACCTCCGCGACTGTCTCTATTTCCACCTCTACTGTCTCTGCTGCTGTCGCGTGGCGGTCTTTCCACAAAGCCTTCCGGTTTAGGCAAAATAGCTTTTCTGGACACTTTCTCTTTATGGGTTTTAGGATCTTTCCCAAAATATTTTACATCAAAAACATCACCCATATTTACAACATCAGTAACATTCTCTGTGCGTTCCCAAGCCAATTCAGAAATATGCAATAACACTTCATTTCCTGGAGCGTCAAGATATTCTACAACGGCACCGAAATCTAACATTTTGATTACTTTTACTTTGTAAATGCCACCAACTTCCGGTTTAAACATTAAAGATTCTATTTTTGTCAAAACTGCTTCAATTCCCGCAGGTTTTGTGCCTAAAATTTCAACAATGCCTTCGCCTGTTAAAGGGTCTTCAGTAATAACAATGGTACAACCTGTTGCTTTTTGCAATTCTTGAATTACTTTTCCTCCAGGTCCAATTAAAGCACCAATAAAATCATTAGGGATTCTTCTGGTGATCATTTTTGGCGCATACGGTTTCACTTCTGTTTTTGGAGCAGCAATGGCTTCTTTAAGTATTCCCAAAATATGCAAACGTCCGTCACGTGCTTGTTTTAAAGCTTTTACCAAGATTTCATAAGGAAGTCCTTTTACCTTGATGTCCATTTGACAAGCGGTAATGCCATCAGCCGTTCCTGTAACTTTAAAGTCCATATCTCCTAAATGATCTTCATCACCTAAAATATCTGAAAGAACCGCGAAACGATCTCCTTCAGAAATTAACCCCATAGCGATACCGGAAACCGGTTTTTTCATTTGAATACCTGCATCCATCAACGCCATAGTACCGGCACAGACTGTTGCCATTGAAGAAGAACCGTTAGATTCCAATACTTCCGACACAATTCTTATGGTATAAGGGCATTCATCAGGAATCATACCTTTTAAAGCACGTTGGGCCAAGTTTCCATGTCCAATTTCTCTACGGGAAGTTCCTCTTAAAGGGTAAGCATCTCCAGTACAAAATGGAGGGAAGTTATAATGTAAATAGAATTTTTCCTCACCTTGATGGGTTGGCATATCTATCATATTAGACTCTCTTGAAGTTCCCAAAGTTACGGTTGCAAGCGCTTGCGTTTCTCCACGAGTAAAAATTGCTGAACCGTGAACAGAGGGCAAATAGTCAATTTCACACCAAATTGGACGAATTTCATTTGTTTTTCTTCCATCTAAACGAAGGCCCTCAGTAAGTGTTAACTCCCGTACGGCTTCTTTTTCAACTTTAGAATAGTATGTTTTAATCAAATTTGAATTTTCTGCCAATTCTTCCTCAGAAAACGATGCCAAAACTTCATCCCTTACTGCAGAAAAACCTTCTTCTCGCTCTCTTTTTCCACTTCCTGCTTTTGCTATGGCATAAACTTTATCATAAGCAGCTTCACGAACCTTTAAAGCAATAGTTTCATCACTTTTTGCTGCTGGGTATTCCCTAACAGGTTTTTTGCCAAAAGCTTCAGCCAAACGCAATTGCGCAGCACACTGAATTTTAATGGCATCGTGAGCAAATTTTATGGCATCGGCCATTTCTTCTTCTGAAATTTCTTTCATTTCTCCTTCAACCATCATCACAGAATCTGCAGAAGCGCCAATAATCATATCGATATCGGATTCTAACAGTTGAGCACGGCTTGGGTTTAAAACAAACTCGCCGTTAATTCTTCCAACACGCGCTTCAGATATGGCGCACTCAAAAGGAACATCCGACAATTGAATGGCGCAAGAAGCTGCCAAACCTGCCAATGCATCTGGCATTACATCTTCATCATGAGACATTAACTGAATCATAACCTGAGTTTCTGTTTTATAATCAGATGGAAATAACGGACGTAAAACACGGTCCACAATTCGCATTGTTAAAACTTCACCATCACTTGGTCGTGCTTCTCTTTTGAAAAATCCGCCAGGATAACGACCTGCGGCGGCAAATTTTTCTCGGTAATCTACAGTCAATGGAAAGAAATCCAACGTACTTTCTTTGTAAGAGGAAACCACGGTACAAAGTAACATGGCATTTCCCATTTGAACAACAACAGACCCGTGAGCTTGTTTTGCTAATTTTCCGGTTTCTAATGAGATGGTTCTTCCATCTCCTAAATCAATAATTTCTCTAAATACCTTAGGTACCATAAATAATTTTTTATTTAATTAAACAATTGGTTTGTGCTGTTGTGTTGTGTGTGTTGCCCAATGAAAAGTTTAATTTGTTGCTTTTTTATTTTTTAAATACATTAAAAAAAAAGAGGCAAAAATAAGCCTCTTTTTTTTTGAATTATTTTCTTATGCCTAATTCTTTAATTACTTCACGATATCTTACAATATCTGTTTTAATTAAATAATCAAGTAAATTTCTTCTTTTACCTACCAATCCTACCAAAGAACGCTCGGTGTTAAAATCTTTGCGATTTCTTTTTAAGTGTTCTGTTAAGTGATTAATTCTAAAAGTAAATAAGGCAATTTGCCCTTCAGGCGAACCTGTGTTGGTGGCTTTTTCACCGTGTTTTGCGAAAATTTCTTCTTTTTTCTCTTTAGTTAAGTACATGCTAACATTAATTTTATTAATAATTTTTATGTATTGCTAAACCTTATGGCTTGCAGTCGGCAAATATACTATTATTATTATTGATTTACAATAAATTAGGAAGTGATATTTTATTTTTAACGGAACATTAAATCCTTGTCAGACAATTATGTG
>JACUUQ010000040.1 GCA_014859175.1 Lutibacter sp. | reverse complement strand
GGGTAGGGGTAAAATTTGTTGAAAATTGAATATCGGAGTTATCGGAGTTGATTCATACTAAAATTGATACACAAAGTTTCACAGAGCGTCACGAAGATTCACAAAGAAATAGTAATAGCTGATTTATTAGGGTAATAAATTTCTGCACAAAAAATAACGATTTCGTTAAATTAACATTTTAAAGACAGTCATTTAACCAAGCTTTTGTAATTTTCAGGATTGAATTTTAAAACTATGCATAAACTACCAAAACTTACCAGATTCAACGAAAACGTATTGTCAAAATACCGTATTTACAACAGTATTTTTATGACATTGCCGTTTGATGCCATCACAAAAACCGGCGTTATGTTGCCGCTTTTTCACGAAGTTTGCGAAAATGGATTTTCAAACAAAAAAAATCCGACCGAAATTGTTGAGGATTTTTTTAAGGCTTATCATACAAATCCGTCAGAAAAAGAAAAAATAAATTTACTTTTTCGTTTTATACAATATATAGAGCGTCAAGTGGTGTTGTTTGATGCCATTGAAGATGCCGCATTTCCTATTGTAAATAATATGGACGGCGTGGGAACTTTGAGAAACAGCAAAGAAACTGCTTCCTTGGAAAACAAAAAAGAAGCGCTAAAAAAGCATTTGGAAAATTTTAAGGTTCGGGTGGTTTTAACCGCGCATCCAACACAATTTTATCCGGGAGCCGTTTTGGGAATTATCACCGATTTAACCGAAGCTATTCAACAAAACGACTTGCTGAAAATAAATCAATTGTTGGCGCAATTGGGGAAAACGCCATTTTTTAAACACGTAAAACCAACGCCTTTTGATGAGGCCGTAAACTTGATCTGGTATTTGGAAAACGTATTTTACCACTCGGTGTCGGGTGTTTACAACTATATCCAAAGCAATATTTTCGACAACCAACCAATTGACAATGAAATTATTAACTTGGGTTTTTGGCCTGGCGGCGACCGAGACGGGAATCCGTTTGTGACCACGGAAATAACACGTGATGTTGCAAAACGTTTAAAACAAACCATCCTAAAAAATTATTATCGCGATATTCGTTTACTGAAAAGACGCCTGACATTTGCCGGTGTTGAAGAATCTATTGCCGCATTGGAAGCTGTTTTATTTGAAAATAGCGTGAGCACAGAAATTAACACAATGATTCCTTTAAACGAATTTTTGGGTAAATTGAATGAAATCAGAGACATCCTTATCAGCAGACATCAATCATTATATTTGGAGGAAATAAACGATTTCATCAATAAAGTTCGATTGTTCGGTTACCATTTTGCAACGCTGGACATTCGTCAGGACAGCCGCGTGCACCACGATGTTTTTGTTCAGATAGTAAAAACGTTGTCGGAAAAAGGAAATGCCATTTTCCCTGAAAATTATTTGGAACTTTCAGAAGACCATCAAATTGAAATTCTTTCAAAAGTATCCGGAAATGTTGCTGTTTCAACTTTTGATGATGAAATGGCCATAAAAACTTTGGGGTCAATTCAAGCGATAAAAACCATTCAGGAAAATAATGGCGAACGCGGCGCAAACCGCTACATCATCAGCAATAACCAATCTGCTTTAAATGTGATGGAAACTTTTGCCATGTTTAATTTAAGCGGCTTTAACCATCATATAAACGTTGACATTATTCCGCTTTTTGAAACCATTGACGATTTAACCAACGCAACTAGCGTTATGGAAAAATTATACGCGAATCCCGTTTATAAAAATCACCTTAAAAATAGGGGAAACAAACAAACCATTATGCTTGGTTTTTCGGACGGGACAAAAGATGGCGGCTATTTAATGGCAAATTGGGGCATTTATAAAGCCAAAGAAAAACTGACGGAAATTTCAAGAAAAAACGGCATCAAAGTGATATTTTTTGATGGACGCGGCGGACCACCGGCGCGTGGCGGCGGAAAAACGCACCAGTTTTACGCATCTTTAGGCCCAACCATTGAGGACGAAGAAATACAATTAACCGTGCAAGGACAAACCATCAGCTCAAATTTTGGCACGTTGGATGCTGCGCAATTCAATCTTGAACAGTTGTTAAGTGCGGGCATTTCGAACGAATTGTTTAGCAATGCCAACAATATTATGACAAAAAGTGATGTTGAAATTATGGATGATTTGGCATCGACAAGCTATCAGGCGTATGTTGATTTTAAAAACCATCCGAAGTTTATGCCGTATTTGGAGTGCATGAGCACCTTAAAATATTACGCAAAAACAAATATCGGAAGTCGCCCTTCGAAACGTTCATCTTCAAAAGAATTAAATTTTGCCGATTTGCGCGCCATTCCATTTGTGGGCTCCTGGAGTCAATTAAAGCAAAATGTTCCGGGCTTTTATGGCGTTGGCACCGCTTTGAAAAAATATGAAGACAACGGCGAATTTGAAAAACTGAAACACTTCTATAAAAATTCGGATTTCTTTAAAACGTTAATCGGAAACAGTATGATGTCGCTTACAAAATCGTTTTTTCAGTTGACGGAATATATGGCGAAAGATTTGGAATTTGGCGAATTTTGGGAAATTATTCACACCGAGTATCAAACCTCAAAACGCCTTATTTTAAAACTTTCCGATTATGATGAATTGATGCAAAGCAACCAAGTTGGAAAAGCTTCCATTGTTATTCGTGAAAATATTGTGCTACCTTTGCTTACCATCCAACAATACGGTTTGCTTAAAATTCATGAACTTCAAAATGAAGAAAATCCAGATCTTGAATTAATTAAAATTTATGAAAAAATGGTAACACGCTCCTTGTTCGGAAACATTAACGCAAGCAGAAATTCAGCATAATATGAACTTATCCCAATTAAATGAAAACGAATACAACCCGCATTACAAAACCTACATTTCGGCATTGGGAAATGTAGATTTAATTGAAATTTTATTGGCTTCTTCTGAAGAATTACTGAAAACCATTAATGATTTATCCGAAGAAAAAATGGTGTTTCGCTATGAGGAAGGAAAATGGAGCATCAAAGAACTTTTGCAACATTTAATTGACACAGAACGCATTATGAGCTACAGAGCCTTGCGTTTTTCAAGAAATGACGCCACGGAATTACAAGGATTTGACGAAAATTGGTATGTTGAAAATTCAAATGGCAACCACCGAAATTCCGATGATTTGATGGAAGAATTTACCTGCACACGCCGCGCAAGCATCTCCTTATTTAAAAGTTTTACTGATGAAATGCTGCAATTATCGGGCACGGCAAATGGAAGCGATATGACCGTAAGAGCCTTGGGATTTATTATTGCCGGCCATCAAATGCATCATTTAAAAGTGATTAAAGAAAGGTATCTTTAATCGTTGTTAAAGTGCCTTGAGTACTTAAAGTGCGCTAGAGTTCCTTGAGTTGTGTTATTGACTACTTTTTAACATATAACATATAAACGCATAACACATAACAAATCTAAAGGCAATCATTAGTTTCAACTTCAATTAAATTGAAAATAGCGGATTCAAATTTTATATGATTTAAAATATTATATTTGAATTGTACTAAACTATTTTTCAACCATGCGCATTTTTAAAAAAATCTTACTCATTATTGGCGTCTTAATCGCCCTAATTTTAATTGGCGGCTGGATGTTTCTCAACAGCCTAAAACCTGATTATTCAGGCGAAATCACTTTGTCGAACATTGAAAATGAGACTACAGTCTATTTTGATGATTATGGAATTCCGCATATATACGCGCAAAACCAATATGATGCATCAACAGCTTTAGGCTACGTTCATGCACAAGACCGACTTTGGCAAATGGAATTGATGCGAAGAATTGCGCCGGGAAGACTCTCGGAAATTTTTGGCATAGACATGCTCAAAAACGATCGGTTTTTTGTGAGTTTGGGCATTGAAGAAGCTTCCAAAAAATCCATTGAGAAATTGGACAAAAATGGGGAGGTTTACAAATTGGCAATGGCCTATTTAAACGGCGTAAATCAATTTATTGAAAATGGCCCAACGCCCATTGAATTCACTTTAATAGGCATAGGAAAAGAACCATACCAACTTAAAGACATTTACAATGTTTTGGGCTATATGTCTTTCAGTTTTGCGATGGCCCAAAAAACTGACCCACTTTTAACCATTCTCAAAGATAAATTGGGTGATAATTATTTGAAGGAACTTAATATAGATTTAAGCCCAAATACCACACTCATCAAAAATTCAAAATCAACAATTGCCGATTTTTCGGAGATGGTTGCAAGCGTAAATGAGGTGATGGAAAATTCGCCCGTTCCGCCATTTATTGGCAGCAACAGCTGGGTGGTTTCCCCTAAAAAATCTGCCACGGGAAAAGTGCTTTTTGCCAACGATCCGCATATTGGCTATTCGCAACCGGCAGTTTGGTATGAAGCGCATATTGTGACGCCAAATTATGAAATGTACGGTTACCATTTGGCGGGCGTTCCGTTTCCTTTATTGGGACATAACCGAAATTACGCTTACGGGTTGACGATGTTTGAAAATGACGATATCGATTTTTATAAAGAAGAAAACCACCCGACAGATTCCACAAAATATAAAACGCCTGACGGATTTGAAACCTACAAAACGGTAACCAAAACAATAAAAATTAAGGATGCTGAAGATAAGGTTATAAAGGTAAGAAGTTCGCGTCACGGACCTATTATGAATGATGCGCTTGATGCAATTACGCAAAATGAGCCCGTTGCCATGTCCTGGATTTACACCCAATTTGACATAAAAGTTTTAGGTGCCCTTCACACCCTTTCAAGAGCAACCGACATAAAAGATGTTAAAAAAGGCGCATCGATGATTCACGCGCCCGGATTGAATATTATGTACGGCGACGCAAAAGGGAATGTGGCTTGGTGGGCAACGGGAAAATTGTACAAATTGAAGCCTGGTGTAAACAGAAATTTTATTTTAAACGGAGCTTCAGGCGAAGATGACCCAATTGAATATTTAGATTTCAGCGAAAATCCGATGGCCGAAAATCCGCCTTGGAATTACGTGTATTCCGCCAACAATCAAACCGACTCAATTGCAAATATGCTGTATCCCGGCTATTATTTATCAGAAGACCGGGCAAAACGCATAGTGCAATTGCTGGAACCAAAAAATAACTGGAACAGAGAATCTATGTCGGCCATGATTAATGATGTAACTTCTGGGGTAGCGCCAGAATTGATCAAAGAATTTGCTGAAAATACGGATTACAAATCCTTTAGCAAAAGTGAACAAAAAGCCATTGATGTGCTTCAGCTTTGGGACGGCTCAAATACGGCTGACCATATAGCGCCAACCATTTATAACAAATGGATTTATCTGTATTTAAAAAACACTTTTGAAGATGAAATGGGCGAAAAGTTGTTTACCCAGTTTTTGGCAACACATTTGTCAAAAAGAATGATTGCAGCGCAAATTGAAAAAGACAGTTCCATTTGGTGGGATGATATTTCAACTTCAAACAAGATTGAAACCAAAAAAGAAATCCTGTCAAAATCAATGGTTGAAGCTGTCTCCTCATTAGAAAAACAACTTGGAAGCAATATGATGGATTGGAATTGGGGAAAAGTTCATACCTTAGTACACGAACATCCGCTTGGCAAAGTGGCGGCCTTAAAAAGCTATTTTAATGTGGGTCCTTTTCCTATGAATGGCGCGAGAGAAGTGATTAACAATAGAGTATTCGACTATACTGAAACTGGTTTGTATAAAGTAAATGCAGGTCCTTCCACCAGAAGAATCATCGATTTTTCTGATATTGAAAACAGCATCAGTATTTTGCCTACGGGGCAATCCGGAAACCCTTTCAGCAAATATTATAAAGACCAGGCCGAAATGTACAACAAAGGCGAATTCAGAAAAATGAAAATGAATGAAGAAGAAATTAAAAGGGTTTCAACAAAATTAACTATTTCACCAAAAAAATGAGTAAAAGAATCACCATAAAGCAAATTGCATTGGCATTGCAAGTTTCAATTTCAACGGTTTCAAAAGCGTTAAACGACAGCTATGAAATTGGTGACGACACCAAAAAACGCATTCAGGAATATGCTAAACTGCATAAATACAAGCCTAATACGCTTGCTTTAAGCCTGCAAAATAAAAAAACAAAAACTATTGGTATCATACTGCCCAATATTTTAAATTATTATTTCGCACGGGTGTTGCGCGGCATTGAAAAAGTTACCACTGAAAAAGGATACAATATCATCACCTGCATCACCAATGAATCCTTTAAAAAAGAAGTGGATACCATGGAAATGCTTTCAAATGGCACTATTGACGGTTTTATTGCCTGCATTTCAGAAGAAACTTTAAGAATTGGAAATTTCGATCACTTTAACCTCATCTTGGAAGAAGGAACGCCAATTGTATTGTATGACCGCGTTCATGAAGCTATCAATTGCGATAAAGTTGTGACAGACAATGTGAAGAGCGGTTACAAAGCCACCCGTTTTTTGATGAAATCGGGTTGCGAAAATATTGCGCTTATCTCAAATGCTGAAGAAATAAATATTGGTCAGTTTAGTGTTAACGGCTATTTAAAAGCACTTACCAAATATGACGTTCCTGTTAATGAAAATCTTATTATAAGACTTGAAGATGAAACACATTTGAAAGAACGAATAAACGAAATGTTAGACAATAACATGGTGGACGGCATGTTTATTATTGATGAAGTTTCTGGCGCTGTGGCCACACAAGTCCTAAATGCCAGAGGCATAAAAGTTCCTGAAGACATCTCTATTGTAAGTTTTACCAACGGAATTTTATCACGCTATACCATTCCGCCATTAACCGCCGTAAATCGTTTTGCCCACACCACCGGTGAAATAGCCGCAAACAGATTAATCGATAAAATTGAAGAAAAAATTGAATTTGATGACGTTAAAACCGAAATCGTAAAAACAAAACTGGTTGAACGTGAATCAACAAAAAAACTTTTTATTAAGTTTTAAAATAATAAATTAAAAAATATGCTAGAAAAAGTTTATGGCAGCGCCGTTTTCGGCGTTGAAGCCACCAATATTACTGTTGAAGTTAATATTGATAAAGGAATTGGATACCATTTGGTTGGCTTGCCCGATAATGCCATTAAAGAAAGCAGTTTCAGAATTTCCGCAGCCTTAAAAAACAACAAATATCATTTTCCCGGCAAAAAAATCACCATCAATATGGCGCCGGCCGATATGCGCAAAGAAGGCTCTGCCTACGACCTTACTTTGGCCATTGGCATACTCGCAGCTTCAAACCAAATTAAAACCGATAAAATTGGGGATTACATAATTATGGGTGAACTTTCGTTAGATGGAAGCCTGCAGCCCATTAAAGGCGCTTTACCCATTGCCATAAAAGCGCTTGAAGAAAATTTTAAAGGATTTATTCTGCCAAAACAAAATGCCAAGGAAGCAGCAATTGTTTCTGACTTAAAAGTTTATGGCGTTGAAAATATTACAGAAGTCATTGATTTTTTTGACGGAAAAACGGAATTGGAACAAACCATTATTGATGTTCAATTTGAATTCAACAAAAATTTAGACCATCCCGAATTTGATTTTGCCGATGTAAAAGGCCAGGAATCGGTAAAACGTTCCATGGAAATTGCAGCGGCCGGCGGACATAATATTATCCTAATAGGACCTCCCGGAAGCGGAAAAACGATGTTGAGCAAAAGATTGGCTTCCATATTGCCTCCAATGACGATGCAAGAAGCTTTGGAAACCACAAAAATACATTCCGTTGTCGGGAAAATAAAAGAAAGCGGATTGATGTGCCAACGACCATTTCGCTCACCGCACCACACTATTTCAGACATCGCATTGGTTGGCGGCGGACAATATCCGCAACCTGGAGAAATTTCCATGGCACACAATGGCGTCTTATTTTTAGATGAATTGCCCGAGTTTAAACGCACCGTTTTAGAAGTCATGCGACAACCTTTGGAAGACCGGGAAATAACCATTTCTCGTGCTAAATTTTCAGTAACTTATCCAAGCAGTTTTATGTTGGTGGCAAGTATGAATCCGTCGCCAAGCGGTTATTTTAACGATCCCGACTCCCCTAAAACCTCCTCTCCGTTTGAAATGCAACGGTATCTCAGTAAAATTTCCGGACCTTTATTGGACAGAATTGATATTCATATTGAAGTGAATCCCGTTCCTTTTGAAAAACTTTCAGAAGAACAGTTGAGTGAACCAAGCACCGAAATCAGAAAACGCGTTACCAAGGCAAGGGAAATTCAAACCCTGCGTTTTACCGAATATGGAAATGTGCATCACAACGCGCAAATGAATGTGAAGCAAATCAGAAAATATTGCAAGTTGTTGCCGGAATGCAGCATATTGCTGAAAAATGCCATGGAACGCTTAGGCCTATCGGCCAGAGCTTACGACCGGATTTTAAAAGTTTCAAGAACCATTGCCGATTTAGAAGGTGTTGCGGAGATTTCCACCGCTCACATATCAGAGGCCATTCAGTACCGAAGTTTAGACCGGGAAGGCTGGTTGGGGTAATAATATTGAAAAATAGTAAACTGCTAAAACAGCCATAAAAAAAAAGGGGAAATATACCCTTCATTTATAGGAATATCCCCCTTCCATATAGTTAAGCTTTATCCTATTTTTGACACAGGAAAAAGAAAAATACTTTGTTTTAGTTAATTATGGGAAATTGCAAAAAAAACCGCTCAGAAATGAGCGGTTTTTATTTGCATAATTATCTCTTTAATATCTGTAATAATCTGGTTTGTAAGGTCCTTCCACGGTTACGCCAATATATTTTGCTTGGTCTTCACGTAAAGTTTCCAATTCAACACCAATTTTAGCCAAGTGCAAACGCGCCACTTTTTCATCTAAATGTTTTGGCAACATATATACTTGGTTTTCATAAGCTTCTTTATTGTTCCACAATTCCAATTGCGCCAATGTTTGGTTTGTGAATGAATTGCTCATCACAAAACTTGGGTGACCGGTTGCACAGCCTAAATTTACCAAACGGCCTTCAGCCAATATCAAAATTTCGTTTTCGCCAATCGTATATTTATCAACTTGCGGTTTGATTTCAACCTTGGTATGTCCGTAGTTTTTATTCAACCAAGCCATGTCAATTTCATTATCGAAATGACCTATATTGCAAACGACGGTTTTGTCTTTCATTTTTTCAAAATGGCGGGCAATTACAATGTCTTTATTCCCCGTTGTGGTAATAATGATGTCAGCATTTCCGACAACAGTATCCAATTTTTTCACTTCAAATCCGTCCATTGCAGCCTGCAAAGCACAAATTGGATCAATTTCTGTAACGGTTACAATAGAACCTGCGCCTTTAAATGAAGCCGCCGTTCCTTTGCCCACATCACCATAACCGCAAACAACCACGCGTCTTCCGGCTAACATCAAATCGGTTGCTCTTCTGATGGCATCAACAGCACTTTCTCGGCAACCGTATTTGTTGTCGAATTTAGATTTTGTAACTGAATCGTTTACATTTATTGCCGGCATTGGCAATGTTCCTTCTTTCACTCTTTCGTACAACCGATGAACGCCGGTTGTGGTTTCTTCACTTAAACCATTGATTCCTGCAGCCAATTCTGGATACCTGTCCAACACCATATTGGTTAAATCGCCACCATCATCTAAAATCAGGTTCAAGGGTTTTTTGTCTTCCCCAAAAAATAATGTTTGTTCAATACACCAGTCAAACTCCTCTTCATTCATCCCTTTCCAGGCATAAACAGAAACTCCTGCAGCAGCAATTGCGGCAGCAGCTTGGTCTTGAGTTGAAAATATATTGCAAGAACTCCAAGTTACCTCAGCGCCCAATTCAACCAAAGTTTCAATTAAAACCGCAGTTTGGATGGTCATGTGCAAACAGCCTGCAATTCTGGCTCCTTTTAAAGGTTTTTTGCCTTTAAACTCTTCTCTTAAACTCATTAAGCCCGGCATTTCTGCTTCCGCCAACTGTATTTCTTTACGTCCCCATTCAGCAAGATTGATGTCTTTTACTTTATATTTAACGTAAGTTGATGTTTTAGTACTCATATTTATTAAATTTGTTTTTATTTTAAACAAAAAAACATTTGTTTAATGCGATTGCAAAAGTACAAAAACCCTTTGAAAAACTAAATGCCTTTATATAAAACTATTAAGCCAAATAATCATACCACCATTTATGTGTGGAAAATTGAAGAATCGCTGAGTGATTTGTCTGCAGATACGCTATTGACGGAAAAAAGCGAAAAAAGGCTGCTTTCCATGAAATCCGATCTTCACAAACGCGGATTTTTGAGCGTTCGACATTTGTTGAAAACTGCAGGTTATTCAGATTTTGACTTGTTTTACAACGGTAACGGCAAACCACATTTAACCGACGGAAAAAATATTTCCATCACCCATTCCTTCACTTTTTCGGCGATTGCCATTAGCGACGCCGCAGTAGGAATCGACATTGAAAAAAACAGGGAAAAAATTAAAATCATCCAACATCGGTTTGTCAATTTTGAAAAAGGATTCATTGATAAAGATGATGATTATATTGAGCAACTAACAGTAATTTGGGGCGCCAAAGAATCGCTGTATAAAATTTATCCTTTTGGCGGATTGACCTTTAAAAATGATATTGACATCAATTCTTTTCAAATTGCGGACAAAAAAACCACCGGTTACATAAAAGTTGAAGGCTGGGACAAAAATTACGATATCCGTTTTGAACAATTAGATGGTTTTACCTTGGTTTATGCTTTAGACACTTCAGAAAATGCATAAATCCATTTTAAAATTTATCCAAAAGACTTCCGTAAAAGGAGAAAAATTGCTGGCTATTTTATTGGACCCCGATAAAACTTCTTTGGATAAATTGCCTGAAATAACTTCAAGGATTGAAAACCTGAAGGCGAATTTTATTTTTGTAGGCGGAAGTTTTGTTAAAAGCGGCATCACCGATTCTTTTGTAAAAACATTGAAAAAGCATACCAAAATTCCAGTTATTTTATTTCCGGGAGATTTTTCACAACTCACCAATTTTGCAGATGGTTTGTTATTTTTATCCTTGCTTTCGGGAAGAAATCCGGAATATTTAATTGAGCAGCAAATTAAATCTGTTCCTTTTTTAAAAAATTCAAACTTGGAAATTATTCCGACCGGTTATATTTTAATCGATGGAGGAACCAATTCATCGGTATTAAAAATGAGCAACACCAAACCAATTTCACAAGAAAATATACAATTGGCAGTGGATACCGCAGTTGCGGGAATGTACAAAGGCAAACAATTGATTTACTTGGAAGCCGGAAGCGGCGCAAAAATCCCTGTAAATTACCAACTAATTTCTGCAGTAAAACAACATATTTCCATTCCGCTTATTGTTGGCGGAGGCATCAAAACCAAAGAACAATTGCACAATGCTTATAAAAATGGCGCCGATTTGGTGGTTATTGGAACCGCCTTTGAAAATAACGCTTCATTCAAATTTTAACCTATGAACGACTTGCTTAATTTTTTTGTTGAACCTTACCAAACGGCAAGTGCGCTTCATATTTCGCTCGAATTAATTGCCGCTGTTTTTGGGGTGCTAAGTGTACTTTATGCCAAAAAAGAAAATATTTTGGTGTTTCCAACGGGCATCATCAGCACTGCATTGTATGTATATTTGTTGGTTCAATGGTCTTTATATGGTGATTTAATTATCAATATTTACTACACGCTAATGAGCATTTACGGCTGGTATATGTGGAGCAGGATTGTTGATGATAAACAGCAACATTTGCCTATTTCGAGAACAAACAACATCGATAAATTAAAAACTTTGGGCATTTTTGTATTCACATCAATTTTTGTGATTTTCGTTTACAGGCATTACAATGTCATGCCAAATCATTTAAATTTTGCGGAAAGTATTGACTATGCAATTACAAACTTAACTGCCGGAAATTTAGAAGATTTTAGAAAAATAACACCATTTTTAGATACTTTTACCACTGGCATCTTTTTTGCCGGAATGTGGTTAATGGCCAACAAGAAATTAGAAAACTGGCTGTTTTGGATTGTAGGAAACGTGGTTTCAATTCCGCTATATTTTGTAAAAGGATACGGTTTTACAGGCATTCAATACGCCATATTTTTATTTTTAGCTTTTCAAGGATATTATGCATGGAAGAAAAACTTAAACAAACAGCCGTAAATATTGTAAAAGTGGTGCTTTTCGGACCTGAAAGTTCAGGAAAAACCACGCTGTCTAAATTGCTGGCACGTCATTATAACACGGTTTGGGTTCCTGAATATGCGCGGGATTATTTGCAAAACAAATGGAATAACGAGCGAAAAACTTGTGAAAATTCGGATATGTTGCCTATTGCGGAAGGACAAATGAAATCGGAAAATGAATTGGCGCTAAAAGCCGATAAGGTTTTAATTTGCGACACCGATTTGCTGGAAACTAAAGTATATTCTGAAGAATTTTATGGCGGTTTTGTGCATCCGGATTTGGAAAAAGCCGCATTACAAAATACCTATGATTTGTATTTCCTTACTTATATTGATGCACCTTGGAAAAAAGATGATTTAAGAGATAGGCCGGAACAACGGCTGGAAATGTTCCATGCTTTTGAAAATGCTTTAAAAAAGCACAATCGGCGGTATGTTTTATTGAAAGGCGACAAAAAAGAACGGCTTGAAACAGCCATTCGTGAAATTGATAAACTTTTAAAATTAAAACCGAATTTATACCAATTTTCAGGAAAATAATCGGCAACATTAAATATCCGAAACGAATGAATACCGAATTGATGATAAAGGAATTGAAATTTAAAGCAGTGCGCAGCGGCGGTGCCGGCGGTCAGCATGTGAATAAAGTTTCCTCTAAAATAGAACTGACATTCGATTTGGGAAATTCAGAAAGTTTAACTGAGGAAGAAAAAGCATTGTTGGTTCAAAAACTTAAAAGTAAATTGACCAAAGAAAATATGCTGTTGCTTCAGTGCGACGAAAGCCGAAGTCAGCACAAAAACAAAGAAATTGCCATTGAACGATTTTTAAACATTATTTCGGGCGGATTAACAGTTCAAAAACCTCGAAAAGAAACCAAACCAAGCAAATCGAGCATTCTGAAACGCCTGGAAAAAAAGAAAAAAACAGCCTTCAAAAAAGTGCTGCGAAATAAATCGAATTTCGAATAAAAGATTTTAAACCGCAAATTCCGTAAAAAAACCAAACAAAAAATTAAAAAAATTCAAATCCGTCAAATTTATTTAACCGCAAAAAAAACGCAAAGAAATACGCAAAGGGCGCAAAGTAAATTTTGGATTGCCGATTGACGAATTTTGCCCTGTTGACAATTTTTTAACTCTAAAATCGTAAATCAGAAATCGTAAATAAATCTGCGTTAAGGATTGAGCCCTTCGGCTGCGCTCAGGATAAACTTATTGTTTGAGCTCTCCCGTTTTTTTAACGGGAAGCGAGTAGCGAAAGCCTGACCCGACAGCTGGAGGGGAACGCCCAAAATATTTATAGGATTAGATTTTTGAATTTTTTTATATTTATTGTCAATATTTAATTTCTTATTCTTAATTTTGGCCCATCTCAAAAGGGGTGCCTAAAACGGCTGAGATCAAACCCATTGAACCTGAACAGGTAATGCTGTTAAGGGAAATTAAGCGATAACTATCGCGTGGACAACAAATTAATTATTCATAACATCGATTAATTACCTCTTTTTAAATCGTTTTATTTTAAAAAAAATGAGACAAAATTTAAAAATCAAACTGAAAAAAGCAACCATCTTAGCAGCTTTTTTAATTACTGCATTCTCTTTTAATGCAAATTCACAAGAACTTTTTACGCTTTCGGGCAAAGTGACAGACGGATCAAAACCATTTCCCGACGTAAACATTGTGGTAAAAGAAACCAACAAAGGAACAACCACCAATGCTGACGGCACATTTTCGGTGTCCTTAAAAAAAGGAACTTACACGTTATTGGTAAGCGCGCTCAGCAATCCGAAAGAAGTGAAAGTTGTTTTAACAAAAGATGCTTTTATTTCAATAGACTTGGCTGACCGCTTTATGAATTTGGAAGAAGTGTTGGTTTCGGCAGTTCGCGTAAAAGCAACGTCGCCCGTAACGCACAGCAACATCACAAAAAAAGAGTTGGAAAAACGCAATTTGGGACAAGACATTCCGATTATGCTGAATTACTTGCCATCCGTAGTGACAACAAGTGATGCCGGCGCCGGCGTTGGATATACAGGAATACGTGTACGCGGCAGCGATGCCACGCGCGTAAACGTAACCATCAACGGAATTCCTTATAACGACGCTGAAAGCCAGGGCACATTTTGGGTAAACATGCCCGATTTCACCTCATCAACCGAAAGTATGCAATTGCAGCGCGGCGTTGGAACATCCACCAACGGCTCCGGCGCTTTTGGCGCCAGTTTAAACTTGTTAACCGATGCCGTTTCTGAACAAGGTTATGGAGAAATAAGCAGTTCATTTGGCTCTTACAACACCAAAAAAAATACGGTGAAATTCAGCACCGGAAAAATAAATGACCATATTGAGTTTGCGGGAAGATTTTCTAAAATTGATTCTGACGGCTATATTGACCGCGCCTGGTCCGATTTAAAATCGTACTTTTTACAGGCTTCATACATTGATGACAATACCATCATAAAAGCGCTGACTTTTGGCGGACACGAAAAAACGTATCAGGCTTGGTTTGGCGTCACCAAAGAAGAAATGAAAACTTTGGGACGGACTTACAATCCGTATTCCTACGAAAATGAGATTGACAATTACCAACAAGACCATTATCAACTGCATTGGAATGAAAAAATCTCGGAAAACTGGTCTACAAATATTGGTTTAAACTACACCAAAGGCAGCGGTTATTTTGAACAATTTAAAGAAGGTGAAGATTTTTCGGATTATTTATTGACACCGATTGTTATTGGCGGCGAAACGATTGATGAGACAGATTTAATTAGAAGACGCTGGCTGGACAACGATTTTTATGTGGTTAATGCGAATGCCACTTACAAAAATGAAGCGGTAGAATTTATCTTCGGAACTTCTTACAGCAACTATAAAGGAAAACATTTCGGGGAAATTATTTGGGCTGAATTTGCCAGTAATTCCCAAATAAGAGACCATTATTACGATGCCAATACCGAAAAAAATGATGCCAATATTTTTGGGAAATTGACCTATAAGCTGGATGATTCCTGGACCTTATTTACAGATTTGCAAGGCCGATTTGTGAAATTTGATTTGAAAGGATTGACTTCAGACAGAACTCCAATAAATATTGATGAAAACTATTCGTTTTTTAATCCGAAAGCCGGTTTGACTTTTGAGGCAACTGCCAACAACAGTTTCTATTTATCGTATGCAAAAGCAAATCGGGAACCAAATCGCAACGATTTTGAAAACGGCATTTTTACTTCGGAAAAATTAAACGATTTTGAATTGGGATGGCGTTTTAAAAATGAGGCCGTTAAAATAAACAGCAATGTTTATTATATGCTTTATAAAGACCAGCTGGTTTTAACCGGCGCTATTGATGATACAGGATCGCCAATAAGAACCACCAGCGGAAAAAGTTACCGACTTGGATTGGAAATTGATGCCCAAATTAAATTGACCGATAAATTTTCAGTTCAGCCAAATATCGCCATCAGCAGCAACAAAAATGTTGATTTTTTAAGCACTTGGAATGGAGAATTGGTTGATTTGGGAAATACAGATATCGCATTTTCTCCAAATTTAATCGCGGCAAATGCTTTTGTGTTTCAGCCAAATAATAAGATGCAATTTTCTTTATTGTCTAAATATGTTGGAGAGCAATATATGGGAAATATTGACAATGCAAATTCTAAACTGGACAGTTATTTTGTGAACGATTTTAATATTTCTTATGAAATTAATCCGAAAAAAGTTGTCAAGTCAATTGTGTTTAATGCCTTGGTGAACAATATTTTTAATACCAAATATATTTCAAACGGTTATTATTACACCTATGATGATACTTGGTCGGTTCCAAATCAAACCACTACTTTAGACGGCGCAGGTTATTATCCGCAAGCCACAAGAAACTTTTTGGTTGGAGCAACCTTAAAATTTTAATAAAAAAACACTTTTTAAACGCGGTTTAAACCGCGTTTAAAAAGTATCATCATATTCGTTTAAATAAATTACTTTTCTTCTGAAGTCATTTTGCCTGTAGCGCAACTCACAAATGATTTTGCCTTGTGCAACATCGAGTTTGAATCTCCAACCTCAGGATATCCCATACTGGCTAATTTTTCTTTAACTTGTAGTATTACCGATTCATCAGTGGCATCTATGCGCACTTCCGAAGTGTTTAAATCGACCAAAATTTCATTTACGCCTTCAATAGTGATAATTCCCTTTTTTATGGTATTGGCACATCCGCCACATTTTAAATTTAATACTTTAATTACTGTCATTTTTGTCTTTTAAGTTTTTGTGAAATTACACCAATTTCTCTTATTCAAAAGTGATGCTCCAAATTCCTCTTAAATCATCTTCACTATAACCAATGGCCTTATCATTGGGATAAAGTGATTTGATAATTGAATCGGTTTTTATTGACACAAATTCTTCAACTTTTCCGTGGCAGGCCAAACAGTTTGCTTTTAGTTTAATTGGCGCATAATAATGTTTATTATTATTGCGGTCGATTTCCACAATTGGCGTGATTTCCTTTTTTTCTGAAATTAATTTATGATAATTATTGATAATTTCCAGTTCCCTTGCAGAAGGTTTATTTCCCTGATTTCTCAATTTATCGGAAGTGCGTTTTATGGTTACATTGTAATCTTCGGATAATTGCTTGGTAAGCGGAATGGCCTCAACATTACAAAATGGGATTGCCTGCGCCGGGCCGCCCAATTTCATTTGTTCTGTCAATTTTTCGCTTAAGGCTTTAAAGGTGGCTTGTGAAATATCATTTCCTTTTTTGATGTATTCTTGATTTTCTTTTTCAGAAAGCGAGTTACCACATGACAGCATCCCTAAAAAAATCAGTAAAATCAGCAAATTTCTCATAAATTATTTTACTGTTTCATTACCATTTTTCATCCAGTATAAAATTCCGCCTTCCAAATCATAGATCTCCTTAAATCCAAAATCCGCTGCTTTCTTTGATGCAGCTGATGTTCGGTTTCCTGATCTGCAATAAATAAAAATAGGCTGGTTTTTATCGTATTTTGCTATTTGGTCCATAAAATTACTGTCGAAATAATTGATATTAACGGCGCCTTCTATATGTCCCTGACTAAATTCTTCGGGAGTTCTTATATCAACGATTGTTTGATTTGCCGATTTTGCTTTAAATTCAGTTGGCGCAAGAACCTTAATTGCATCTGATTGTGATTGAGATTTGGTGTTGCAGCTTATTCCTAAAACTGTTATTAGAACCAAAATTGATAATTTTAATGTAGTTTTCATCTGTTTATATTTTATTTTTTATTGGTACAGCTGCAGTTCGCCATTAAT
>JACUUQ010000272.1 GCA_014859175.1 Lutibacter sp. | reverse complement strand
CTTTTAGCTTTCTAAGATGATTTTATTAGTTCTCAACAGGTTGCCGCGGTGTTCTTGCGCTATCGCTCCATAACGCCTCGCAATGACGAAATTTGTTTTTGATTCAACATTTGAGCTTTGAGCTTTCAACTTTGAGCTTTGAGCTTTCAACTTTGAGCTTTGAGCTTTCAACTTTCAGCTTTCAACTTTAAGCTTTTAATTAAAAACATACAGCCATTCTTTATTCTCATCACCATCACTTTCTTCAACCAATGTAAATCCATTTTTTTCATAGAAATGTTTCAGCCATTCCTCTTCAATGGTGAGCCAATATTTTTGTTTTATATCTTGTTTTTTCAACAAAGTGAGCCATTGGGATGCCAAATTTCTGTTTCTTTTTTCCAGCGGAACCCAAATAAAACCTATGTACAAATAGCCATCTTCAAAAAGGTGCTGCAGGGATCTTTCAAAATCACTCATATCGGGCAGGCTTTTGGAAAAAACGAGTCCGCCGGCAACCACTTCCCCGTTTTCTTTCAACACATAAATTTTTGCGGCATCTTTGTAGTCTTCCCAATACGGCACGAGATACGGTTTCCAGTCATCAGGCAATAGATTAAAAAACTGATTCGGATTATCTGTTACATTTATAAATTGTAGATTCATGATAATTAAAAAATTTATGAAAAATCAGTTTTTAAAAGAAATATACAAGCATCAACTTACGGCTTGTTTTAAACGCAATGTCCGCAAAGTATTACGCAAAGTTCGCAATTTCTTTAATATTGCTGTAATAATTTTGCCCTTTGCGTATTTTTTTTGGCCAAGGTGGGTTCAAATTTTTTCAAAGTGGCATCAAAAATTGGGGAATGTTTTACCCAAAACATGCTGCTTCCCATTTCTCCGGCAGAAACACCCAATTCTTTCGGGAAAAGTTTTTTGTGCTCAAAAGTGATGTTTAGCGGATAAATAAATTCGCTGCCATTAAAAAAAGCGGATACCGAAATTTCGACGCCTTTTACTTTTCGCTGCAATTGAAAAGTGCCAAAATCATTTCCCCACGATTTCTCATAGGCCTTTAAAACCCGATAATATCCAATCCTTCATCATCAGTTCCCACAAAAAGCAACTGTTTAAATTCCTGTGTTTCGCCGCTGGGCTTAATTAAAAAAGCATCCGGATTTTCCTGAACATACTTTATGGCATCCTGAAAATTGGAAAATTCTTTGCATGGCAAAGTTTTTACTTTATGTTTTTTTAGCTCATCCTGGCCGTAATTACGGTCGAGTTCCAATTTATCGGTATATTCCGATCCGCCAAAAACTATTTTTCCGGCAGCGCGCAATTCGGCACACACTTTTCCATAGCCGGTATAATCAAAAATAATAACATCGACCCAATCCACGTGTTTTTTCCAATCCAACACTTTTGTCACAAAACCATAGCCTATTTCTCTGCAAGATTTTTCTTCAACAAATAACTTTACGTTATTTCCCCCTAACAGTGTTGCGTAGGCAATATCCAAGGATTCGCCCCAACGTGAAATAAACAGAAAATTTCTTTTAATGGCGGGTATTCCGTTTGCTTTTAAATTGGATGGATGCGCTGCCAAAGGCTTAATGACGTTACTCATTTTCAATAAGATAATTGGCTTTAATTATTTTTAATTTAAGGATACAAAACTTGAGTCCGCTTTGAAAAGCTGCTTCTGCTAAAAATCAGCATTTTTAATTATTGTATGGGAGCTGATTTTCAGCAACTTCTCCCTTTAGGGTAGGGGTAAAATTTGTTGAAAATTGAATATTGGAGTTATCGGAGTGGGCTCAAACTTATTTTTCTAACGTCAAATCTACAATAATAGAGGCGTAATATTCTTCGCCATATTCGCCTTTTGTGGTATCAACTTTGTAGGTGATGTTAAATTTTTTGTAAATAAAATCTTTTTTGGTGAGGTCAAATTTTTCTTTTGCTGCAGCTTCAATGCCTTCAAAAAAGAAACTGTTGTCGTTGTAGTCGGTGAAATAATAGAATCCTTCTTCGTGGCCAAAAAAAGTAGCTTTAATAGTTTTGGTTTCCTGATTTGTCGCAAAAAACAAAGATATCAATGAGAATAAGGTAATGAGTGTTTTCATATTTATTCAATTTTTTTTTAAAACTTTTTGGGTTTCGGCATCAATAAAAGACTTAAAACGTCAAATTTTGTAAGGCATACAACTCCATTTTTACCTAACAAATATATAGTAAAATTAACGAATTGTGAATATTTAATTTAAATAGTTTAAGCAAATGGCATTAAATATTTTCAGCTTAAAACAGTCCATTACAGCGAGGCAAAAATGGGTTTAATCGATAAATAAATAGCGAAGGTTTAAAAAATATTGTAAAAAAACGCCATAGAATTAAGCCGCATTTTACCATTTGTTATTTCTGAAATTAAATGTACATTGTAACAGTTTTCCAAACTTAAAATTTCTTCAAAATGATGATCCTTAAAAAATCATTCAGTAAAAATTTGCTCAAATTTTTAGGGCTATTTTTAGTTTTAATGCTGTTGCAAAGTTGCAGTGCTTATAAAAAATCCACCAATTTGGAAGAGGCTTCCAAAGTTGATCAAAAAGGAATTGTAAAAGTGACTATGATGAATGGCGATGAGTATATTTACGAATCCATTGAGCTTAAGGAGGATACTTATTACGGCGTTAAAACGGTTGATGGCGAAAAAACCAAAAAAGTACTTTTAAAAGAGGATGTTTTGAAAGTGGAGCGGCAAAATAAAAAATCGTCCGGTTTTTTCAGTGTTACGGGAATTGCCATTGGAGTGGCTTCAATAGCCTTGGGAATCTTGATGTTTTGAGGCTAAGTTAAACCTGTTTTTATAAAGGGCTAAGTTCTAAAATAAACAGCTTATGCGTTAGGGATTGCAGCGATATCCTTTTTTAATGCGCCTTTTTCGGCGCATTAAAAAAGATTTAGCGTA
>JACUUQ010000271.1 GCA_014859175.1 Lutibacter sp. | reverse complement strand
AAGATCGGGCTTCCTTCGGCTGCGCTCAGGATAAACTTCTCGCCCAAAATAATTTTATAAAGAATTATGTGGAGAAGATCGGGCTTCCTTCGGCTGCGCTCAGGATAAACTTCTCGCCCAAAACAATTTGATAAAGAATTATGTGGAGAAGATCGGGCTCGAACCGACGACCTCTTGGCTGCCAGCCAAGCGCTCTAGCCAACTGAGCTACATCCCCAATTTTATTAATTTTCAACCGTTGGCCAACGGGTTGAAATCCACATTCAAAATGAATGTGGCGCAAAAGTACATAATTTTTTTAAATGAGTTTTAAAATTTTTAAAGGTTCTTCTAAGATAAATTATAAAATCGAAAAAAAAATCTGTCGCCATAAATTTTAATGTCATTTTTTTGAATTCAAAACCAATATTGTAAAGATTGTTACTTTTTAAGTCCTATTTTTCCTTTAAATTTGTACATAAATAATTAAAAATTATGATCAATACAATTGAAGTAAGCTGGAAAGGCGAAATGCTTTTTGAATCAACAGCGCCAGAAGGAAAAGTGATGATAGACGCTGCTGAAGAGTCGGGCGGACAAGGAAAAGGGCTGCGGCCAAAAGCGTTGATGTTAACCTCTTTGGCGGGTTGCACGGCGATGGACATCGCCTCTTTATTGAAAAAAATGCGTGCCGAAGTGGCCGATTTTAAAATTGAAGTAGAAGGAAATCTTACCGAGGAACATCCAAAATTTTACGATAAAGTAAAAGTTACCTATATTTTTTATGATAAGGAGTTTCAAAAAGACAAAATTGAAAAAGCGGTCAATCTTTCTGTTGAGCGTTACTGTGGTGTAATGCACATGTTTCGCCAGTTTGCTGAGGTAAGTATCGAAATCGAATATATCGTTCAATAAAGCCCACTAACCTCCCGCAATAAAAGCGGGACAGGCTCCGAAGGGGGAATTACTATTATAGTAACAGTTTGCGACCTGCTATAATTGTTGTAATTTGGAAGTTAAAGGCTAAAATCGGCCATTTTAACTACAAATAATCTAACATTCCAAAAACACTAAAATACGCACATTAAAAAATTTGCTTACTTTTGGAAAAAAGCAATGCTATGCGATGGAAATTAAAACCTGAAACAGATTCTCAAATCACTTTAAAATTAGCCCATGAATTGGGCGTTGATTATACTTTGGCTAAACTGTTGGTGCAACGGAACATTGAAACCTATGACCAGGCGAAGTCCTTTTTTCGCCCAAGTTTAAAAAATTTGCACGACCCTTTTTTAATGAAGGATATGGACAAAGCCGTTGAACGCATAGAACGGGCAATCGCCGAAAACGAAAATATCATGGTTTATGGCGATTATGATGTGGACGGCACCACGTCCGTTTCCATGCTTTCGTCTTATTTAAAAACATTTTACCCAAATATAGCCACTTATATCCCGGACAGGTATGCCGAAGGTTACGGCATTTCCTATTTGGGAATCGATTTTGCGCACAACAATGATATTTCTTTAATTATCGCGTTGGACTGCGGCATAAAAGCCATTGATAAAGTAAATTATGCCAAAGAAAAAGATATCGATTTTATCATTTGCGATCACCACCGTCCAGGAAACGAAATTCCGGATGCTGTTGCAGTTTTAGATCCAAAACGAGTCGATTGCGAGTATCCGTATGATGAATTGTGCGGTTGTGGCGTGGGTTTCAAATTAATTCAGGCGTTGGCAAGCAAGAGAAACCAAACCATTGACGATTTGGTGCCTTATCTGGATTTGGTGGCGACAGCCATTGCCGCCGACATTGTTCCCATTACCGGAGAAAACAGGATTTTGGCTTATTTTGGATTAAAAGTGATTAATTCAAATCCGAGAAACGGCATAAAAGCGATGATTCACCAAATAAAAAAGGTTGAATTAAACATTACCGATGTGGTGTTTATTATCGCGCCAAGAATCAATGCCGCCGGAAGAATTAAACACGGAAATTATGCTGTTGAGTTGCTGACCGAACTGGACTTTGATTCGGCAGTTAAATTCGCTTTGGAAATAGAACAAAATAACAACGACCGAAAAGATTTGGACAAATTAATCACCGGTGAAGCCTTGCTCCAAATTGAAGAAAATGGCGAGCAGCATCATTATTCAACCGTGGTTTATGCAGAAAATTGGCATAAAGGCGTTATTGGCATTGTGGCTTCCCGGTTGATTGAAACCTACTATAAACCAACCTTGGTTTTTACAAAAAGCGGCGACAAGTTGGCGGCTTCGGCGCGTTCTGTAAAAGGATTTGACGTTTATGAAGCCCTGGAACAATGCTCAGAATTTATTGAGCAGTTTGGCGGACATAAATATGCGGCCGGTTTGACCTTAAAAGAAGAAAATTACCAAAATTTTAAATTAAAGTTTGAAGAAGTTGTCAAAAACACCTTGCCCGAGGAATTGAGAACTCCCGAAATTGCGATTGATGCAGAAATCAGCCTTTCGGAAATTACGCCGAAATTCTTTAGAATTATGAATCAATTGTCTCCTTTCGGACCCCAAAATATGAAACCTGTTTTTATGTGCGGCGGTTTGCGCGACAATGGTTACGGCAAAAAAGTGGGTTCCGACGAAGCACATTTAAAACTGAATCTTTTTGAAGGAACGAATCAAACTACCTACAACGCCATCGGTTTTGGCATGGGTGATAAACATGAAATCACACAAAATAAAAACGCGTTTAAAGCCGCTTTTTGTATCGATGAAAATGAATGGAATGGCTATAAAACACTGCAGCTTTTGCTGAAAGATATAGAAGTTGAAAGCTGAAAGTTGAAAGCTCAAAGCTGAAAGCTCAAAGCTCAAAGGTTAAAGTTGAAAGCTCAAAGTTGAAAGCTCAAAGCTCAAAGTTAAAAGGTGAAAGCTCAAAGGTGAAAGTTGAAAGCTCAAAGGTGAAAGTTGAAAGCTGAAAGTTGAAAGCTCAAAG
>JACUUQ010000039.1 GCA_014859175.1 Lutibacter sp. | reverse complement strand
TAAAAAAGTATTTTACTAATAAAAGAACAATACCATGGTTAAAAAAAAGATAGCAAAAGTTTTAGCTTTCAGATATACAATTTTGGCGGTAATTTTGATTTTACTTGCAGGCGGATTGGTTTTATTGCCAAAATATCAAAAGCATGAAGGCATAAAGCCTGAAGAATTATTAAGCAACACTATTAGTCCGGAAAGATATATGACTACAGACCGATTGGCACATATATTAATCAATCAGGATCCTTCTTTTATCTTAATTGATGTTAGGGATGAAAAAAGTTTTGCAAGTTACTCGCTTCCAAATGCCATTAATATTCCGCTTGAAAACTTATTTGATGAAGCTTATGAAAGCTATTTAAATCAAAATCAGTTTGAGGTGGTGCTTTTTTCAAATGACAATTTTTATGCAGATCAGGCTTGGATTTTATGCAACCGCTTAGGTTATAAAAATATGCGTGTATTAAAAGGAGGCATCAATGAGTGGTATGCAACAATTATCAATCCACTGAAACCAGAAGAAAATATGCCAGCCACAGATTTTGATTTGTATGCAACAAGAAAAGCAGCCAGTATGTTTTTTGGCGTGGTTTATCCCGATCAAGTAAAAGTCGCCATACCAGAAATTAAAAAAGAGACTCCAAAGAAAGTAATAACCATTGAAAAGAAAAAGAAAGCTCCTGCAGAAGGCGGTTGTTAATCTTAAAAACTTTTTAAAATACTATTTATGAAAGAATTAGAAAAAACCAAACGGATATCCATCGCTGCAGTAATTTTTATCCTGGCAGTAATTATAGGTCTTTTGACTTATAAAAGACCAAAAAATATCTATGCCATCAATACAAAAAGTACGCTTGAAAAAATAACAAGCGAAAATTATCTGATTTCATTAAATGAGCTAAACAATCCGGATTATGTGTTAATTGACATCAGAAATCAGTATGATTTTGAAAAAGGCCATTTAGAAAATGCGATTAATGTTTACGCCGCCGAAATTTTAAGTGAAGAAAATATAAAGGTTTTCGAGAAATTAAAAGCAAGCAATAAAACGGCTGTTTTATATGGAAATAATCCGCAAGAACCGAATGCCCCTTTTCTTATTTTAACGCAATTAGGTTACGACAATCTTAAATTGTTGGCGATAGAAAACAGCTATTTGCAAAATAAATTGATTACTCAAAATGTTGAAGTAGAAAAATCGGAAGCCGATGTGACTGCTTTTATAAATGAATCCATCAAAAAAGCAAATACCGTGGAAACTGTAAAAGTGGTGGCAGCACCTCCAAAAAAAGTGATTACCATAGAAAAGAAAAAGAAAGCTCCCGCAGAAGGCGGATGTTAGTTTCAACTACCAAAAAGCTGTTTTTTCAAACAGCTTTTTTTTTGCAATATTTTAAAAATATTTAATTAAAAAATTTCCTTTTTTAACATCACATCAAAATTGAAAAATAATCGACATATATCTAAACTTCAATTAAAATTAATCCACATTTGGTTCTTTATTAAAAAAGTAACATACCTGAATTTTTATCATTTTCTCTTTATAAATTTCTTTGAATCTCCAAATGTCTAAGGAAGACATAAAATAAAAAACACCACTAAAAACACACCGAACATTCCTTCGTTTTATTCCATAAAATTTTCAAAATAAAAAAATTCAAAAAAGAAATAAATATCCTCTTAAAATATTCATAATCAATTATTTAATTAAGTAACATTTGCTACAAACATATGTAACAATTGTAACTGTAAAGAACAGATATATACTACATGACAAATGACAAATGTCATACAAATAAATTTCCTCCATAATTAATTTTGAAGTATAAATTAACAGTAATATCATTAATAAATTATACAACATCATGAAAAAAATAACAGCGTATTTTGTACTGCTTTTTATGGCAACTATTTTATTGAGTGGCTTTAAAAGTAATGCACAGGATAATTTATACACTCCTAAATCAGAGTTTGAATTATTAGCCCAATATCTTGAAGAAAATGGGAATTTTATAAATACCGAAGCGCCAACTTTAGTGTTGGCTGAAGAAATTAAAGACAACTTAACCAATAAAAAGTATTTGGTAATTGACACCAGAACTGCAAGTTGGTTTACCTACGGACATATTAAAAATTCCGTTAATGTTGCCCCTGCAGAATTATTAAATTATTTCGAAAAAAAAATCACACCTGCAAATTTTGACAAAATAACAATTGTATGTTACTCAGGGCAAGCTGCAGCTTACTATACCAGTTTATTAAGACTTGCAGGCTATAACAATGCTTTTAGTTTGAAATGGGGAATGAGTGCTTGGAAATCTGAATTTGCTGAAAAAATGTGGTTAAAAAATTCAACTGATATTTTTGCCGACAAATTACAGACGATGTCAAATGAAAAGCCTGCAAATTCTTCTTTTCCAATTCTTAAAACAGGCAAAACTGAAGGAAAAGAAATTTTAAATGCACGTTTAAAAGACGCTTTTGCCAAACCTTACAGCGAATTTATTGTTAAAGCAGATTCTGTATTTAAAAGTCCTTCGAATTTTTTCATTGTTAATTATGTAAACGAAGAAAATTATAATATGGGTCACATTGAAGGTGCCGTAAGATACGAGCCAAGAGCTTCTCTTTCTTCCGCAACAAGCCTTTATACCCTTCCTGCCGATAAAAAAGTATTGATTAACTGTAATACCGGGCAACATGCAGCTTACGTAGTTGCTTATTTACACCTATTGGGTTATGATGTTTCAAACTTAGCTTACGGCTCCAACAGTTTTATGAATAAAATCTTGGTTGAAAAATGGTGGGATGGTTTTTCAGCCAAAGAAATTAAAAATTTCCCAATTGTCGAATAATTTACATCAATAACATTATTATAAACAAAACAATCAAATTATGAAAAAACTATCATTAATACTAATCGGACTTTTATTAATTCCAACGCTTTATTTAACATCTTGCGACAAAGGTGATGACTCAGCCGTAAATACAACGCCTGCATTTACCCTATTGAAAGATCAAATGTTAGCCAACAATCTCGACATTAATAAAATTATAACATCGCCAGATGGCGTTAGTTTTGTTGCAGGAGCACCTGCCGAAGCCGATTTAACAGCATTTTTAGCTAAATATTACATCATTGACATCAGAAGTGCCGCCGACTATGGGGCAAATCATATTACAGGCGCAAAAAACGTTTCTTTTGCCAATATCTTGGCTGAAGGACCATTGGCCGGAGCAAAACCAATCTTGGTAGTTTGCTATACTGGACAAACAGCTTGTTACGCCACCGCTTTATTGCGTATGTCTGGTTTCAAAAATACACAAGCCCTAAAATGGGGAATGTCTGGTTGGAATCCAACAACTGCAGGTTCATGGAACGGAAAAATTGGTGCTGAAGCCGCTAAAGGCCATGCAAATTGGACCTATGATTCAGCCCCATCAAATATGGTTTATACAAATCCAGTAATTTCAACTTTATCTACAGATGGCGCAGCAATATTAAAAAATCGTATTGAAGCCGTTGTGGCCGAAGGATTTAAAACAGTTACAGGAACAGATGTATTAAATGCACCAAATAATTATTTTGTGAACAATTACTTCAGCGCTGCGGATTACACGGCATTCGGACATATTAAAAATGCGTACAGAATTAACCCTCTAACCTTGGCAGACAATAGTTATTTAGGATTGGATCCATCGGCAAAAGTGGTGACTTATTGTTATACCGGACAAACATCAGCGGTTATAACAGCATGTTTGAGAGTTATGGGATATTATGCCTATAGTTTATCTTTTGGCGTGAATGGATTGTACAATACAAATACTGCATGGACTTCAAACCAATGGGGAGTTGGAACAAATGTGCCTAAAAATTTACCATTCGCAATCAACTAATAATTAAAAATTAAGCCCTAAAAATATGTAAAACACGTTTGTAATTTTCAAAAACGTTTTATGTATCAATAAGTAAGTGAATTTTTTAGGGCTTTTAATTAAATCCAAAACAACCATGAAAACAAAAATAATTATCTTCTTTGCCATTGCATTTCTATTTCAATATAACGCCACTTTTGCGCAAGGGTGCGAAGGCGATTTACCGGCAGCAGGCGGCGATGGCGTGCCTAAAACAAGCAGCACAACATTCTTTGGATATTTCCAGCCGCAATACGACACCTATTTTACTGATCCGGGTGAAAACACATTTAAATTTAAAAGAGCCCGTTTTGGGGTTCGAGGAAGGGTAAATCGTTCTTTCTCTTATTATGCGATGATGGAAACCAGCGATTTTATTTCATCCGACGGTAATGTTTATTTAATGGATGCGTTTATATCTTATGACAAATTAGAATGGACAAAATTCTCAGTTGGGTCATTTAAACAACCATTCGGTTTGGAAGTAAGCACTGCATGTAACAATCTAACCACTATTGATCGCGCTATTGTATCAGACCAAATAGTGGCGCCTCAAAGAGATTTAGGGGTTATGATGTTAGGCGGAAGCGATAAAACAAGTTTCCGTTATTCTGTGGCTTTAATGAATGGCCGTGGATTGGGCGTTAAAGATAACAATACCAAAAAAGACATTATCGGACGTGCTTCTTATAAAGTATTCGATTTTATGACCGTTGGAGGAAGTTTTAGATATGGCTATCCAAATAACAATGATCTTGATCGCACAACTTATGGCGCTGAAGTGGTTTTTAATTACAGTGGTTTTAAAGTTCAGGGAGAATATATTCACGATGAAGGCGATTATAACAGAGCTGCCGATGGCGGTTGTGGATCAACTCCTTTAGAGCTTGGCAAAAAAAGAGCGGGCGCTTATGTCATGGCTTCGTATGATGTAAACAAACAAATTCAGCCAGTATTTAAGTATGAATATTTTGACCAGGATTTAGACATTAAAAAAATTGGCTACCAAGAAATGATGACCTTAGGCGTAAATTATTTCTTTAATGACAATACAAGATTACAGGTAAATTACCAAAATAAAATTGAAACTGGACTTAGCGTTGACAATGATGCTTTATTGGTGCAATTGCAAGTTAAGTTCTAGTTTAATATATAAGTGTTTGAATTTTAAAAAATCCTGATTTAAATCAGGAGTTTTTTCATTAATATTGCCTTTCTTTGTCTATTAATTTCATTTATATCGATTATGATGAATACAGATAAGGTACTGTTAAGGGCTAAATTAGATGATTATTATGCTGAAATTTTTGAAAAAGAATTGATTGATGAAATTGTTGATTTGGGAATCTTCAGAACAATTGCCAGCGGTGAAACCTTAATTGACATTGGCGACAATATGACCCATGTGCCATTGATATTAAGAGGTGCCGTAAAAATTATTCGCGAAGATAAAAATGGTGAAGATATCGCTTTATATTTCTTGGAAAGAGGTGATACTTGCGCTATTTCTTTTATAAATTGCATTAACAAAAGCAGAAGTATGTTCCGTGGAATTGCCGAAAAAGAAACCGAAGGCATCTTTGTGCCAGTTTCTAAAATCGATGATTGGTTAATTAAGTACAAATCTTGGCGTCATTTTATCATCGACAGTTACCATATGCGTTTAATTGAAATGGTGGAATCTATCGACAGTTTGGCATTTATGAAATTAGACGACCGCTTGCACAAATATTTGGTGGATAAAGTTAAAATAATGCAAGACAACACCTTGATTATCACACACCAAGAAATTGCCGATGACATAAACACCTCACGTGTGGTGGTTTCACGATTGCTTAAGGTTCTTGAAAACGAAGGAAAATTAATCATTCGCCGCAACAGAATTATTATTGAAAATATTTAAAATTTTGTTTAAAACCTCAAATTTCGGATAAAGAAACATACTTCATCTTATTATTTGGGCATTCCCCGCCAGTTGGCGGGTCGGGCTTGTCGTTTCAATCCGTCATTGCGAGCGGAGCGCGGCAATCTGTTTAATATATTCCGTAACAACCTCGCAACGCCGGGATTTCCACTGTAATCCCTTATGCATTTTAGTAAATTGGTTTCAAAAAATCAACCAATCATATTTAAATAATCAGTTTCCGAAATAATAGGAACACCCAAAATTTCCGCTTTTTCACGTTTGCTCGGACCCATATTTTCGCCTGCAACAACATAATCCGTTTTCTTTGAAATGCCACTTGCCACTTTGCCCCCATTGTCTTCTATGGATTTTTTTAGCTCATTTCTTTCAAAATGGGTAAATACGCCAGATACCACAAAAGTTTTTCCTTGTAAAATAGCTGTTTTTCCTATTTGTGATTCCGCAGTTACTTCCAATTGCACACCGTATTTTTTAAGTCGTTCAATGAGCCCAATATTCAAAGGGTTTTCTGAAAAATTAATAATGCTTTTTGCAATAATATCGCCAATTTCATCCACAGAAATCAATTCTTCAAAAGATGCCTGCAATAAATTGTCAATAGATTTAAAATGCTTTGCCAACTTCTTCGCCACGGTTTCTCCAACAAACCGAATACCCAATGCAAACAACACTTTTTCAAAAGGCACTACTTTCGATTTTTCTATGCCCGCAATAATATTTTGGGCAGATTTTTCGGCCATTCGTTCCAAAGGAATAATTTGCGCTTCCCTTAATTCATATAAATCGGCATAATTGTGAACCAAACCTTCCTTAAATAACAACTGAATGGTTTCCGCACCCAATCCGTCAATATTCATTGCTTTTCTGCTGATAAAATGCTGAATTCGACCAGTAATTTGGGTTGGACAGCCGTATTCATTCGGACAAAAATGTTTGGCGTCGCCCGTTGCCCTTACCAGTTCTGTTCCGCAATCCGGACAATGGGTAATGTATTTTGTAGGTTCGGAATCTTGCGGTCTTTTGCTTAAATCGACCCCAATAATTTTAGGGATAATTTCTCCTCCTTTTTCCACATAAACGGTATCACCTACCCTAATATCCAGTTTCTCAATTTGATCGGCATTGTGCAGTGAAGCGCGTTTTACAACAGTTCCTGCCAATTGAACCGGTTCCAAATTCGCCACTGGCGTTATGGCGCCTGTTCGTCCAACCTGATATGTTATCTTTTTTAAATTGGTACTGGCCTGCTCGGTTTTATACTTATAGGCAATGGCCCATCTTGGCGATTTTGCGGTGTATCCCAATTCATCTTGTTGCGCCAAACTGTTCACTTTTATCACCACGCCATCGGTTTCATAAGGCAATTTGTAACGCTTTGTGTCCCAATTTTCAATAAATGCAAACACCTCCTCAATAGTTGAACAAACTTTTAAGGTATTTGGGATTTTAAAACCCAATTTTTTGGCCATTTCCAAAGCTTCAAAATGCGTTTTGTTAGGATTTTTTGCAGCAACTACGTGATACAGCAAACAATCTAACGGGCGTTTGGCAACTTCTGCGCTGTCCTGCAATTTTAAACTGCCGCTTGCCGTATTTCTCGGATTGCTATAAGGTTCTTCGCCAATGTCAATTCTGTCTTCATTCATTTTATTGAATCCTTCGAGCGGTAAAATTATTTCGCCCCGTATTTCAAAATTATCGAGCAGATTTTCCTTCAAAACCAAAGGAATTGACCGTATTGTTTTAATATTTGCGGTGACATCATCTCCCTCATAACCGTCGCCACGGGTTACCGCTCTTTGCAAAACGCCATTGAAGTAAATTAAATTGATGGAAGCGCCATCGTACTTTAATTCACACACATATTCCACCTCATCTGTGCCCAATATTTTTTTAACCCGCTTTTCCCAGTCCAAAATATCTTCTTTTGAATAGGAATTGTCCAATGAATACATCCTGTTTTTATGGACAACGGTATTAAAACTTTTAATAATTTCTCCTCCAACTCTTTGGGTTGGCGAATTTGGGTCGAAAAATTGCGGATGTTCAGCTTCCAGCTTTTCCAATTCCTTCAATTTTAAATCAAATTCAAAATCGGAAATAGTCGGTTTGTCCAACACATAATAATTGTAATTGTGCTGGTTTAATTCCGCTTTTAGCTGCTTTATTTTTTCTTCAATATTATCGGACATATTCTTTTATTTCTTGGCTAAAATAATGATATTTTTTGATTTTTAAGCACATTCACTTACACCAACTCTACCTAACCTTAGTGGTAACTTTTGTTACTTACAATAATGATAATTATCATATAAACCACTATGTTACTTTAGTAACTTTACATAAAAACTAGAAGACATATAAACAATCATAAAATTAAAAGACTAAAAATGAAAAACTTAGTAATATTAGGCGCAGGAACTGCTGGCACAATGATGTTGAATAAATTAAATAAAGAATTGGATAAAAATGAATGGAAAATCACAATTGTTGATCAACACAAAACTCATTATTATCAACCAGGTTTTTTATTTATTCCTTTCGGCATCTATAAAAAACATGATGTTATAAAACCAAAATATGATTTTTTCCCTGCTGGTGTAGATGTTATATTTAGCCCTATCGATAAAATTTTAGGAGAAGAAAATAAAGTTTATTTAGAAGGTGGGCAGGTATTAAACTATGATTTTTTAATTATTGCAACAGGTACACAAACATATCCTTCATTAACACCCGGTTTAAAAGATAAATTGTGGTATAAAGATATTTTTGATTTTTATACCATTGAAGGCGCCTTAGCCTTACATAACAGGCTAAAAGATTTTGAAGGGGGAGATTTGGTAATGTGTATTCCGGAATTACCTTACAAATGTCCTGTTGCGCCTATTGAATTTGTGTGTTTAGCTGAAGCTTATTTTAAAGAAAGAGGGATCAGAGATAAAGTCAACATTACTTATGTCACACTAATGTCTGGCGCATTTACCAAACCCATAGCATCAAAAATGTTGGGCGATTTGCTTGAAGAAAAAAATATTAAAGTTGTTCCAGATTTCTATTTAGAGCATGTTGACAACGAAAATAAAAAAATTGTGTCTTATGATGAGCAAGAAATTCATTTTGATATTTTAACAATCGTACCTGTAAATATGGGTTCTGAAATGATTAAAAGAAGTAGTTTAGGCGATGATATGAATTATGTAAAAACAAATAAATTTACATTACAATCCGACCAATTTGAAAATATTTTTGTAATTGGAGATGCCGCGAATCTTCCTACATCAAAAGCTGGTTCTGTTGCTCACTTTGCAGGAGAAATTTTAATGGAAAACATTTTAGCAGCTATGGAAGGAAGACCATTACCGGCTAAGTTTGATGGGCATGCAAATTGTTATATTGAAACTGGTTATGGAAAAGGTGCTTTAATAGATTTCAATTATGTAACTGAACCTCTACCGGGAACTTTTCCACTTCCAGGAATTGGACCTTTTGGTTTGTTGAAAAACACTAAAATGAATCATTATGGAAAAGTATTATTTAGGTGGATATACTGGCATATTTTACTTAAAGGGAAAGAATTACCTATTGAAGCGGATATGTCAATGGCTGGAAAAAAAAGTATTTAATCTAACTAATGATTTGTAATGGAAGAAAAAAATATACAATCGCAAATAGATGCACTCGATAAAAAATTGGATTTAATACTTGGATTTGTTAATCAACAAAGATTAAATACAGTTGTAATTGAGGATTTGGTATCTGATTTGAGTATTATTGGAAAAGATGTCTATGATTCCACTGTTGAAGAACTTGATAAAAGACAAGTGGAAATTGAGCCATCTGAATTAACTGATTTAGCCGTTTCCTTTTTAAGGAATATAGGGAATATTAAAACAGCCATGAATACGCTGGAAATGGCTATTGATCTAAGTAAAGAGCTTGTCCCTATTACTAATGAAGTCATCATTGACTTTACCAAAGAATTGAATGTGTACGAGCAAAAAGGGTATTTTAAATTCTTTAAAGAATTGAAACCTATCATGGATAATATTGTTACCGGTTTCTCACCTCAAGATTTAAGAGAACTCGCAGATAGTATTGTTTCTATTCTTTCTCTTGTAAAAGAAATGACTCAACCAGAGGTTCTTGGCGTTATGAAAAATGCAACTAAAGCCTTTAATAGTATGGAAACTGAAAGTGTACCATCATATTCTATTTGGAGAGTGATGAGAGAAATGAACAGCCCTGAAATGAAAAAAGCACTTGGATATGGTATCACATTTATGAAAAATGTTTCCAAGGATGTAGAAATAAAAAACGAAGTATAACTAAATAATTAAATTAAAATATTATGGCAGAAAAAACAATAGCGGGAACGCAAGTAAAAGTCACTGAAGACGGATACCTAGAAGATATGACTCAGTGGAACGAAGAAATTGCTAGAGAAATTGCAAAAGAAATAGGAATTGAATTAACAGACAAACACTTTGAAGTTATAAATTATTTACGCGAAAAAACATTCGCTAAAGAAGCTTTAACAATAAGGAGCGTTGGTAAATCAGGTATTGTTGATATTAAACAATTATACGCATTGTTCCCAAAAGGACCTTTAAAATTCTCATCAAAAATTGCAGGAATCCCTAAACCAACTAGCTGTATCTAGTTTAAAATTATTAAAATGGAAACAAAAGAAAAAAAACCATTAGAAAAAGTTTGCATTATATGCGCTAAAGGAAATTTAGAAGATGTATATGCCTCATTGGTGATGGCCAACGGAGCCGTTATGGAAGGAATTGAGACAAATTTATTTTTTACTTTCTTTGGTCTTGAAGGGATCACAAAGAAATCCATGAATCGCTTACATACCGCAACAACAGGAAACCCTGCAATGAAAATGCCGGGCGGATTGCCATTTCCTACAATGCTTGGCGGATTGCCGGGCGTAGAATCTGCTGTATCTAGTATGATGCGAAAACAAATGGATGAATTGGGAATGCCTCCCGTAGATGAATTTTTAGAAATGATTTCCGCCGGCGGCGGCACAATTTACGCTTGTAAATTGGCTGTTGATATGTTTAAATTAAAAAAAGAAGATCTATCTGATGAGGTAAAGGACATTATCACCATTGGAGAATTTTATGAGCTGTGCGATGGCGACAGAACGCAAATCATTTTTACATAAAATCTTATAAACTTAAATTAAAAAGGATGTTTTTTTAGAACATCCTTTTTTATTTATATAAACAACAAAAACCAAACTTCTTTTATTTATTGGTTCCTAATAATAATTAAATCGTCTCACTTTTGAAATATAACGCGCCAATCTGATTACTTGGTGGGTATAGCCAAATTCATTGTCGTACCAAACATATAAAATCACATTTTTTCCGTCGTTGCTTGAAATGGTTGCATAACTGTCGAAAATTGCCGGAGCGGCAGTGCCCACAATATCGGAAGAAACCAATTCGTTGCTTAAAGAATATTTAATTTGCTCCACCAAATCACCTTCCAACGCATATTTTTTCATCATTCCATTGATGGTTTCTTTGCTTGCGGCATTTTCCAATCTTAAATTTAAAATGGCCAAAGAACCGTTAGGAACCGGAACGCGAATGGCATTCGACGTTAATTTTCCCTGAAAGGAAGGCAATGCTTTGGCAACCGCACTTCCGGCGCCAGTTTCGGTAATCACCATATTTAATGCTGCCGCTCTGCCCCTTCTGTATTTTTTGTGCATATTATCAACCAAATTCTGGTCGTTTGTGTAAGCGTGAATGGTTTCCAAATGGCCATATTCAACACCAAAATTATCTTCAATAACTTTTAAAACCGGCGTGATGGCGTTTGTTGTGCAGGAAGCCGCAGAAAAAATATCAACTTTATTTGGATCGTACTCCAAATGGTTTACCCCATGAACAATATTTGGAACCCCTTTCCCGGGTGCCGTTAACAATACTTTTGATATGCCTTTCGATTTTAAATGGCGACCCAATGCCTCTTTATCCCTATAAGCACCGGTATTGTCGATCACCACCGCGTCAAAAATTCCGTAAGCGGTATAATCAATTTCTTCAGGCGAGTTGGCGGAAATAACATTCACCGTTAATCCGTTGATAATTAAGGAATTTTTATCTGCATCAACAGTTACTGTGCCGTGAAAATCTCCATGAACAGAATCATTTCTTAGTAAAGATGCTCTTTTTTCCAAAATGGATTCATTAATTTCACCGCGAGTCACAATGGCTCTTAATCGCATTAAGTTTCCTTTTCCGGTGCGCGCCATTAATTCGCGTGCCAACAAACGTCCAATTCGCCCAAATCCATAGAGCACCACATCTTTTGGCTCAATTTCTCCAGAATTTTTTGCTTCTTTTAATTTGGCTTCAACAAAATCCTTTACTGATTTCGGTTTGTCATCTAAATGAAACTCGTACACCAATTTACCGATATCCAATTTTGAAGGCGGTAATTTTTGGTTTTTAATTTCGCGCGCAATTTCAACTGCTTCAAAAATTGAAATTGGTTTTTCCACAAAATCGCTGGCATAATCAACCAGACTTATAATTTCACTTACGTTTCGATCGTTTAATTGATTTCTGAACAAAACCAATTCTATGGTATCATCGTACCATAAATCGCTGATAATTCTAATTAATTCAACCGCTGCCCTTCTTCTTTCGGCCTGAAAAGCAAGTTCTTTTTCGTAAAGTTCGTTAAATGACATATTAAAATTTTTTGTTTTAATTTTCAGCAAAAGTACCCATTTCAAACGATTTCGCAAGCTATTTGTTGATAAAAAAACATCGGTTAAAATCAATAAAAAAGCCACCATTAAAAGTAGCTTTTTTCAACATAAAGACTTCGGTCTCGATCTATCGGGATCCGCTCTCCGTCTCTACCTAAATATATAGCGTTCCTGTTCGCCTTTTAAATTACGCATTTCTATGCGCATAACTTCTCCGCTCGATTTATTGGCAATCATATTGTTTACGTCATCAATTGTATAAACTTTGTTGTCATCAATCGAAGTGATGACATATCCCTTTTTAACGCCATAATTGGCCAATTCCTTATTGGTGATTTCGGTAATTCTAACACCATTAGTAATATTAAGTTTCTTTAATTCGGCTGAAGTTAAATTTTCTAAGCCCAAGCCCAATGCCGAAACTTTAGTTGTTTCATATTTTATCAAGGTTACATTTACCTGATACATTTTGTCGTTTCTCAAATAAGACACATTAACCACATCATTAGGCCTTTTTGTGCTTATGTACCCATTTAAATCGGCAAAAGTTGTTATTTTCACGTTATCCAATTTAACAATAACATCGTTGGGTTTTAATCCCGCTTTTTGTGCGCCTGATTTTTCAACCACATTGGAAATATAAAATCCGCTGGTATTTTCAATATTTAATTTATCGGCCAACTCACTGTCCAACTCAACACCGTTTATGCCCAAAATAGCCTTTTGCACATTCCCGAATTCCATCAAATCCTCAATCACTTTTTTGGCAATATTGGAAGGAATGGCAAAAGAATAACCAATAAATGAACCCGTCATAGAAGAAATAGCGGTATTAATCCCTATCAATTCCCCGCGAATATTCACCAATGCGCCACCACTGTTACCGGCGTTTACGGCAGCATCGGTTTGCAAAAATGAATCGATATTGTTGGTGCCGTCTAAATCCCTGCCTTTTGCGCTAATAATGCCGGCAGTTACGGTAGAGGTTAAATTGTATGGATTCCCAACCGCCAAAACCCATTCGCCAACTTTAACATTGTCGGAGTCTCCAAGTGTGATATACGGCAAATTTTTGGTGTCGATTTTCAGCAAAGCAATATCATTTGTTGGGTCGGCGCCAATCAATTTGGCTTTATAAATCTTTTTGTTATTTAAAGTCACCTCAATGTCCGTCGCATTTTTAATCACATGATTGTTTGTGACAATATAGCCATCTGCAGCGATGATGACCCCGCTTCCGGTTCCAATTTGTGAATATTGTCTTGTTCCATAACCTTCGCCATAAAAATACTCGGCAAAAGGATCTTTAACAGTTTTATACATCCTGTTTTTTACGTGAACAACAGCATTAAGCGTTTTTTCTGCAGCAACTGTAAAATCAGTGTTTTCTGCGGATGAATACATTGCATTGCTATAATTTGTGGGAATGGTGTTTAACAACGGATCAGCACTTTTTTCAATTTGAACCTGTGGCTTGTCAAAAAATAAAACATAAGTACCCAAAGTAATGGCACCTCCCAAAGCTGAAATCAAAATTAGGGTCAGTATTTTTTTCATCTTTAAATGTTTTTAAGTTTCTATCACAAAATTAATGATAATATATTTTTAATAAATCGCTTTAACTGTTTGTTAACGCAGTTTTAACGGATTTTAACATCCTAATTTTTCACAAAAATTTTATAAAAAAAACCATTCTGAATTTAGTACATTTGCAATCATGGAAATTCATTTTAACAAATATCAGGGCGCGGGAAATGACTTTATTATGGTCGATAACAGAACGCTGTTTTTCCCAAAAAACGATGTCAGTCTCATTCATAAATTATGTGACAGAAGGTTTGGCATTGGTGCTGATGGATTGATTTTACTGGAATCTTCTGATAAACAAGATTTTACCATGATTTATTTTAACGCCGACGGAAAAGAAGGAAGTATGTGCGGCAACGGCGGAAGATGTATTGTGGCATTTGCCAAAAAACTCGAGATTGTTGGTAACGAAACCACTTTTGAAGCCACAGACGGATTGCATTATGCCAAGATTGAAAATGATTTGGTAAATCTACAAATGGCTGATATTAATAATATTGAAATTTACGACACACACACGTTTTTAAACACTGGCTCACCGCACCATGTGAAATTTTGCAATGCTGTTGCACCGTTGAACGTGGCTGAATTGGGCGCAAAAATAAGGTATGCCGCACCCTATTTTGAAGAAGGCACCAACGTTAATTTTGTTGAACAAATTTCTGGCGATTCATTTAAAGTAAGAACTTACGAGCGTGGCGTGGAAGATGAAACATTGGCTTGCGGCACCGGCGTTACAGCGGTTGCGATTGCGGCCAATAAAACGAACAGAACTGTTGATGAAAGAATTTTCATCGAAGTTTTAGGCGGTAATTTGGAAGTTTCTTTTAAAAAAGAAGGCGATTTTTATAAAAACGTATTTTTAAAAGGGCCAGCCCAATTTGTTTTTGAAGGAAATATCACTGTTTAATGGCAACTTTACACAGCAAAAATAGCAACCTGCGCGCGTTAGAACCGGAAGATCTTGATTTTTTGTTCTCTTCGGAAAATGATGAATCTTTTTGGGAAATTAGCGGGACACAATTGCCTTATTCGAAATATATCCTCCAAAAATATATTGAAAACGCGCATCAGGATATTTACGAAGCAAAACAGTACCGATTTGTGATTTGCAATACGCAAAATATTCCTGTGGGGATGATTGATTTGTTTGATTTTAATCCGCAGCATAAAAGGGTTGGCGTCGGAATTTTAATCCTTCCCCAATTTCAGGGCAAAGGCTATGCCTCCGAAGCCCTGGAAATGATTATCGATTACGCATTTATGCATTTAAACGTGCACCAAATTTTTGCAAATATCACGCCCGAAAACCAAAAAAGCATCGCACTTTTTGAGAAATTTAATTTTGAAAAAGTCGGAATTAAAAAAGACTGGATTTTCACGAGCGATACTTATAAAGATGAAATTTTATACCAATTAATTAAAACCCCCAAATGAATTCTAAAAAACTTTTTGTCATAATTCTAGCTTTATTGCTGGTTCTTGGCAGCGTTTTGGGCTTAAGCCTTTACAGTAAAATATTTAAGGGCAACACTGTTGAAGAAGGCTACTTATACATTCCCACAGGCAGTAATTTTGAAGAGGTTGAAAATTTAATTCGTCCGTTTTTAAAACGTGTAAAACCTTTTGTGCTGGTTGCCGAAAAATTAAATTATCCCGAAGCCGTTAAACCGGGGAAATATAAAATATCTAAAGGAATGAGTAATTTTGAATTGGTCAAAATGCTTAGAAGCGGCAATCAAACAATGGTAAACTTATCTTTCAACAACCAAGACACTTTTGAAAAACTTGCCGGAAGGATTTCCCAACAAATTGAAGCAGACTCCATTTCACTGCTAAAAGCTTTTTCCGACAATGTTTTTATAAATGAAGCCGAATTTACGCCTGAAACAGCCATCGGAATGTACATCCCGAACTCTTACGAATTTTACTGGAATACCTCAGCCGAAGATTTTAGGGATAAAATGTTGAATGAACACAACAAATTTTGGGATGCCTCAAGGCTTGAAAAATCAAAAAAATTGAATCTAACCAAAAATGAAGTCATAACGCTCGCTTCAATTGTCCAAAAAGAAACCGCAACGGTAAATGAAAGACCTGTCGTAGCCAAATTGTACTTAAACAGATTGGCAAGTGATTGGCCTTTACAAGCCGATCCAACCATTATTTTCGCCCTAAAAGCAAAATCGGGAAATGATATGGTCATTAAACGTGTATTTTCGAAAGATTTACAAATTGACTCACCTTACAACACCTATAAAAATACAGGCTTGCCGCCCGGCCCAATCTCTATGCCCGATATTTCTTCAATAGAAGCCGTTCTTAATCCGGCAAATCACGACTATTATTATATGTGTGCCAGCGTTACGACTTTTGGAACCCATGAGTTTGCAAAAACGCTGGAACAGCACAATAAAAATGCTGCTAAATACCAAAAATGGTTAAACAAGAAAGGCGTTAACAGGTAACTTCTGTCTATTTATGGAAATTCCTATTTTGACTCGATAAACACTACGTTTTTTTCAGGTTTTATTTTTTTAATTTTAATGCAACAAATATCAATTTTTGTTAAATTTTTATTAAAAAAAGTCTTTTTTTTTAATTATTCTGCTATTTAAAAAATATATTGTATATTTGCACCCGAAAATTTAATAGGCAAAACACCTTTAAATTATGAAAAAAAGAATATTTTTTACAATTTTACTGACCATAGGAGTTTTTATATCAAGTTTTACCAAAGATAAAAAAAACACAATCAGTACAATTAATACCACAAAAGAAATCGCCTTTGTTCCAACAGAAAAAGAGATTTCCCCAATCAAAAAAAGCGTTATTCCTTTTGTTGGCAAATCATTCAATGGATTTAAAGAAGCTTTGGCTTTTAGGGAATCTGGCGGAAGATATGACATTGTCAGCTCATTTGGGTACTTAGGCAAGTATCAATTTGGAAAATCAACCTTGAAAAGATTTAACATTCACGATACTCAGCATTTCTTGGAAAACGCAGAATTGCAGGAAGATGCATTTATGGCTTTGTGTTCCTTAAACAAATGGATTTTAAGAAAAGAGATTCAAAAAATGGTTGGAAAAAAAATCAACGGTATCGAAATTACTGAGTCAGGCATACTGGCCGCTGCGCATTTGGCAGGATCAGGAAACATAAAAGAATATTTAAGAACCAATGGCAAATACCGATTTACAGATGGTTTCGGCTCTTCAATGCAACACTACCTTAAAAAATTTGAAGGCTATGACACTTCAATCATTGAGGCAAACAAAAACCCTAAAGTACTGTAAAACAATATATTTGAAAGATTAAAAAAAAGCCTAAACACTAGTGTTTAGGCTTTTTTTTAATCTTTATGAATAATAAATATGGTTGGTCTTTTGTTTAAATCCGGATGTTCGTTTTTCCAGTCTTTAATTTGCAACGTTTTTATGTATTCTGTTGACAAAGTAATGTTGCAGGCCACACAAAGTTTTGTGGCAGGATTTAACGTGCTTTTTAAATCGGTAAATAATTTTTCATTTCTATAAGGCGTTTCAATAAAAATTTGGGACTGATTTTTATCTTTCGATAATTTTTCCAAATTTTTAATGGCTTCTTTTCTTTCTGAAGTTTCAATGGGCAAATAGCCGTTAAACGCAAAGTTTTGTCCGTTAAAACCTGATGCCATAATCGCTAAAATGATGGAAGACGGGCCAACCAAAGGAATTACCCTGATATTTTTT
>JACUUQ010000270.1 GCA_014859175.1 Lutibacter sp. | reverse complement strand
TTTCCGGCGCCAACAGTATCTACAGTTAATTCAGCTAAAGTTGGCGTGTTTGCAACATCAGCAATACAAAAAGATTGGGTGGTTTCGTTAATAGTTGGGGCAGGAATCACTAAGATGGTTACGGCAACAGTTGCCGAATCATTTGGGCAAATGCCCAAAATGCTTGCAACAGTATAAGTATAGGTTCCTTCTATATTTGTTCCTGGCTCAAAAGTTCCCAAATAACCATTTGATAAATTACTCGGTCCTGTCCAAATTCCTGTTGTACTTGGAGTTCCTCCCAGTAAATCAAATAAATTTACGGTAACCAAATCCACTTCACAAACCGATAATGAACCGCTGATTCCGGCATTTGGAGCAGTATCTAAAACCACCGTTGTTTTTGCTCTTGTAGAACTTACGCACGGGAAAGATACGGCAGCTACCCAATAGTCTTCTCCATCAATCAATGGTGTGGTAGTTTTTAAAGGCGTTAATGAAGTTTCCGATTCATACCAAAGAACAGAGGTGCCTGAAGATTGTAAATTACCAACTGTTGCAATTGGAGGATAACAGAAAGACTGAATTGGATTGGTTGTTGGAGTAGGAGGGTCAATCAAAGTAACTGTTGTGGGTAAACGATCACTGGTACATCCATTTTCAGTTTGCTGTACCCAATAGGTTTGCCCGTTTACAAGAAGCGTTGACAGCGGAAGTAAATTTCCGCCAGTTTGAGCATTATACCATGCTAAATTTTGTCCAGTTGCGCTTAAATCGTCGATTGTTGGATTGTCAATAGCGCATTTTCCAACAAGAACATCAACGTTTGTAGGGAAATCGCCATAAATTGTTACAGTTACAGCCAATCTGCTTGTGCTGCAGGCATTGCCTGAAATATCATCGCCATAATAAGTAGTTCCATTAACCAGAACGTCCTCATTGCTATATAAAACTCCTGCGGAAGGGGCATCATACCATACAATAGTTCCTCCGGAAGCAACTAAGCTTCCAACAGTGCTGTTATCCGTTTTACAGAATACCTGTGAAGCATCTCCAGTAGGGGTGGGGTTTGTAGGGTTTTCGCACTGGGCAAAAGTTGAGTTGTAAGTTAGCGAGAAGATAAATAATATAAAAATTGTAATTTTTTTCGGTAAGAGCAATATTTCTTTTTCCATTAAATGTATAGGTTGGTTAATTTTTTAAACGATAAGCAATAATTTTAAAGGTGGTGTTTTTAATAATATAAAATAAAGTCAATTTTTTCAATAAAATCACTTGTTGTGTCAGAAGTTATAAACATAGTTGTTAAGAGTTTTGAATGAAAAACTGAAGGTTATTTTTGGCAATATTTTAAAATTGCAGTATTGAAATTAAGTTAAATCAGGAATGGCTTTCTTTTGGGCACAATGCGCGTTAGGGACTGAAGTGAAAACCTTTTTGAGCTTTTTCAGCGAAAAAAGTTTGGAACAAAAGGCACGACCCTTGCGGTAACGCCCACCTAAAAGACGGTGAGTCCCAAAACATTTTTCATTGAGATTACCTGTAAAATTTAGCTTTTCTTTTTATTTGTTTCCTTACATTTGAATCCATAAAAATTCAGTTTCATGAACTATCATTTTATAGCAATTGGTGGTAGTGCCATGCACAATTTGGCATTGGCATTACATCAAAAAGGGGATACAATAACCGGCAGTGATGACGCTATTTTTGAACCTTCAAAAACGAGATTAAAAATAAAAGGTTTGTTGCCTGAGGAAGAGGGCTGGTTTAAAGAAAAAATATCGCCAAATTTAGACGCCGTAATTCTTGGAATGCACGCAAAAGCCGACAATCCGGAGTTGTTGGAAGCTAAAAAACTTGGCCTGAAAATATATTCTTATCCTGAGTTTTTGTATGAACAATCTAAGGATAAAACACGGGTGGTCATTGGCGGATCTCACGGTAAAACCACCATCACCTCTATGATTTTACACGTGCTTAATTATCATGAAATTGCGGTTGATTATATGGTTGGCGCGCAGTTGGAAGGTTTTGACACGATGGTGCATTTAACTTCAGAAAATGAATTTATTGTGCTGGAAGGCGACGAATATTTGTCGAGCCCAATGGATTTACGCCCGAAATTTCATTTATACAAACCCAATATTGCGCTTTTAAGCGGTATTGCCTGGGATCATATCAATGTTTTTCCTACTTATGAAAATTACGTTGAACAGTTTTCAATTTTTGTCAATTCCATAACCAATGGCGGCATTATGGTTTACAATGAAGAAGATGAGGAAGTAAAAAGGGTAGTGGAAGAGGCTACAAATCCCATCAAAAAATATCCATATCGCACGCCAAATTACCGAATTGAAAATGGCACCACTTTTATTGAAACGGCTTTGGGTGAAATGCCTTTAGAAATTTTTGGAAAGCACAATTTGCAAAATTTGGCAGGCGCAAAGTGGATTTGTCAGCATATGGGTGTTGATGAAGCCGATTTTTATGAAGCCATTTCAAGTTTTAAAGGAGCCAGCAAGCGTTTGGAAAAAATTGCAGAAACTGAATCGACCATTGTTTATAAAGATTTTGCACATTCACCAAGCAAGGTTGAAGCCACCACAAATGCCGTAAAAAATCAGTATGCCGATAAAAAATTGTTGGCTTGTTTGGAATTGCATACCTACAGCAGTTTAAACGCTGATTTTTTAAAAGAATACAAAGGTGCTTTAAACAGCGCAGATAAAGCCGTTGTTTTTTATTCTCCGCATGCCGTTGAAATAAAACGACTCGAAAAAATTACCGAACAACAAATTAGGGATGCTTTTGAACGCGAGGATTTGGTTGTTTACACCGATCCAACAGCATTCAGGGAGTTTCTATTCAACCAAAATTTAGAAAAAACCGTTGTTTTGTTGATGAGTTCAGGCAATTACGGCGGATTGGATTTTGATAAATTTAAAACGGTAATTTAATTTTTATTCCAAAAGAACGGCGTAAATAAAATAAGCACCGT
>JACUUQ010000269.1 GCA_014859175.1 Lutibacter sp. | reverse complement strand
TGAAAGCTCAAAGATGAAAGCTCAAAGGTGAAAGCTCAAAGGTGAAAGCTCAAAGTTGCATTGAAATCTGAAGTTAAATGAATTAAATTTGGGCCAGGCGTGTATAAAATATAACCAACAAATCGATAAAAAAATGATTACAGGAAAAAATTACATTGGAAATCTGCTGGCATCAACAGGGAAAGTAACGTTTAAAACCTTCAATCCGCAGGAAAATAAGGAAAACGATGTTGTTTTTACTGAAGCTTCATCAGCAGAAATTGAGATGGCGGTTGCATTGGCATCTGAAGCTTTTAAGGAATTTAGACCTATTTCAGGCGTCAAAAAAAGTGAATTTTTAAACCAAATCGCCATTGAAATTGAAGCGTTGGGCGATGAGCTGATAAAAACCTATTGCTTAGAATCAGGTTTGCCCGAAGGCAGGGCAATTGGAGAAAGGGGCAGAACTATTTTTCAGTTGCGCACCTTTGCCAATTTGGTAAAAGAAGGATCTTGGGTTGAAGCCACCATTGACACCGCCGACCCAAACCGACAACCCATTCCGAAAGTTGACATTCGCAAAATGTTAATTCCAATCGGCCCTGTGGTTGTTTTTGGCGCGAGCAATTTTCCGTTGGCCTATTCTACGGCAGGCGGAGACACAGCTGCGGCATTTGCTGCCGGTTGTCCGGTTATTGTAAAATCGCACCCAATGCACGCCGGAACAGGCGAATTGGTGGCGTCGGCCATTATAAATGCTGCCGAAAAAACCGGCATGCCAAATGGCATATTTTCAAATTTAAACAGCAGCGGCATTGAAGTTGGCGTTGCGTTGGTGAAGCATCCGCAGGTAAAAGCAGTCGGATTTACGGGAAGCGTTGGAGGAGGAAGGGCTTTGTACAATTTGGCCGCACAGCGCCCGGAACCGATTCCTGTTTTTGCCGAAATGGGAAGCGTAAATCCGGTGATTATTTTACCGAAAGCCGCTAAAACTAAAGGAGCCGAATGGGCAAAAATTTATGCAGGTTCTATCACAATGGGTTCGGGGCAATTTTGCACAAATCCCGGATTGATCTTGGGAATTAAAGGAACCGATTTAACCAATTTTATTCAAAAATTATCGGAAGAAATTGTAAAAATTGAACCGAGTTGTATGTTGCACCCAAATATTATTGGCGCTTTTGAAACCAAAAAAGCGGCGATGCAAAAACAGGCAGGTTTGCGCACTGCGGCAAGTTTTTCTAAGGAAATCGCCGCAAATTACGGTCGGCCCGCCATCACCATTGTTGAAGGCGCCACTTTTTTACAGAACACAGACTTGCATCAGGAAGTTTTCGGGCCATTTTCTATGGTGGTTCAGTGTGAAAATGCACAACAATTAGAAGAAATTATTTCTAACCTGGAAGGGCAGTTAACGGGAACTGTTTTGGGAGAAAATGAGGAATTGAAAAATTATGATAAAGTAATAAATGCGCTTCAAAACAGGGTTGGTCGCATCATTTTTAATGGCGTTCCAACAGGTGTTGAGGTTTGCGCAGCGATGGTTCATGGCGGCCCTTATCCGGCCTCAACCGACAGCCGATTTACCGCAGTGGGCATCAATTCCATTAAACGTTGGGTGCGACCGTTTAGTTTTCAAAGCTGGCCGAATAGTTTGCTGCCCGATGAATTGAAAAATGAAAATCCGCTAAAAATTTCGCGAATTATTGACGGCAAAAGCACCATTGAACCTATAGCAAAATAATTATGGCCAAAAAAACATTTTTTTGCATTGATGCGCACACTTGCGGAAATCCCGTTCGTGTTGTTGCAGGCGGCGGCCCAAATTTAGTGGGAACAAATATGAGCGAAAAACGGCAGCATTTTTTAAAGGAATTCGATTGGATTCGCAAAGGATTGATGTTTGAGCCGCGCGGACACGATATGATGAGCGGAAGCATGTTGTTTCCGCCGCATGAAGCCGAAAATGATTTTTCGATTTTGTTTATTGAAACTTCCGGCTGCTTGCCTATGTGTGGGCACGGAACCATCGGCACAGTAACCATTGCCATTGAAGAAGGTTTGATAACGCCAAAAATTCCCGGGAAAATAAGGATGGAAGCGCCGGCCGGATTGGTGGAAATTGAGTACCAAAAAACCGGTAAAAAAGTGGATTGGGTGAAATTGATCAATGTAAAATCGTATTTGGCTGCGGAAGGATTGGCAGTTGATTGTCCGGAATTGGGCGAACTTACTTTTGATGTGGCTTATGGCGGAAATTATTACGCCATTGTTGATCCGCAAAAAAATTTTAGCGGTGTTCACAATTTCACGGCGAGTAAATTAATACAGTATTCTCAAGTTTTAAGAATGCGCATCAATGAAAAATATCCCAATTTATTTGTGCATCCCGAAAATGAAACCATTCGTGATGTGACGCATATTATGTGGACCGGTAACCCCATCGACCCAACTTCCTCTGGCAGAAACGCTGTTTTTTATGGCGACAAAGCCATTGATCGTTCCCCTTGCGGCACAGGAACATCGGCGCGTATGGCGCAATTGCATGCAAAAGGAATATTAAAAATTGGAGAAGAATTTATCCACGAAAGTTATATAGGCTCTAAATTTATTGGCAAAATAGTGGAAGAAACCATTTTGGACGGGAAAAAAGCAATTGTGCCAAGCATTCAGGGCTGGGCAAAAATTTACGGATACAACACCATCATTATTGATGAGGAAGATGATCCGTATGCGCACGGATTTCAGGTTTTGTAAAAGCCCCCTAACCCCCGAAGGGGGAATTTAAAAGTTAAAAAGCTTGAGCTTGATGGCTTAGGGAATATCTATAGTTAAAAGCTTTTTTATTAAAATTATAGTATTATTTCAAAACAAACTCCCTTTCTTTCGGAAAGGGCTGGGGATAGGAACAATTAAACAAAAATAAATTGAAAAGTGTAATCATCATTGGTGGCGGAATCATCGGATTGTGTTCTGCTTACTATTTGGCAAAAGAGGGTGCAACA
>JACUUQ010000038.1 GCA_014859175.1 Lutibacter sp. | reverse complement strand
CAGAGAATAAGGAATATTTAAAGTTCAGGAATTTTTATAGGTTTTACTTGGGTATATACTTATTATTATTTGTTGCGTATACCTTATTTAAAGATCGAAGTTAAATTTTATTTTCTGAGCTAAAAATTATTAAATGAATTCGATGCCGTTAGCTTCGCAATTTAGATGCCTGCTTTTTAATTATAAATTTTATCAATAATACGATAGATAATTAGTAGCGGTTGTATTTGTTCTTGAATTTATTTTGTTTAACTTTGTGATACAAAAATTAAACAAAATATTTTGAACAATCAATTTAAAACATCGGTTTACAGGAAAGAGAGCTTTAACGCTGCACACAGGTTGCACAATCCGAATTGGGATGATAAAAAAAATCAAATGATTTTTGGCAAGTGCAATAATGCTAATTTTCACGGACATAATTATGAATTGGAGGTTCGCGTTACCGGATTTTGCGATGCGGAAACGGGTTATGTGATTGATGTGAAAATATTGTCCGATATCATTCAACATGCCGTAATTAATAAATTCGACCACAAAAATCTAAACATTGAAGTGGAAGAATTTAAAAATTTAAATCCTACTGCAGAGAATATCGCCTTTGTGATTTATAACCGATTAGTTAACAGACTCCCTAACGATTTAGATCTTAAAATTAGACTTTATGAAACAAGAAAAAATTATGTTGAATACCCTGCTTGATCTTGAAGAAGACAACCTTTTCGAAGATTTTTCAATCAATGATATAGGCGATAATCATTTATATACAAATTTGGAAACACCTTTAAAAAGCAATGCTTTTGAAATTTCTGACGACGAGAAAAAGGATAAAATCGCTGTTTTGTTTGCTGAAATAATGGATGTTATGGGAATGGACCTAAACGATGATTCTCTAAAAGGAACACCTGAAAGAGTTGCAAAAATGTATATTGATGAAATATTTTCTGGTTTAAATCCGAAAAATAAACCTAAAATGTCTTTGTTTGAAAATAAATACCAATACAATCAAATGTTGGTGGAAAAAAATATCACATTTTATTCTAATTGTGAACATCATTTTGTGCCAATATATGGAAAAGCGCATGTTGCTTATATTTCTTCGGGAAAGGTAATTGGTTTGTCAAAACTAAACAGAATTGTGCAATATTATGCGCAAAGACCTCAAGTGCAAGAGCGATTAACCAACCAAATTGGTAAGGATTTGGAGCATATTTTGAAAACAGAAGATATTGCGGTAATTATAGACGCCAAACATTTATGCGTTTGTTCAAGAGGCATTAAAGATGACACTTCCACAACAATAACCACGTATTATGGCGGCGCTTTCAAAAATCCACAAAAAATTGCAGAGCTTCAAAATTATATTAAAAACAGTTAAATCTGATTTTGCATTTTGAGGCTTTTCAGATATTAAATCACTAAAAATGAGAAATATAGTCATTGTTGGAGGAAGCAAAGGAATTGGAAATGCTATTTTAATTTCCCAATTGAATCTGAACAATAAAGTTTACAACATCAGCAGGACAGCCCCTGAAATAAATCACACAAATTTAACCCATTTCAATTGTGATGTATTAAATGCTGAACTGCCTGAAATTGAGTTTGTTGATACCCTTATTTATTGTCCGGGAAGCATAAATCTGAAACCAATTTCTACATTAACCATAGATGATTTTAGGACAGATTTTGAGATTAATGTGATTGGCGCCGTAAAAACAATTAAAAAGTACCTAAAACCCCTCAAAAACGGAAACAATCCGAATATTTTGTTGTTCAGCACCGTTGCCGCAAAATTGGGAATGCCTTATCACGCCAGTGTTTCCGCCTCAAAATCGGCCATAGACGGATTGACAAAATCGCTGGGAGCAGAGCTTGCCCCAACAATCAGGGTAAACGCCATTGCACCAACAGTTACGGATACAGTTTTGGCGTCAAAAATATTGCGTAATGACAAGATGAAGGAAGTTATTGCAGAAAAACATCCTTTAAAAAGATATTTGAACACCCATGATGTGGCTGCTTTGGCTGATTTTTTAATTTCGGAAAATTCTAGCGCTATTTCGGGACAAATATTTAACTTAGATTGCGGTATTGTAACCTTTAAAATTTAAAAAAATGAAACGAGCCATAACAAATTTTGATACACAAAAAAATGATTAATGGCGAACAGCAGCTGTTACCGCTAAAAAATAAAATGTAAACAGATGAAAACCTTTAAAATAGCAGCAATCCTTGTGATTTTTACTTTTGTAATTCAAAGTTGTGCGCAAGAAAAAAAGAATAACATAAAACCTGCGAATATGTACGATATAAAAATAAACAGTTTAACCGGAGAAAAAATAGATTTGAATCATTTTAAAGGCAAAAAAATCCTTTTTGTGAATGTGGCTTCCGAGTGCGGATTTACGCCGCAATATAAAGATTTGCAAAAACTGCACGAAACTTATAAAGATAAATTGGTGGTAATCGGTTTGCCCTGCAACCAATTTGGCGGACAAGAATCGGGGACAGCAACCCAAATAAAAAGTTTTTGTGAAAAAAATTATGGCGTTGATTTTTTGATGACAGAAAAAATAGACGTGAAAGGCGAAAATCAGCATCCTTTATATGCTTGGCTTACCAAAGAAGCGATGAATGGCGTGATGGAAAGTTCTGTAAAATGGAATTTCCAAAAATATTTGGTGGATGAAAACGGAAAATTAATCGATGTTTTTTATAGCATCACAGAGCCATTAAGCGATAAAATAGTTAACTTTGTTAAGTAATTAAATGTCTAAAACAATGAAGATTTTACTGATTATAGCAGCTTCTTTGGGAATTATTTTGATCGTTGGCCAATTTATTTTTATGAAAACAACGAGTGATATTGAAATGTATTCATACAAAGTGCTTAAAAAATATGATTTGTTTGAAATCAGGAAATATGATGCCGCTAATTTTTCTTATGTTACCATGAAAACGGATTCTTACCAAAAAAGTTCGGGTAGCGGATTTAAATCTTTGGCCGGCTATATTTTTGGCGGGAATGATAAAAAAGAATCAATTTCGATGACATCTCCAGTTGTGATGAATTTAGAAGAAACAGTTACTATGCAATTTATGATTCCGAAAAAATATAATTTGGATGATTTGCCAAAACCCAACAATCCTGATGTTAAATTCAAGACAGAGACGGAAAAATTTTTGGCGACAATTTTTTTTGGCGGCTGGTCTAACGACAGAAAAATAGCGGAATATACCGCCAAATTAAAAGCGCTTTTGTAAGAAAACAACATAACTCACTTCAATAATTTTAGTTATTTTGGCTATAACCCGCCTTTTCAACTTGTAAATCGCAGAAATGAAATTGCTGTTGAAATAGACATTAACAGTGTACCCGGATTGAATATTGAGGACAAAAAAGACTAATTTTATTTAAAATTAAGAAAAAAACTCAAGCTATATTTCTCCGTAATTCAGCGTTAAAAGATCTCCATATTGATAGTTTAATCCCAATATTTCTTTCGATTTTTTGTTTGAAATTACTTTCTGTTGAACTTGCCCAATATTTTCAAATACAGGGTTTTTAAGTCCTATATCTAAAGTGCATTTTGTGTAAAATTCCTTTCTTGTCGGATGCGTGTCCGCGCAACCGTTAAAAATTTGGTTCCAGGCATTTTTTTCTATGACTTTTTCAATAAGATGAATGCAATCATCTTGGTGAATCATATTAACAAAACCATCGGGATTTGGAATTTTTCGTCCGTCTTTAAAAAAGTTGCCCGGTTTTCTGTTATAACCAAACAAACCAGAGAAACGAATGATGGTGGTTTCAAAATGCGTTGAATTTTTGAAAAGCATTTCGATGGTTGTTAAATCAGATGGTATGGTTTCGGATGCTTCCGTCACAAGTTCTTCAGAATTTCCATAAACCGAAGTGGAACTGATGAAAATTACTTTTTTTATGGCTGATTTTTCAACGTGTGAAATCAGATTTCGAAATCCCTCAATATCTTTTGAAGGCAATGCAACAACTAAGATTTCTGAATCCAAAAATGCAGCGATATTGCTTGTTAAATTGTCAAGGCTGATTAAAAAAGGCGTTATTCCCAGTTCCTGAAACTCAATTAGTTTGGCTTCAGAAGTGGTGGAGCCTTTAACGGAAAATCCTTGCTTCATTAAACTGATGGCCAATGGTTTTCCAAGCCAGCCACATCCCAAAATACTGATTTTTTCTTTCATTGCTTTGTATTGCATATCGTAAATAAAATGTAGAAAAGTTATTTCTTTTTTAACCGCAAAGTTCGCAAAGAATTACGCAAAGTTCGCTAACATTTCCGCAAAGTTCGCTAAGAATTTAGAATCTTTTGAGAAACTCAATGTTTCTGCGTGAATCTTTGTGAAATAGCCGTGACACAAAGCCACACAAAGAAAATGCACAAAGTCACACAAAGCTTCGAAATTAAAAATAAATCAGGTTATTAACTTAAACGAAATTAATAATTTAACATCCAAAATTCAACATTCAGCATCAAACATTTTTTAAAATCGTACCTCGTAAATCCAAAATTGCAAATTAAAGGTTTAACCGCAAAGGCAAAGCTTACTTTATTGCATTAATGCTTTTTATTAAAACAAATTTTATTTTTTAGCACTTTCCAATTCATTTAAACGCACCATTTTTTTGCGTTCCAAAAATTCCTGGATTCCTTCAAAATGCTCATTGACGCGCTTGTTGCCAAATTCGTAGATTTTGCTCACCATTCCGTCTAAAAAATCACGGTCGTGCGACACTAAAATCAAGGTTCCGTCGAAATTCATCAGTGCTTGTTTTAAAATATCTTTTGTTCTCATATCGAGATGGTTAGTTGGCTCATCCAGAATTAAGAGATTTACCGGCTCAAGCAATAATTTAATCATCGCCAATCGCGTGCGTTCGCCACCCGAAAGCACTTTCACTTTCTTGTCCCAGTCTTCGCTGCCAAACATAAAAGCGCCCAAAAAATCCTTTATTTTTGTTCTGATATCGCCTTTTGCAACGTTATCAATGGTTTGAAAAACCGTGGCAGTTTCATCGAGCAAAGACGCTTCATTTTGAGCAAAATAACCAATCATGGTATTGTGGCCGAGCGTAAGTTTGCCGCCGTGCTCAATTTCGCCCATAATGGCTTTGATCAAAGTGGATTTACCTTCACCGTTTTTTCCCACAAATGCCACTTTTTCACCACGTTGAATCGCAAAAGTTGCGTCATCAAACACCAAATGTTTGTCGTAGGTTTTTGAAACATTTTCTGCGGTAACCGGATACGTTCCGGAGCGGGGAGAAGGCGGAAATCGAAGTTTTAAATGCGAGGTATCTATTTCGTCAACTTCCACAATTTCAAGCTTTTCGAGCATTTTTACGCGTGATTGCACTTGTAATGTTTTAGAATACGTTCCTTTAAACCGGTCGATAAATTCCTGCGTGTCTGCAATTATTTTTTGTTGCTCGTCCAACTGTTTTTGTTGCTGTTCGCGGCGTTCTTTGCGCAGTTCAAGGTATTTTGAGTAATTGACTTTATAATCGTAAATGCGTCCCATCGTCACTTCAATGGTTCGGGTGGTAATTTTATCCACAAAAGCCCGGTCGTGAGAAATCACAATAACTGCTTTACCGCTGTTTACCAAGAAATTTTCCAGCCATTGCACGGAATCTATATCTAGGTGGTTTGTAGGTTCATCCAATAAAATTAAATCCGGATTTTGGAGCAATATTTTTGCCAGCTCAATACGCATACGCCATCCGCCGCTAAAATCTGAAGTTGGGCGGTTAAAATCAGCACGTTCAAAACCCAATCCCAGCACAATTTTTTCTACTTCCGCATCAAAATTGATTTCTCCGTTGCTGTATAATTTTTCACTAAGTGAAGAAACCTGTTCAATAATATTGTAATATTCATCAGATTCGTAATCGGTGCGAATGGTGAGCTGGTGGTTAAGTTCATCCATTTTGGTTTGCATGGCCAAAATTTCGGAAAAAGCCTGAGAAGCTTCTTCAAAAACGGTTCGGTCATTTTCTGTCATTAAATGCTGCGGCAAATAAGCGGTAATTTTATCTTTTGGGACAGAAATGCGTCCGCCGGAAGCCTTTTGATGTCCGGCAATGATTTTTAGCAAAGTCGATTTTCCCGCGCCATTTTTCCCCATAAGGGCGATGCGGTCTTTTTCGTTTATCACGAAAGAAATATCTTTAAAAAGTGTTGTTCCCCCAAATTCTACGCTCAATCCTTCTACTGAAACCATTGCTATTTTTTGAAAATTTTGCGCAAAGATAATAAAATCTTGGCCGATTTATTGATGTCTGAACATCGTTGGCATAATTTAACTTTATTTTTTTATTAAGGTTTCGTGAAATTCAAAAATCGCATCCTGATTGCTCCTATCTGGACTAAATTCGTCTATCGTAATTCTATTTGCGTTAGCGATTGCAGTGGAAATCCTTTTTGGCGATTTTTCATCGCCAAAAAGATTATAACGTAAAGCGCGACCTGAAAGGAAACGCCCACCAAAAAGGCGGGAGACCCAAAACATTTGAAATATTTCCCCTCGTTATTTTGGCTAAATGTGTGAATCATGTAATTCTGTTTCAAAATTATGTAACAACCATTTGATTGTTTGAGCGCATCTTTGTAAGAAATTAAAGAGTAATCATTTAAAAAATAATATAACAAGATGAAAGCACAAAAAGTAATTTTAGTAACAATGGCAAGCGCGGCAGTTGGCGCAGCATTAGGAATTTTATTTGCACCGCACAAAGGATCAAAAACAAGAGAAAAAATTTCTAAAAAAGGAAATGATTATTTAGATGGATTTGAAGAAAAATTTAATGAATTTGTTGACAATGCTTCAAAGAAATTCGAAAATTTGAAAGGAGAAGCCGCTAAATTTGCTAAAAATAACATAGAAGCTGCTGAAGATATTTTATATGAAGCAGAAGATGTTATAGACGAAGCTGCAAAATAAAAAATGCCATAAAATTCACCATTTTCGGTTCCATTGAATTTGGATGCGAGAAAAATGGCAATTTCCTTAAATTTTATGTAAAAGATACAGGCATTGGCATTCCCCAAGAACAAAAGACGCTTATTTTTGAAAGATTTAGGCAAGGAAGCGAGTCGCTTAACAGAAATTATGAGGGCGCAGGTTTGGGCTTGTTAATCTCAAAAGCTTACGTTGAATTATTGGGCGGAAAAATTTGGGTTGAAAGCGAAACAGGAAAAGGATCCGCTTTTATTTTACCATTCCTTCCTTTTCTGAAAAAAATAAAGAAATTAGTTGATAATTTTGATTGAAAAACGAATCTTAAATCTTGTAAATACAAGTAAATTATTCTAATAAAAATAACATATGGAAGCACAGCCCAACATATTTGAAACCCTTTTTGATAAAGCAGAAACTTTTGGCAAAACAACCTATGAACTATCCAAACTCAAAGCATTGGAAACCACCACTGTTGTTGCCACTTCTGTGGTAGCAAGAATAAGTGTAATTCTTATGGTATCTATGTTTCTGCTTGTTTTTAACATTGGCGTTGCGCTATTTTTGGGCGAATTGCTTGGGAAGTTTTATTATGGATTCTTTATTGTTGCGGCATTTTACTTGGTTGCCGGACTCGTATTGCATTTCTTCTTACATAAATGGATTGAAAAACCTTTGAGCAATTTAATCATTTCACAAGCACTTAAATAAACGAACAAATGGAACAAATTAAAACGCAACAAGATTTAAGAGCCGCCATTCTTCGTTTAGAAATTAAACAAGCTGATGAAGGAAAAGCGCTTAAAGAACAATTTCAAACGGCTTACCAAAGTGTTAAGCCAGCAAACATTATATTAAATACGCTAAAAGATCTTGGGGATTCAAGTTTTGTAAAAGACGGATTTTTAAACACAACTGTTGGTTTGGGAACCGGCTATCTTTCTAAAATGGTGTTCCAAGGCGTTGTTAACAGTCCCATAAAAAAAATGCTGGGATCGGCATTAATGTTTGGCATCACAAATGTTGTGGCAAAAAATCCGGATGCCATAAAAGGCATGGCAAAGAAAATTTTTAACTTATTTGGAAAACGCACAACTGAAGAAGTTAATGAAACCGAAAATAGCGATACTTTTGAATGAATTTAAGGTATGAATACAAATAACAGTTTCAACTTGCCATTTTACGTAAAGACAACAATTCTGTTAATCGGAATTTTTTTGTTTACCAGCATGCTGTATATTGCTCAGGATATCATTGTGCCGCTCATTTTTTCGGTCATGATTGCTATTTTGCTTCATCCCATTGTGAACTTTTTTGTAAGGATGAGAATGAATAGGGTAGTCGCCATTACTTTCACCTTATTGTTAACCATATTGGTAACCACTTCATTGGCTGCATTAATTTTTAGGCAGGCAAGTATTTTTGCAGAATCTTGGCCCATAATGGTTGAAAAATTTACTTCAACGCTTAACGAATTTACCCATTGGGCTTCTCGTTATTTTGATTTAAATCAATGGAAAGTGAATAGATGGATAAAAACTGCCAAATCTGATTCTCTCACAATGAGCGGCGCGGAAGTTGGCCAAACCATGTTTGTTGTAGGCAACAGCATTATGGTGATGTTATTGATTCCTGTTTATGTTTTTCTGCTCTTATATTACAACAAACTTATCATAGAATTTATCCACAGGGCGTTTGTCGGCAGCGATCAAAATCAAATCAGTAAAATTATTTCAGAAACCAAAACCGTAATCCAGCGTTATCTTGCCGGTTTGGTTATTGAAGCCATTATTATGGCCATTTTAAATACTGCGGCACTGTTTGCACTTGGCATTGAATATGCCATTTTACTGGGAATCATCGGCGCACTGCTTAACGTAATCCCATATATTGGCGGTTTGGTTGCAGTGGCATTGCCTATGGCCATTGCGCTGGCCACAAAAGATACAGGAATGTATGCTTTATATGTTTTGGCAATTTATTACATCATTCAGCTCATAGACAATAACTTAATTGTTCCGTTTATAGTTTCTTCAAAAGTCAGAATCAACGCGCTTTTCGCCATCATCGTAGTTTTTGTGGGCAACGCATTATGGGGAATCTCAGGAATGTTTTTGTCAATTCCGCTGCTTGCCATCATAAAAGTTATTTTCGACCATATAGAACCCTTGAAACCTTGGGGATTTTTATTGGGCGACACCATGCCAACCACTTCAAAAATAACCCCAATCATCAAAAAAATTAAAAATAAAATATCCTAATTGCGTTTAATTATTTGGGCCTGCCTGCTTATTTGGAGGGCGTTCCCCGCCGAAAAGGCGGGTCGGGTTTTTCGTTCCAAACCGTCTTTGCGAGCGCAGCGTGGCAATCTGTTGAACATATTGCTTCAAAACTCGCAAAAAGGATTTCCCCTGCAACCCCTAACGCAAATTTATTTACGATGGTAGATTTTTGATTTACGATATGTAAATGATGATTTTTGAATTTTAAAAAAGAACGGACAGCTCACGAGCTGTCCGTATATTCAATTTTTTTGTGCGCGTAACAAGATTCGAACTTGCACATTCTAAGCGAACACCAGCCCCTCAAGCTGGCGCGTCTACCAATTCCGCCATACGCGCATTGCTTTAAACAAAAAAAGCTAAGCGGTTAAACTTAACTTTTTTGTGACCGGGCTGGGGCTCGAACCCAGGACCACCTCCTTAAAAGGGAGGTGCTCTACCAACTGAGCTACCAGGTCAATATCCTCTTTCTCAACGCGAGTGCAAATATACCATCTATAGTTGTACCTCACAAGTTTTTTTTTATCCTTTTTTAAACGATATTTGTTTTTAAATGTAACACACTAATTTTTAGTTTATGAAAATAGTTTTATTGGGCTATATGGCAAGCGGAAAATCGGCTGTCGGAAAAGTTTTGGCAGCTAAATTAAATCTTAAATTCATTGATTTAGATGATTTTATATCAGCACGCGAACAATTGTCCATTACCCAAATCTTTGAAACAAAGGGCGAGATTTACTTCCGCAAAAAAGAAGGCGACTATTTGCAGGAATTGCTTAATTTGAATGAAAGCTCAGTAATTTCTTTGGGCGGCGGCACGCCATGTTATGGGAAAAATATGGAATTTATTAAAAACACAGCTACTTCATTTTACATAAAAGCCTCCATAAATACCATTTTTGAAAGATTAAAAAATGAAACTTCGCAACGGCCTTTGGTTGCTGCAATCGGAACAGAAAACTTAAGAGAATATATTGCCAAACATTTATTTGAGCGCGCGCCTTATTATGAGAGCGCCGACCATACCGTATTGTCTGACGATAAAAAGTTGGATCAAATAGTTGATGAAATTCTATTGTTATTTTAAACTTGCATAAGAGTTGCCGTTTTCAAACACAACAGAAATATGCTCTTTCAAGGAAGTTGATAAGGAGATTCCTTTAAAATCGGCCTTTACCGGGTATTTTTTATGGTTTCTGTTAATTAATACCGCTGTATTGAAACGCTTTAAAGGCACTTCCAAAAAATGTTTTATGCCATAAATTAAAGTGGTTCCCGAATTTAAGACATCATCCACCAAAACCAAGGATTTATTTTTGTATTCGTTTGAACTTATGGAAGTTGTAATTTCATTTATCGGGTGTTTTTTATCTATTTTAACTTCGCACAAAACCAATTTTAAATCGGAAATCTTGGACAATACTTCGGCAATTTTATTTGCAAACAAAAAACCATTTCCTGTAATTCCGGCGATAATAATTTCTTTTTCGTTAAAATTTACTTCATAAATCTGATAGGCAATTCTTCGTGTTTTATTCTGAATTTGCTCATTGGTTAAAATAATTGAACTTTCCATGGGTTTATTTTTTTTCAAAGATAAAAAACAATTCCCTTCCGGCTCTCGGCTTTATGGAATTATAACATCTTTCAAGTTTTTTAATGGTGAATTTTTCGGAAAACAGGTTTAAATATTCTGTGGATGAACCGCCAAATGGCGGACCTTCTTCAGTCAATTCAAAATCGAACAAAAGTCCGGCCAACTTGCCGTTTTCCGACAATAAATCGTGCATTTTATCAGCATATTTCTGTCTCAAAAAGGGATCTAGCGCACAAAAAAAAGTTTGTTCCACAATTAAATCATATTTCCCTGAATGATTAAAAAAATCATCGTGAATTAAATGGTTATCAGGAAAATCTGGAAACCGTATTTTCAAATTTTTTAAAGGCTTTTCGGCAATGTCAATCACAAAAACGTTTTCAAAACCTTGCTCAAATAAATGTTCAGCTTCATAACAATTGCCGCCGCCAGGAATTAAAATTTTTAATTTTTTGTTGGTTAACTGTTTAAAATAATCTACTAGTGGGGTAGAAGCATAGCCAATATCCCAGCCCGTCGCCTCAATGCTGTATTTATCTTCCCAATATTCTTTATCAAAACGTGTTATCATTTTAAAATGTCATTTTTTTATAAATATCAATATATAATATTAATTTTTTTCTTAGTGTATCTTTATTTCTCTCTGTGAATCTTTGTGAAATAGCAATTACACAAAGCCGCACAAAGAAAATACACAGAGTTTCACAAAGTTGAACATTTTCAAATGCTTTTTTACAATGATTTTATCAATCCGCCATCTATTGAAATATTGGTTCCGGTAATATATGAGGAATAATTGGAAGCTAAAAACACCACCAAATGGCCAAATTCTTCTGGGTTTCCCAATCTTCCTGAAGGAATTTCCTGAGTCATTAATTTTAAATTTTCTTCTAAAGAAATTCCTTTTGCGCTAGCCTGAATTTTATTGAGTTGCTGAATTCTTTCCGTATCAAAAAGGCCTGTTAAAATAGTGTTTACGGTAATGCCGAAAGGCGCAACTTCCTTTGCCAGTGTTTTTGCCCAAATGGCAACCGCGGCCCGAATTGTATTGGATAAAACAAGATTGGGCAAAGGTTCTTTGACTGTTAAAGAAGCCGTGTTTATAATACGTCCGTACTTGTTTTTCTTCATATTTTCAACAGCCAGCAAGGTTAAATGACAGGTTGTTTTAAACAATAAATCGAAGGCTTTTTGGTAATCGGTTGTGTTTTTTTCAAAAACACCGCCGGCTTCCGGTCCGTTGGTGTTATTTACTAAAATATCAATAGTGTTTTGTTTAAAATAGGCGGAAGTTTTTGCTTCAAATGAATTGAAATCGTAAAAATCAACTACAATATAGTCGTGCTTTTGGTTAAAATTGGTGTCCAGTTCAGCCAAGGTCGCTTTTAACTTTGCCTCATTTCTGGCCATTAAAGTAACTGAAGCGCCACAACTTGCGAGTTGTAAAGCGATTGCTTTTCCCAAACCTTGGGTACTTGCGCCAACAAGCGCTTTTTTGCCTTCTAAATTAATCTTCATTCTCATCTCTTTCTTCGCTTAAATCATCCAGATCGCGTCGGTCTTTTTTTGTAGGTCTTCCAACACCCTTTTTTCGATAATAATCTTTGGAATATTTCAGCAGGTCTAATTTTTCAAACTCTTCTTTAGGCGTTAAATCTATTCGGTATAAATCGACCAACTTAGCGCCAACACGGCTTTCGGGCGTAGCGATAACTTGTATTTCGTAGTTGATCTGGTTTTTTTTAACAATCAATTTCTCTCCAACAAAAACTATTTTTGAAGCCTTTACATTGTCGCCATTAAGTTTGATATGGCCTTTTCTGCAGGCTTCTGTGGCCAGACTTCGGGTTTTATATAAACGTATGCACCACAAATACTTGTCAATTCTCATATAATTACGTTAAATTCTAAATTTCTCTTTTAACAAAGGTAGTAAAATTGTACATTGCGCCCTTAAAAATTAACCCGAATGAAATTTAAAAATATATTATTTATACTGGCTGTAAGCACTCTTATTATTTCTTGCAGTAAAGACAATAACAGTGACAGTTTTGATGCGGCGAAACAAGCTTTGGAGGACGATGTAACGTTGATTAAATATTTACAAACGCATTATTTAAAGGAATCAGACGGAGGAATTTGGACCATTAAAAACGGAGAAACCCCTTTAATGGAACAAGTTGAAGTGCAAACTGTCAAAAAAAATGATATTTCTTATAAATTGTACTTTTTAAAACTGTCTGAAGGCGTTACAATTTCTCCTTCAAAAGTTGATTCTGTATTGACAACCTATACCGGAATGTTATTGGACAGCACGGTTTTCGATTCAAGTTCAAGAATGTTATGGATGCCGCTTACGGGCGTTATTGATGGATGGGCTTATGGTTTTACCAATTTTAAAGGCGGAACAAAGGTTTTAAATTCTGATGAATCTTTCTATTATGAAAATTCCGGAAAAGGAATTTTATTTATCCCTTCAGGTTTGGCTTATGGCAATAGCGGACAAAGCGTAATTCCACCAAATTCACCTTTGGTTTTTCAAATCAATTTACTGGATGTGAATATTGCGGATCACGACAATGATGGCGTAGCATCTTACTTAGAATTTCCAATCGGCAGTGATGATTATAAAACTTTCGATACAGATGGTGACGGAATTCCAAATTATTTGGATGCGGATGATGATGGTGATGGAAGATTAACCAGAGATGAAGACACCAACAAAAACGGAAATTGGTTTGATGATGATGCTGATGGTGACGGTATTCCAAATTTTTTGGATAAAGACAGTTAAAAATCCACTAATATCATAAAAAAAGCTTCCCGATTTCTCGGGAAGTTTTTTTAGTTTAAACAACCGCTGCCTCTCCAAGCGCCTTTTTTGCTGCGGCGATTTTCTCCATTTATATTGAGAATGTTTATATGAATGCTTAATTGAATTTGGCTCGGATTGTATTCCAGCAATTCAGCGATATTTGTTCCATAAATACCTCTGTTTATATCTACTCTTAGTTCTTCAACTTTTGTAATGCCATATTGGTAACGTAAATCGATGCCAATTCTTCCATATTCTGCCAAAATACCTGCATTAATGCTTGTTGAAGATTTTTTGTAAACATAAGGATAATTAGATCCTTGTTCCACAGCGTCCAGTTTCATATCAGAAATATTGGCAAAACTCGGTCCGGCATAAAGTGCAACGGGTCCGTAAATTTTATATCCAAGAAGCAACGGAACATCAATTTTTGTAGAAGTCCAATAGGCTGTTTCGAATGCCAACGGATAATTGTTTTTTGAAGACACAAAATTAACTTCGGGTCTAATAAAAAACTTGTTAAAAGCAATCATTGCGAAGGCACCAAATTGGAATCCCATTTCTTTTTCTGCGGAATAAACAGTGTCATCATTTGGGGTAACATTAATGCCCAATCCACTGTTATTACCGTTGTGATACAATTCGCCGATATTGTTAAAATTAATTCCGCCTTTTAAGCCAAAAGTATATTCTTGGGCGTTTACAAATGAGAAAGTAATTAGCAATATAACTATAAATAGGGGTTTTATTTGCATAGTTTTATAATTATGGGTTGAGATGATATTGCCATAAATATATAAATTTAAAATTAGATTCAAATATTTATTTTTTTAATTTAAAATATGCAGCAATAAAAAAGCCCGCAAGTTGCGGGCTTTTAGGGTCATTATTATTTATTTTTGATAATTTTTACGTGTTAAAAAATTATTTTTTACCTCCAGATAAACGGTATGACAAACTGAAAATAATTTGTTCAGGTCTTGAATCCAATCGGTAAGTGGTGTTTGCTGAAATGTTTTTGTCTATAAAAGTCGCTTCATTCTTATTGAAGCCTCTTTCATATCGAACATCCAATCCCAGTCTTCCAAGTTCAACGCCTGCGCCAAAGTTAAAGCCTACCGTAAAATCATTGTCAATTCTGTCATATTCAATTCCTTTAAAATCATTCTCCAAGGTATATTGGAATGCCGGGCCAGCAAATATGCTTAATGGCCCAATTAATTTTAAACCAACCAAAACCGGCATATCCAATCTGGCAATCTTATAGTCTTCCGTTCCACCGGTATTAAGTTCATATTCACTTGTGGTTTTTGTATATACCAATTCCGGTCTTACGTAAATTGGACCCAATCCTATTTTCCCGTAAATACCGACATTATAACCTGATTTTCCTTTTCCTTCATTTTTATAAATGTTAGTGGTTTCATTGGGAAATTCACTTAACTCACCATTTGTGTTGTAACTCAATCCACCTTTTACACCAAATCCACTTTGGGCGTTCATATAAAATACAGTGGACAGTAAAGCAATTGAGAGCACTAAAATTCTTTTGTTCATAATATACTTAATTTAGGGTTTATAATACTTACTTTTAAGCTGTGACTAATTTGCTGCTTACAATAATGTTACAAAGGTGAATGATATAATTCATAAATAAGTTATATAATTCCAATTGTAAGTTGCAAAATTCACAGATTGTTTAAATTGTTCTGGAAACAATGATAGTTCACTTATTTTCATAAGTAGGGATTATCACAATTTCTCAAACCAGCAACGCTAAAAATAGTATTGCCGTATTATAAACGCAATAAGGGTACCATTATTTTCTGGCGAGGACTTTTTTAACGGCTGCTACAATTGCAATATCGGTTAAACCGTATTTTTCCATTAGTTGGGCAGGAGTTCCAGATTCACCAAAACTGTCATTAACAGCCACAAATTCTTGAGGAACCGGATTGTTTTGAACCAAAATACGGGCAACGCTTTCTCCCAAACCACCTAAAATATTGTGCTCTTCTGCAGTCACAATACAGCCGGTTTTTGCGACGGATTTTAAAATGGCTTCGTCGTCTAAAGGTTTTATGGTATGAATGTTAATAACTTCTGCGCTAATTCCCATCGCTTCCAGTTTTTCTGAAGCTTGCAATGCTTCCCAAACCAAATGTCCGGTAGCAACAATGGTCACATCAGCTCCTTCGGTTAACATAATGGCCTTGCCGATGATGAATTTTTCGTCTGCCGGCATAAATATCGGTACAACCGGACGCCCAAAACGTAAGTAAACCGGTCCAACATGGTCTGCAATGGCAATTGTTGCCGCTTTGGTTTGGTTGTAATCGCAAGTGTTGATGACGGTCATATTCGGCAACATTTTCATTAAGCCGATATCTTCTAAAATTTGATGTGTTGCACCGTCTTCACCCAAAGTTAAACCGGCGTGTGAAGCACATATTTTTACATTTTTTTCAGAATAGGCAATAGATTGTCTGATTTGATCGTAAACCCTTCCTGTAGAAAAGTTGGCAAAAGTGCCCGTAAACGGAATTTTGCCTCCAATGGTTAAACCTGCGGCAATTCCCATCATATTTGCTTCTGCAATTCCAATTTGAAAAAATCGTTCAGGATGATTTTCAATAAATTTTTCCATTTTTAACGAGCCCACCAAGTCTGCACAAAGCGCCACTACATTTTCATTTGTATCGCCCAATTCAGCCAATCCTGCACCAAATCCCGATCTTGTGTCCTTTTTTTCTGTAAACGTGTATTTTTTCATCTGTTTATATTTTATTTTTTATTGGTACAGCTGCAGTTCGCCATTAATCATTTCTGTGTGTATCAAAATTTGTTATGGCTCGTTTCATCTGTTTATTTATTAAAAATCGTTCAAAAATAATGATATTAAACGATACGAGATTACAATTTCATCAATTCTTCATATAATTTATGAACAGGCAATCCCATTACGTTAAAGTAGCTGCCTTCAATCTTGTTAACGCCTATAAAACCAATCCATTCCTGAATTCCATAGGCGCCGGCTTTGTCAAAAGGCTGATAATTTTCAACATAATAGGTAATTTCTTCTAAAGATAATGGCTTAAAACAAACCTTGGTTACGTCGTAAAATACTTTTTGAGATGTGATTGTTTTAATGCAAATGGAAGTGATTACTTTATGGCATTTACCTGAAAGTTCCTGCAGCATTTCAATGGCTTGCTGTTTGTCTTTAGGTTTTTCTATGGCTTTATCATTTAGCCAAACAATGGTGTCGGATGTTATTAGGATGTCATTTTCAGCCAAATCAGTAAATGCGGCTGTCTTCAACTCCGCTAAATAATTGGTGATTTCTGCGCCTTTGAAAGTTGGCGGATAAATTTCTTCCACAGCTTTTAACTGAATGGAAAAATCCAATCCCAATTCTTTGAATAATTCCTGGCGCCGCGGAGAACCCGATGCCAATATGATGTTTTTATTTTTTAATTTATTTAAAAGCATTAGTTCAAGTTTAATGAGAATAGGAGCAATGCGTTAATTCCCAAAAACATAATAATTTTTAAGAAAACACTTAATTTTTTAAAATCCTTTTTTGTTTTGACCGAAAGCAATTTTATTGCAACATAAAGTAAAGGAACCAATGTAAAAAGCAATAAATACAGCGCAGTATATTTATAAATTGAAGCATATTTTACCACAATAATCAATAACAACACCAAAGGAAATAAACATAAAAATGCAGCTATTTTTTTTGTTCTTGATACGCCTAATAAAATAGGCAATGTATTCATTTTCATATTGTAGTCACCTTTTATGTCTTCAATATCTTTAACTATCTCGCGCACCAAGTTTATGAAGAAGGCAAAACCTGACAACAGCAATATTATATATATCACCAATTGTTGCGCTTCATTTTGAATGGCAAAATTTAAATCGAAAAGGCATAGAATTATAATGCTGAATGCAACTAATAAAGAAACTGAGATATTGCCAATTAGAGGTATCGATTTTAGTTTTTTTGAATAAAAATAAAGTAGCAGCGAAGCGCCAATAAATATAAAAGCAAAGGTTGGTTTTTGAATGGAAAGTGACAAACCAATTCCTAAAACAATGCCCAAAGTATTGGTAATTAAATACAAGCGTTGCGCATTTTCAACAGAAAATTGGTTGGCAACAATTACTTTTTGCGGCTTGTTGATTAAATCGGATTTTAAATCGAAAATATCATTAACAATATAGCCTGCCGAAGTAATTAAAATAAGCGATAATAATAAGATAACAAATTGAAATTCATTAATATTAGTCTTTAATTCAAATACTGAAAACAAGTAAAATTTTAATAATATTTGCAGGTAAATGATGAGCAGTAAATTTTTCCATCTGACTAATCTTAAAAATGCCGCCAATTTCATCTGTTTATTTTTTATTGGTACAGCTGCTGTTCGCCATTAATCATTGCTGTGTGTATCA
>JACUUQ010000268.1 GCA_014859175.1 Lutibacter sp. | reverse complement strand
ACATCAAATATGCAGCTTAATCAATATTATAAATATAATGCCGTCGGGTTAATAGGATGTTACTAATAAGTTGACAATCACTTTTATCATCATATCCTTATCATTCGGATTGCTTTGCGCAATCATTAGCGTTAAGGCTACCAACGTGCTGTCTGCAATCAATTTATTGCCATTTGATTTGTATAACAGATTGTTCCGCTCTAAAAACCATACAAATAAAAATGCACCAATTCGCTTGTTTCCATCAATGAAAGAATGATTTTTAACTACAAAATAAAGCAGGTGTGCCGCCTTATCTTCAAGGGTTTGGTATAGCTCTATTCCATCAAAAGTTTGATAAATATTTTCCAATGATCCTTTAAAAGAATCATCTTTTTCTTTTCCAAATAAGCCTTCAAATTTTGTTTGTTTGCCTAACTCATTGATTGCGTTTCGAGCTTCTTCATAGGTGATTTTTACAACCTCAACATTTCCTGTTTTTGGTAATTTTAGTCGTTGGTGATCATAATCATCTAATAAATCCAAGGCGGTGCTATAACTTGAGATCACTTTAATTAAACCTTGCGCTTCATCTGTATCCAATCGGTATTCTGAGATTACTTTTTCCTGAAGTTGAACTATTTTTTTGAATTCGTTTAGTTTCTGATTACTTTCTTTTAATAATTTTTCATTAACAGCGTAGCCTCTTACAAGATAGTCTTTTAAAATTTTATTTGCCCAGATTCTGAATTGAGTACCTCGTTTAGATTTTACTCTGTAACCTACAGATATAATTACATCTAGGTTATAATGTTCAACTTCTCTAGTGACTTCTCTATTTCCTTCATTTTGAACTGTCGCAAATTTTGCGACAGTTGTGTTTTTATCTAATTCACCTTCTTTAAAAACATTGCTTAAATGTTTACCTAAGGTTTTAATATCTCTATCAAATAAGTCAGAAAGCTGCTTACGATTTAACCAGACAGTTTCATCTTGAATGTGAACTTCTACATAAGATAATCCATCATTTGTGCTGTATATAACTATTTGATCTTGTCTGTCCATAACTATCACAAATATAGCATATTTTCACAACTCAAATAGTCCAAAAGGGTTTTTAGCAATGCTACATTTAAAGTACATTGGTATTAATCCCCAATGTCGGCCGAGAAAACAGGAATGATAAGGATAAATTTTAAAAATTCACATTGCGTGTTTAAAAATACATATTGTATTTAACCAACAGCCTTTGATTTTTTATAATAATTTAAACAAAACACCCTTTACTTTTATACAAAAAATATCATCATTGCTCTTGCTTTCTGACAAAATAAGCACCATTATCTGCTAAACATTTTGTTTAGTTGAGACCATTCATATGGAACCGGGGCGAAATAGGGTAAAGGCAAAAGTAAATACCACCTTTTCGGTGGTTTTTACTGTGCGGAATTGGAAGCTGTATTTCGTTGTTTATAATCATAAGATCCTGAAACAAGTTCAGGATAAACGGAATACTGCTGTAAAAGTGGGGATTAGATTTTGCTAAAAAGAATATCATTCTTTTTATAACTTAAAAAGTATTGATTTAACGGTTTCCGATATTTAGTATTTTCAATCTCAATTCCACATAGAACAAAGAGTATTCAATAAATAATAAATACCCCAACAATTATTATCAGCAAAATTAATCCAATTATATTAAAACAGCCATTTCTTATTTTTATTAAAGTGTGTTAACTTTTTTGTTACTTGCCGTTGGTAGTGATTGAGAAGCACTAAACTGTCAACCTGCAGCGAATTTTATATAAACACAAATCTTCAATTAACCACATCACCGTTGATTGCGGCAAACGACTTTTGTAGGCTGGATTTTCTTTCTCTTCTCTGCAATTTTATGTTTTTAATAAGCAAATAGGGAAACAAAGCTATTGGTGCTACAATACAAAATATCATTAGCCAACTTATTAGTGAACTTCGCTCATTCTCTTTCGCATCTATTATATTTTTTGAAGCTTTATTCAACAGGCTTTTGTCCGTAATTATATCATTTTCCCAAAAGTTTGCTTCCTTGTAGTAATAATTGTTTTGATTATCCTTAATCAACAAAATTTGAGGTCCACCTTCTTGCTTGATTTGTTCATAATCAATGTATAAAAAAGTTTTTGTGTTTGGATTAACTTTTATGTCTCTTACGTTGAATGCAGGAAATGCAGGTGGGCTATAAGTTAAATTTTGACTTAAAATTGAAAAATCATCTATTTGCTCAATATAATCTTTCATTTTTTTTTTGTCATCCCATTCGTCTTCAAGAGCAAAACTAGCAATACCAAATTGCATTAACGGGGTAATGTAAATCACTTCATTAGTTTCGTTTAAAACAGTATATCTTCTTGTTATTGGTAATAGTGTCATTCCAACAAGTATCAGTAATAAAAATCCTGAAATAAAAACGGATAAAATGCTAAAAACAATAATTTTTACTTTTCTGTTTTTCATAATTTCTTTTTTTAAGATTGCCCATAATTTGTTTATATGACTGACCTTTAATTAAACAACGATAGGTTTAATGAGATCTATGCATTAAATACTGAATACCAATTTTTAGTGGATACTCCTTTTTTATCTTCTTGATGCTGCTCCACCTCCACCAAGTCCACCAAGTCCAATAATGAAACCCAACCAATAAAAGAAACCTGTATTATGTTCCGCATAAATACCAACATCGGCACCAAATAATTTTCCAATGAGGGCAAATACAAATACGAACCCATGAAGTATTCCTGAGAAAAATCCAGAGTCTTGCGATTCATATTCAGGAGAGGCACAAGAGATTAAATTGGTTAGGACAAAAAATAAAAGTAACCCGATTACCATATTTTGTTTTTTCATTTCTTTAAGTTTTTATGACTGGCTTGATTAAAAGATTTAACAATGAATAATAAAGCGCAAGCAATATCCATTGGCATCCAAGCGTCTTTGTCATTAAGATAAATTGGCAACAAAGGATTGAACAGAATCGCTATGAGTCCGAAAACTAA
>JACUUQ010000349.1 GCA_014859175.1 Lutibacter sp. | reverse complement strand
AGTTTAGTGCTGTTGATTTCTTCATTGACCAAGCCAATGCCGGCAATGGAATTGTTCTGCGGAAAACTCATAATTAACGCATCAAAATTTTGCGCGTATTGCAAACCGATTTTCAACAGGTTGGCATTTGAAACGGCTTTGTTATAGTCGCCAAAAGCAACTGCGCCTGCGTTTTGCATATCGTACAATTCTGCAATATCCGAACTTTCGGCGCCTTTGGTCAAATTTCCAATGGGGAAAAGTGCGGTGGCAGAATTTGTGGCTTTGCTTGTTAAGAACTGTATGGCCGATTTATTGTCGGTGGCCGGATTGGTGTTCGGATTTACGGCAACTGCTGTAAAACCGCTTCTGGAAGCAGTTTTTAATCCGTTTTCTATCGTTTCCCGATCTTCATATCCGGGTTCGCCAAAGCAAACGCTCGAATCGAACCAACCTTGCGAAATATGCAGGTTGTCAAATTTGATTTCTTTATAATTTTTCGGATTTTTAAGCTTTTCGCCAATTTTTGTGATGGTGCCGTTTTCGATAAGGATGTCTTTAATTTGAAGGTGAAACGGACTGGAATTGTCGATAATGGTAGCAGACTTTAGAAGTAAATTCATATTTTGAAATATTTTAACAACAGCATTTCAATGAACAAAAATAGCACAGAAAATGCTAAAAACCATTTAAAAAGCCAATTGATTTTATGCTGATTTTCAATTTCATCAAAAAGATCATCAATTGATGTTGAAACAGTCACATTTTCAGCGTTGCCGGCCAAGGATTTTAAATCGGCATAATTGGCGTCGCTTTCTTCCCTGTTATAATTTAATGCGAAGGTTTTTAGCACATTATTCCCACTGGAAACCTTGTAAAATCCGCTTTGTAAAGTAACGTCTGACAAAATCAAATCGACTTTATTTTGAAAAACTTTTTGAAGCGGGATAAATGCACCGGTTTCATTCGAAATCTTCAATACATCATCTTTTCCTATACTTGCTTTAATTTCAATATTGTTTTCTGGCGCAATCGTGTAATAAAGTCGTGAATTTTTTAAGCCTGTTTTGGAAAAATTATAAAAAATGGGCACTACCAAAGGCGATTGCATAAAATCAGAAACGTTTTTGTTTAATGGCGCTGCAACCCAATAAAAAGTTCCATTACCAATTTTTGTGGAGGAGATAAACGCACTGTTATTGTCGAATTTTAGAATCGCGGAACTGTTTCGGGAATTGTTTTGGTAATGCAAGGCTGTTTTTGGATATTGAAAATTGGTCACTTTCTTTTCAAAAACATCATCTATTAAAGGATGACCGTAATTGATGGCGGTAATTTGATGTTCATTTTCAATTTTACCGTTTATTTTTCCTGCTTTAAACACATTTAAAAGTCGGTTATAAGAATCTGTTTTGATGTTTTGTGAAGGAATCACCACCAAATTTCCGCCGTTTTCCAAAAACTCGATTAAACTGCGCTGCAATTCGGCAGGAATCTCAGCCAATTCATTTAAGATGATTAATTGCTGATTTTGGATGGTATTGTAATTTAAATTTGAAAGTGGGGCAGTTGTAAAATTGAATTCTTTTTCAGTATATATTTTCGGCAAAAATTCAGCCTGATTTCCGATGCTCAACACATTGATTTTTTCGGGTGCCGAAATTGAAAAATAAAAATCGTTGTCGAATTGCATTCCATCATCAACCAAAGAAATTTTTCCGTTAAAATTATCGGCATTCGTAAGCGTAAATTCAACCGATTGCCGATTGGAATTTGCAAATTTTGCCGTTGTTTTCCCCATCAGGGTTTCATCTTGAAACAAGGAAACGGGAATCGTTTCTGAAATAATTTTGCTGCTTTTAACCAATGCTTTCAGCGTAATTTCTGTAGTAGATTTGTGTTCAACAGCTACGCTGTCCAAAAAAATATTTGGCACTTCTTTTGGGGAAAGCACCAGTAGGAAAATAGAAGAATTAACTATTGTAAAATCAATTTTATTTTCAAAGTTAATATTTTGAAAATCAGATATTAAAATAATTTTATTTAATGTGTTAGTTTCGGTTGAATAATTACTTTTTGCTTTCAGTAAAACGGTATTTAAATCAAGCTTATTTGGTGAATATTGTAGGCTGATCAATTCATTTTTTAAACCAATGGCATCTAAATTTTTCAAATTTTCATCGTTGGTTATCAGTGTAAAAGCGCTGTTTTGAAGATTGTTGTTTTCAATAATTTTTTGGGCGGCGCTTTTCAGCAATTCCCCTTTTTCGCCTTTTGCCTGCATACTGTTGGAATTGTCTAAATAAATGGTGACATTCACTTGTTGCTGTGTTGATGATTTGGAAAAATACGGTTGGGAAAAGGCCAAAATAATACAGCTTAAAGCCAACAATCGGCTGATTAAAACAAGCCATTTTTTAAGTTTGGCACTTTTTCGGGTTTGCCTTTCAACATTTTTTAAAAAAGCGACATTGGTAAAAGGGACTTTAACGAAGCGTTGCAGCTGAAATAAATGAACAATTATAGGAATAATCAGTAACAGTAGTGCGTAAAGAATTTCTGGATGCTTAAACTGCATTGCTCAAAAGGATTTATCAAAGATATAAAAATAGGCGGAATCTATGCAAAATAGTTTTTCAAAATTCCCAAAGCATATTTGCTCGCGATGGAATTGGCAAATTTCGGAAAATCGATGGTTGCATTGTCATTTGCCTTGTCGGAAATCACCCGAATAATGGAAAACGGCACTTCATATTCAAAACAAACTTGCGCTACCGCAGCGCCTTCCATTTCCACACAAATGGCTGTTGGCAATTTTTTGTTCAGCTTTTTAATTTTTTTGAGGCTGGAAATAAATTGGTCGCCGCTGGCAATATCGCCATGAACCACTTTAGGCAACTGAATGTCAAAAAGTTGGGAATCTTCAATTTCAATAAATTCGTGATATGTATTTAAAAACAAATTGGTTGCTGTCAATAATTTTTCCGAATCATTTGTTTCCAGAAACTTTTTTCTTAAAATGGGAATTTCAAATTTCTCGTAAAACGGAAAAGCATTTAAATCGTGCTGA
>JACUUQ010000267.1 GCA_014859175.1 Lutibacter sp. | reverse complement strand
CCCAAGTGGGACCACTTTTAAAAACCGTAATATGCTATAAATAAAGCTATTACGGTTTTTTTTATTTCTTAATTTGTACGATTTTTGCATTGCCAATCTTAAATTTAAGAGGCTTTTTTATTTCTATGAGATTAATGTTTGTTTTCTGGCTTCTTATTTGGTAAAATTAAAATTTTTTATGGTGATTTTTGTCATCTCCTATTGTTAGTAAACTCTTTATTTTTGGGCAATTAAAGAATTATAACCATGATGTACGCTTATCAATTACTGTACGAGAAAGCACAAAGAATTGAAGTGCCCAACGCTTCAAGCATCAGGTCGTTTCTTGCAGCCTAAAAAGAAACCACATTTCCTAATTGGTCAATCAGCAAATTTACATGTAACCTTTCGTGATTTTTTTAATGCCTGTGGTCTTAATTTTATCAAAAAACGAGTTTTTATGGAAGCGAAAAAAGAAAATTTAGCAAAATCAATACAATCATTCATTGGATTTCAAGGATATTTTGACAGACCTGCCTGACGGTTAATTTTGGGTTTTTACTTTTTAATTTTAAAAGCAACCTTTTTTTGATTTTTCTTCTAATTATTTAATAATTACAGATACCCTTATTATTATATATTCAAAAATAAGAATTAAATTTGTTGAAAATATATAAAAAATGTATTTAAATAAAAAATAATAATAGTCAATTTATAAATATAACAAAATATAGTAATATGTTAAAATCGATGATTAGATTGCGAATGAGCTCACATGATGCCCATTATGGAGGAAACCTTGTTGACGGCGCAAGAATGCTTCAGTTATTTGGTGATGTTGCCACAGAACTTCTTATTTTAAGAGATGGTGATGAAGGTTTGTTTAAAGCTTATGATATGGTTGAGTTTATGGCGCCTGTTTATGCGGGCGACTTTATTGAAGCTGTTGGTGAAATAATTGAAGAAGGAAACTCGAGCAGAAGAATGAAATTTGAAGCCCGCAAGGTAATCGCGCCTCGCCCTGATATTTCAGATTCAGCCTGTGATTTTCTTGAAGAACCTATCATTGTTTGTCGTGCAACCGGAACCTGTGTTACGCCAAAAGCGAGTCAACGTAAATAACTTATGTTATGGAAAAATTAATTATCACAGCCGCAATTTCGGGTGCGGAAGTTACCAAGGAACAAAATCCTGCAGTGCCTTATACCATTGAAGAATGTGTTCGTGAAGCCAGTTTGGCTTATCAGGCCGGTGCAAGTATTATTCATCTGCACGTTCGTAAAGACGATGGCACGCCTACACAAGATAAAGACCGTTTCAAAGAAGTGATGGATGCCATCAGGCTAAAATGCCCTGATGCTATTATTCAGCCTTCAACCGGTGGTGCAGTTGGGATGAAAAATGATGAAAGGTTACAGCCAACAGAGCTAAATCCGGAAATGGCAACGTTGGATTGCGGCACCTTAAACTTTGGAGGTGACGAGATATTTGAAAATACCGAAAATACCATCAAATATTTTGGTGAACGGATGATTGAAAAAAACATAAAACCGGAATTGGAAGTTTTCGACAAATCGATGATCGATATGGCGTTGCGTCTTCATCAAAAAGGATTTATAAAATCCCCAATGCATTTTGATTTTGTAATGGGCGTTAACGGAGGCATTTCGGGAACCTTAAGAGACTTTGTTTTCTTGCGTAACAGCATTCCTGCTGATGCCACCTACACGGTTGCGGGCGTTGGAAGATTTGAATTTCCATTGGCTGTTGCCGCAATTATCGATGGCGGCCATGTAAGGGTTGGTTTGGAAGATAATTTATACATCGCCAAAGGTGTTTTAGCCAAATCGAATGGGGAATTGGTTGAGAAAGTGGTGAGATTGGCCAAGGAACTTGGTCGTGAAATAGCAACTCCGGCTGAAGCAAGAGAAATTTTAGGATTAAAAAAACAGTAAAACTGTTAAATTAAATGATGAAAAAAGGAAATAAATACGGAACGCACAGGGTCATTGAACCCTTAGGCGTTTTGCCGCAGCCTGCAACGAAAGTTGATAATAATGTTACTGAAATTTACGACAACGAAATCTTGGTTGACGTTGATATTCTGAATATCGATTCAGCCAGTTTTACCCAAATTAAAGAACAGGCCGGTGGCGATATCGAAAAAATAAAAGAAATTATTTTAGAGATCGTTGCCACTCAGGGCAAAATGAAAAATCCTGTTACAGGATCTGGTGGCATGTTTATTGGAACCGTTTTACAAATTGGGGAAGCATTGAAAGGCAAAAGAGATTTAAAAGTGGGAGATAAAATTGCAAGCCTTGTTTCTTTATCCTTAACGCCGCTAAAAATTGAAGAGATTGTAGCGGTTAAAGAAAATATAGACCAAGTTGTTGTAAAGGCAAAAGCCATTTTGTTTGAAACCGGTTTATATTCAAAATTACCGACAGATATGCCAGATTCATTGGCACTTGCGGTACTTGACGTATGTGGTGCACCTGCACAAACAGCGCGTTTGGTAAAATCGGGAGACACTGTTGTTATTATCGGTGCCAGCGGAAAATCGGGTATGCTGTGCTGTTACGAAGCAAAAAGAAGGGCTGGCGTTAATGGGAAAGTAATTGGTGTTGATTTTAGCGACAAAGGCTTAGAAGCTTTAAGAAAATTAAATATTTGCGACGAAATAATTAAACTGGACGCAACAAATGCACTTAGCTGTTACGATGCCATTTCAAAAGTTACCGATGAAGAACTTGCCGATGTTGTGATAAACAATGTAAACATCCAAAACACAGAAATGGGTTCCATCTTAATGTGCAAAGACAGAGGCGTGGTATATTTCTTTAGTATGGCTACATCATTCACAAAAGCGGCTTTAGGCGCCGAAGGTGTCGGTAAAGATATTGACATGATTGTTGGTAACGGTTACGCAAAAGGCCACGCAGAAATAACATTAAATATATTAAGAGAACATAAAGGGATAAGGGATTTATATGAAAGCCTTTATGCATAATTAAATTTTTTATCAAAACTGAAATTATAAACAGATGAAACGAGCCATAACAAATTTTGATACACACGGAAATGAT
>JACUUQ010000266.1 GCA_014859175.1 Lutibacter sp. | reverse complement strand
TCGCACTTGCGTTTTGGTCCAGAACCAATTTATTCAACCTATTTAATCAGCAAAGCAAACTTTATAGCTTGTCACCAATTTAATTTTATCTATAAATACGATATATTAGAAAATATTAAAAAAGGAGGAACATTTTTATTGAATACGCCTCATTCTAAATATAAAGTTTGGACAGAGTTACCAAGCGTTATGCAACGCAGAATTATTGATAACGATATTGAATTTTATGTAATTGACGCTACAAAAGTTGCCCAAGAAGCAGATTTGGGCAAACGTACAAATACCATTTTACAAACATGTTTCTTCGCCATATCTGGCGTGCTTCCTAAAGATGAAGCCATCAAAAAAATTAAAGATGCCATTGTAAAATCATATTCACACAAAGGTGATGATGTTGTTCAAATGAATTTTAATGCAGTTGACAAGTCGTTAGAAAATCTTCAAAAAGTTGAATATCCTCGTCACACTACAAATAATGACGGTTTAACTCCAATGATGACAGCCAATGCCGATGATTTCGTTAAAGAAATTTTAGGAACTATTTTGGCAGGTAGAGGTGATTCATTGCCTGTGAGCGCATTTTCTGTAGATGGAACTTTTCCAACAGGAACAACACAGTATGAAAAACGTGGAATTGCCGATTTTGTGCCGGTTTGGGATGATGCAGATCTTTGCACCCAGTGTAATAAATGTGTTGCAATTTGTCCGCACGCTGCCATCAGAGCTAAAGTTGTATCAAATGATTTATTGATAAATGCACCGGAATCACTAAAAAGTGTACCGGCAAAAGGGCGACCTTTTAATAGTGATAAAGAAAGTTATATTTTGCAAGTTTCACCTGAAGACTGTACAGGTTGCGATTTATGCGTAGCTGTTTGTCCGGCCGAAAGCAAAGTAGTTCCAAATACTTTTGCAATTAACTTAACAGATTATCGTCAAGTAAAAGATGTGGAAAATGTAAATTGGAATTACTTTATTGATTTACCTGATTATGACAGAAAGGAATTGGTAACGTCTACAGTTAAAGGATCTCAATTCTTGGAACCGTTATTTGAATTCTCAGGAGCTTGTTCCGGTTGTGGTGAAACACCCTATATTAAATTGGTTACCCAATTATTTGGAGACAGTATTTTAATTGCAAACGCAACTGGCTGTTCATCTATTTATGGCGGTAATTTACCAACAACACCCTATAAAACAAATAAAGAAGGTCGTGGACCAGCTTGGGCAAACTCATTATTTGAAGACAATGCAGAGTTTGGTATGGGTATGCAATTGGCATTGACTAAAAAGCAAGAAATTGCAGTAGATTTATTGAAATCTTTAGAAAGTAAAATAGGCAGTACTATAGTAAATAATATACTAAATAATGCTGAAGGAAACGAAACGCTTAAAGAACAAAAAATAAATCAAATTGATGAACTAAACGAAATTTTAGCAACTATCGATACTTACGAAGCCAAAAAACTCAGAAACCTAACGGAATACTTACGTAAAAAAGCCGTATGGATATTTGGTGGAGACGGTTGGGCTTATGATATTGGATATGGCGGTTTAGACCACGTATTTTCATCAGGAGAAAATGTCAATATTATGGTATTGGATACTGAAGTCTATTCGAATACTGGCGGACAAGCATCAAAATCTACACCGATGGGCGCAAGTGCCAAGTTCGCAATTTCAGGGAAAAAGACTTCTAAGAAAAGTTTGGCTTTGCAAGCAGTTTCTTATGGAAATGTATATGTGGCACAAATTGCCATTGGCGCAAAAGACAACCAAACGCTAAAAGCAATTGAAGAAGCGGCAGCTTATCCAGGACCATCATTAATTATAGCTTATTCTCATTGTGGAGAGCATGGTTACGATTTAAAAGACGGTGCTTTACATCAAGAAAAAGCAGTGGAAACAGGTTATTGGCCATTGTTTAGATTCAATCCTTTGGCTGAAAAAGGAAAGAAATTTAAACTGGATTCTAAAACACCTTCTGCACCAGTAAGTGAATTTATGTACACAGAAACGCGTTTTACAAGAGTTGTGAACGAAAATCCCGAGTTGGCAAAAGAGTTATTGGATAAAGCCCAAGAGCATATAGATGTTAATTGGGAAAGATTGGAACTTTATAGAAATTTATAAATTTATTTAATTTAAAAGTGCCAAGTATTTTTATACTTGGCACTTTTTTTTATATCTTTAATTACTATTGTAAAGGCTTAATTTTTATAATAAGTTAAGGGATTTGAAGGATTCATAGTTTTCTTTGGCTAAATTTTTATGAGTACAGCAATTTTTATCTTAATGTTATGGGCGTTCCCCGCCGAAAAGGCGGGTCGGGCTTTTCGTTACAATCTTTTTTAATACGCCTACCGGCGAAATAAAAAAGGATTTTCACTATAATCCCTAACGCAAATGCTGTTTTAGATAGAACTTAGCCTATTCTTTTTAAGGTATTAAAATAAAAAAAATAAAAAAATGAAATCGAGATCAGAAGCTTTTTTTAAAGAAGCAGAAAAAAAATTAAAATCGGCAAAAGTAGAATTGTTTAAACCAGCTGAAGATATTGTTAGTTATTCAGTTTGTAAAAACGCCCAATTTGCCATTGAGAACTTTTTAAAAGGGTATTTAACAAAAAACAATATCGAATTAACACAAGACGAAACCATCGCTTCACTGTACGACAAATGCGTAAGCATCGACAAAAATTTTACTTCCATAGATTTAAATGCATTAGGTTGTAAAAATCACGCGATTGATTCCCGTTATTGCTCAGAAATCAATACCGTAAGTGCTTGTTTTGACACGGCCGACAGCATCGACACTTATTTAAGAAAAAACAAAATCGTATAAAACACGAACTTTTTTTCGTTTGAGAAAGAAAAAAACTTACTGTACATTTGCGTAAAATAATCAATCAATGAATTATATTTTATTTGATGGTACAGTTCGCAATTCATTATTGCCGCTAACCTTCACAAAACCCGTTGCAGATTTAAGAATAGGGATACTTACCATTCGTGAAAAATGGGAAACATATTTGGGCTTTACCACAACAACGCTTACTGAAGACTATTTAGAAGAAAAATTT
>JACUUQ010000265.1 GCA_014859175.1 Lutibacter sp. | reverse complement strand
CAATAATCCGCCAGCTGGCGGGGTAGATGAAAATCTTTAGTCCTGCTTCGGTGGGACTTTTTTTTGATATAATCTTAACACAATAATCCGCCAGCTGGCGGGGTAGATGAAAATCTTTAGTCCTGCTTCGGTGGGCCTTTTTTTTGAGAATATGTGGCAAAAAAAGATCAATGTTTTCAAGGGTTTAACTAAGATGCCTTAATAATTTTAAAAGATGCTTAATATATTTTATAGTCCCAAAAATTCACTATAATTCGTCGGAATCAAAAGGAGAATCAAAAGGAATATCATCGTCGGGGTCGTGGCTGTCATAGTCAATTCCCGGCGGATTGAACAAGCCCCAGCGGTCGATAATGTAGTTCCATTGGTCAAATGTTTTAACCCATTCTGCGAACAAAACCCTAAATTCTTCAATTTCATCCCGTAACAATTGCAAGTAATCGGTATTTTTATATCCGCACATGGCTAAGCCTGTGCAATATGTTGAAAGCTCTCGCGCTGCTTTGCGGATAATTGCGGCGTTTTCCATTTTCAAATCATAAATTTCGACCGCTTCGGCTCCTGAAATCTTTGCCGGAATAATGGTGGCGTTTTCTCTTATATATTGGGCATAACCTTCCAACATATCGCCTTCTGCCTCATCTAGCTTTTCAATATCGTGTTTTGATACATTTTCACTTATTTTAAGGCTAATTTCCATAATTTCCTGTGCCTTTATAAAAAGGGGCATTTTCTTTAAACGGTCATAAGAGGATTCATCAAACATAACAATTAATTTTATCCGATAAATTTATAAATAATTTTCGACAGCAATTTATATAGTTTCAGATTTTCTTAACAGCTTAAAAAAATGGTCTGGAATTGGACACCTTTGGTATTAAAAAATTGGTGTGTTTTAGTACATTGAAAAAAAATGTAAAAATGAAGATTGAGGTGCTTTTGCTGTAAATTAGCTAGACGGTGACATTATTCTGATTAATTTATTAACAAAAAATTCCCACAATTTCTTGTGGGATTTATAATTGGTGGGCAATGAGTGCCTGTTCCGAATATCGGAAGGTTCTCCACCACCTACATAAACCACTGATATACTTTACACTATACTATTCCTTAAAAATGAGTATGCCTAAAAGTGTGCCTTATTAATCAAAACATTATTTATTATTTGAATTAAATAGAGCAAGATAATCTTTAAATATATATAACCTTCCTCTTTGAGCACCTGTGACTTCAGTTATAATTTTTAACGCTTCTAATATGGAAATTAATTTATAAACTGATGCTGGTGACTTATCAATAATTTTTCCAACAACTCCAGCATCAATTATAGGCTTAGTATATAAATAATCTACAACCTTTTGAGCATCTCCACTCTTCACTCCTAGTCTTCTAATTTTCTCTTCTGTAATTCTTTGAAGCTGCAAAATTCCATCAAAAGTTTCAACACCACTTTTAGCAGTTTCAATAACACCTGTTAAAAAAAATTTACACCATTGAGTTATATCATTATGCGTTCTCGCTCTCATAAGGTTATCATAATACAACGTTCTATTTCTTTCAAAAAAATCTGATAAATATAATATTGGCTGTTTTAATATTCCTTTACTTACCAAATAAAGTGTAATTAACAATCTTCCTACTCGCCCATTTCCGTCTAAAAAAGGGTGAATTGTTTCAAATTGATAATGGATTAATGCGATTTTCAATAAATCAGGTAATGGATTTAAATCATCATTTGCAAATTTTTCAATATCTGACATTAATTCATTTATAGAATTATGAACAGACGGAATGAATACCGCATCATTTATTGAAGCTCCTCCAACCCAATTTTGGCTAGTACGATATTCTCCTGGCAACTTATGCTCTCCTCTTACTCCTTGTAATAAAATCTTATGTGTTTGTTTTATTAACCTAGATGAAAAAGGTAAGGTATGTAGCATTTTAACAGCTTCATTCATTGCTGAAATATAATTTTGTACTTCTTCCCAATCATCTCGTTTTTCAAAAGCAATATCTTCTTTATTCAAAAATGCTTCTTCCATATTAGTTTGGGTACCTTCTATTTTAGAAGATTGAATAGCTTCTTTTGCTATATGCATACTTACAAATAAATCAATATTAACGTATTCAGAATACATATCAAGTCTTCCTAATTGCCTATCAGCTTTACTAAGTAATTTATTTACTTGCATATCTCCTATCTCCCAATTTCTATTTATTGGGTTAGGTTGAAAGCTATTATAATATCCCTGATTTATTTGAATTCCAGCTTTAAAATTCTTCATTTTAAATATTTCTAAAAAATTAAAATTACATATTTCTTTATTTTACAAATATATACAAAAACTAAAATAGCGATGTTTGTTATTTTACTTTTTTGCAAAAAACTAAAATAGTGATGGTTTTAATTTTATTTTTTAAGCTTATAACATCGCAATTTTACCATAAATAATAAATACAGAATTATTTAAATAATGACACTTCACTTCTACTTCTGTAAAATCAAATTTATTGGTCTTATTAGTAATGTCTTTAAAAAATTGCACTTCCTTATTTTCAAATTTAAGGATTACCATTTCAAGAATATCTAGGTTAAAAATAAGTTCAACTTCATCTGGTAATTATGGCTTAATTCTAATAAATACAGCAATTTTTATCTAAATGTTTTGGGCCTGCCTGCCGGTCAGGCAGGTTTACGATTCTTAAAAATGGCATAATCAAATGTTAACTAAAACAAAATTGCGCCCTTTGCGTATTTTCTTTGCGGGCTTTGCGGTTAAAGGCTTATTTTAATTGTATGCTATTTTATTTGGTTTTTATCATAGAATACGCAAATGCTGTTTTAAATAGAACTTAGCCGTAAATATTAATATAGCGATAATATATTCATAAAAAAAATGTATATTTATACTATGTAAAAAGAGGGCTTTAGGACAATAGACGATACAATAAGAAGTTCATTTCGCAAAAGAGCAATAACGCTATTTAAGAAAGGCGTAAAGAAAGGGGAAATTGCCAATCATTTTCTTTTCTGTAAAACCTTTTCCCTTTTGATTGTGCCGTTGAAGTCGGGAAACTATGTCAGA
>JACUUQ010000264.1 GCA_014859175.1 Lutibacter sp. | reverse complement strand
TTCAGCTTTCAGCTTTCAGCCTTCAGCCTTCGGCTTCACAACTCCAACGTTGTAGTGTCCAATTGTTCATTTTTTTAGCGAAATCTTACTTCAAAAAAGGTTGAACTTAAAATTTTATTTCTATATTTGACCCGTACTATTTTTCACACTTCACACAAAAACAATTAATTAAAGCCTGTCGGCTTTATATTGTATTTATTTTTTTAACACTTACATTATGGAAAAACGGAAACTAAGTTTCTGGGATATCTGGAACATGAGTTTTGGTTTCCTGGGAATTCAAATGGGTTTTGCGCTGCAAAATGCCAATGCCAGCAGGATATTGCAAATTTTTGGCGCAGATGTCCACGAACTCTCTTGGTTTTGGGTGGTGGCGCCATTAACGGGTTTAATAGTGCAGCCCATTATTGGCTATTATAGTGACCGAACCTGGACGAAACTTGGACGAAGACGGCCTTACTTTTTAACAGGGGCATTATTGGCGTCAATGGGATTAATTTTAATGCCAAATGCCGATATGTTTACCGCTTTTTTACCTGCATTATGGGTTGGAGCCGGGATGTTAATGATTATGGACGCTTCATTTAATGTTGCCATGGAACCTTTCAGGGCTTTGGTGGCCGATTTATTACCATCCGATCAAAGAACACTTGGGTTTAGTGTGCAAACTATCTTAATAGGTATAGGAGCCGTAATTGGTTCCTGGTTGCCTTATGCTTTGTCTAATTGGTTTGGAGTGACAAATGAAGCTGCAGAAGGTAAAGTTCCTTTAAACTTATTGCTTTCATTTGTGATAGGCGCCGGGGTTTTGGTGGCCAGTATTTTAGTTACCGTATTTACCACCAAAGAATATTCTCCTGAAGAAACAGCAATGTTTAGCGCTCCTGAAAGCGAGGAAGAAATTGCGGCTGAGGAGAAATCGAGCTTGTTGGATATTTTTTCCGATTTCAAAAAAATGCCTTTAACCATGAGGCAATTGAGCTCGGTTCAGTTTTTTTCCTGGTTTGGTTTGTTTGGGATGTGGGTATTTTCAACGCCTGCCATTGCGCATCACGTTTATGGTTTGTCGTTGGATGATCACGGATCTGCTTATCAAATTGCGGGCGACTGGGTTGGAATTCTATTTGGTGTTTACAATGCCGTTTCTGCAGTGTACGCCTTCTTTTTACCGGCAATTGCCAAAAAAATAGGCCGAAAATTAACCCATGCCGTTTCACTGGCTTTTGGTGGATTAGGACTTATCTCCATTTATTTTGTGCCAAATGAAAACTGGTTATTTTTATCGATGTTCGGAATCGGGATTGCTTGGGCAAGTATTTTGGCGATGCCTTACGCAATTTTGGCGGGATCTATTCCTGCCAAGAAAATGGGCGTTTATATGGGGATTTTCAACTTTTTTATTGTAATTCCACAAATCATAAATGCTATCATAGGAGGCCCAATCGTAAAATATTTTTATGGAGGAAACCCAATTTATGCCTTATTAATTAGCGGTATTTCTTTACTGATTGCAGCTATTTTGGTGGTAAGGGTTAAAGATGTAGATGATACTGTTTTAATAAAAATTTAAATGACTCGAGCAAGACAAATTTTGAGTTGTAAAGGAATGATTAATGGCGAACAGCATCTGTACCGCTAAAAAATAAAAACTAAACAGATGAATAAAGAAATCGCATTCATATTTGATTTAGACGGTGTTATCGTAGATACGGCGAAATATCATTATTTGGCCTGGCGAAATTTGGCAAACGCTTTGGGTTTCGAATTTACAGAAGCACAAAATGAATTGTTAAAAGGCGTCAGCAGAATTCAATCGCTTGAAATTTTATTGTCGATTGGAAAAGTAAATTTATCCGAAGAAAAAAAGCAAACGCTTTTGCTTCAGAAAAATAAAGAATATCTGGAATACGTCAATAAAATGACATCCGAAGAAATTTTGCCCGGCGTAAATGATTTGTTGAATTTTTTAGAGATCAACGACATAAAATATGCCTTGGGTTCGGCCAGTAAAAACGCACCGTTGATTTTGGAGAAAGTTGGACTTTTAAACAGATTTACTGCCATTGTGGACGGGAATGATGTTTCTAAAGCAAAACCGGATCCGGAAGTGTTTTTAATCGGCGCTAAAAAATTAGGGATGAAACCCGAAAACTGTGTGGTTGTGGAAGATGCCATTGCAGGAATACAAGCTGCCAATGTAGCAAAAATGATCAGTATAGGAATTGGAGATGCGAATGTGTTATATGAAGCAGATTATGTTTTTAAAGATATGACAGCAATCACGCCCGATTTTTTAAAAAATCTAATGAATTAAAATAAGATGAACAAAGATTATATTAAGCCTTACGAATGGTCAATTGTAGAAGAAGGCTTTGATCCCGAAAATGTAGAAGCATCCGAAAGTCTGTTCAGCATTGGCAATGGTTCTATGGGCCAACGCGCCAATTTTGAGGAAACGTATTCAGGAAAAACCTTTCAGGGCAGTTATATCGGCGGTATTTATTATCCCGATAAGACCAGAGTAGGCTGGTGGAAAAACGGCTATCCGGAGTATTTTGCCAAAGTGCTGAATGCGCCAAACTGGATAGGTATTGACATCCAAATCAATAATACGGAGCTGGATTTAAATACCTGCAAAGTTTCAAATTTCAAAAGGGAATTAAATATGAAAGAAGGCTGGCTAAGTCGCTCTTTCGATGCAATTCTTGAAACCGGTGAGGAAATCCAAGTAAATACAAAACGTTTTATAAGTCTGGAATACAATGAAACAGGCGCCATTGAATATGCCGTAAAAGCTGTAAATTTTTCAGGGGAAATTACTTTTTCTCCTTATATAGATGCAGGCATCAAAAATGTAGATTCCAATTACGATGAATATTTTTGGAACATATTAAAAATTGTCGATGATAAAAATAACGGTTGTATTCTTTCAAAAACCTTAAAAACAGCATTTCATGTGGCAACCGCCATGGAAGTTTCGTTTGCGGTAAACAATGAAAAAGTTGAGGCATTGCAACAAACCGAAGTTGAAGAAAAATCTTTGTATTATACCTATAAATTAAATGTCAATAAAGGCGACACCGCAACCATTTATAAA
>JACUUQ010000037.1 GCA_014859175.1 Lutibacter sp. | reverse complement strand
GTTTGCAAACAGCGTTATGACGGTTTTAATTGCCTATTTGCTCAACTTGTTCATTCCGCGTTCAGGAGAAATTGCACGTGCGGTAAGCATCAAAAAATACGAAAAAATTCCGCTTGAAACAGCCATAGGAACCATTGTTGCAGAGCGCGTTGCCGACGTAATTATGCTCCTTTCAATAACAGGAATAGCCTTTTTTTTACAAACAGAATTGCTGGCAAGTTACCTGTTTAAAGAAAACGGGGAAAGCAGCATTTATCTTAAAATTACGTTTTTTGTGCTGTTCCCGCTGTTGGGAATTGCAACTTATTATTTTCTCAAAAAATCCAAAAACCCATTTATTCAAAAAATATTCACCTTCATTAAAGGGTTAATTGACGGCATAAAAAGCATTATTACCATGAAAAAGAAATGGGCGTTTCTTTTTCACACCTTTTTCATTTGGTTTATGTACGTGCTCATGTTTTACACCGTAACTTTTGCGCTGCCCGAAACAACAAGCCTGCCTTTTGCGGCCATTATTGTGGCTTTTGTGGTTGGCGGTTTTAGTATGGCGCTCACAAACGGCGGCTTGGGAACCTACCCGGTTTTTGTGGCAAGCGCCCTTATTTTATACAATATCGACGACAATCCGGCGCGCGCTTTCGGCTGGATTATGTGGACCGCCCAAACATTAATGGTGATTGTTTTTGGCGGACTCTCTTTTTTGCTGATTCCTATTTATAACAGAAAACGCATCTAACAAATCCTTAAAATGATGTTTATTTTTTGGGCGTTACCGCTAAAAAGCGGTCGGGCTTTTCGTTGCAATCTTTTCAGCAATAAAAAAATCGCTAAAAAGTATTTCCACTTCAATCCCTAACGCAAAATGAATTTCGAATTTATATTTTTGATTTACGATTTTAAAAATGTGTGTAATCAAATGTTAACCAAAACAAAATTGCTCCTTGCGTTTTTTTCATTGCGTTCCTTGCGGTTAAATGCAAATTTCGATTGAATTGATTTTTTATAATATTTTACTTGGTTTTTATCATAGAATAAGCAAATTATCTACGATTTTAGAATTATGATTTGCGATTTTTCAACTTTTAACTTCTAATATTTAATATTTAACTTTTCAACTTCAGACACTATTTAATTAAAAACAACACGTTATTCTTCCTATATTTACTTTTTCAATAAAACCTTAAAATGGCCAAAACCAAAACCTTGTTTTTCTGTCAAAATTGTGGCGCCCAATATGCAAAATGGCTCGGACAATGCACATCCTGCAACGAGTGGAACACCATTGTTGAAGAAGTAATCCAATCCGAAGAAAAAAGAAACTGGAAACAATCCACTTCCCCAAAAAAAGCCAATAAAGCGTTAAAAATCAACGACATTGCTTTAGACAAAGAAGACCGAATTTCAACCAACAACAAGGAACTCGATCGCGTTTTGGGCGGCGGTTTGGTAAAAGGTTCCATGTTGTTATTGGGCGGTGAACCCGGAATTGGAAAGTCAACATTGCTTTTGCAAGTCGCGTTAACAATGCCAAAAAAAGTCTTGTATGTTTCGGGAGAAGAAAGCCAGTCGCAAATAAAAATGCGGGCAGAACGATTGCAAAATTTAAACACCAATTGTTTAATTTTAACCGAAACAAACACCCAAAACATTTTTAGGGCAATCGAAGAAATAAATCCGGAGGTAGTTGTCATAGATTCCATCCAAACTTTATATACAGAATACATTGACGCTTCCCCGGGCTCCATTTCACAAATCAGGGAAACCACGGCCGAACTGATAAAATTTGCCAAAGAAACCGCCACACCGGTGCTCTTAATCGGGCACATTACCAAAGACGGCAATATTGCCGGCCCAAAAGTTTTGGAACATATGGTTGATGTGGTTTTGCAATTTGAAGGCGACAGAAATCACGCTTACCGCATCGTTCGTGCACAAAAAAACCGGTTTGGTTCCACTGCGGAAATCGGTATTTACGAAATGCAATCGTTTGGCTTGCGCGAAGTTGAAAATCCGTCAGAAATATTAATTTCCCAAAAAGAAGAGGATTTAAGCGGTACCGCCATTGCCGCAACCCTGGAAGGAATGCGACCCTTAATGATCGAGGTCCAAGCCTTGGTAAGCACGGCGGTTTATGGAACGCCGCAACGCTCGGCAACTGGCTACGACACCAAAAGGCTGAACATGCTTTTGGCGGTTTTGGAAAAACGTGCCGGATTCAGGTTGGGCGCAAAAGATGTGTTTTTAAATATTGCAGGAGGCATAAAAGTAGATGATCCGGCCATTGATTTGGCGGTGATTTGCGCCATTTTATCGTCAAACGAAGATGTTTCAATTGCGCAGGATTTCTGTTTTGCCGCAGAAATTGGACTAACCGGAGAAATTCGCCCCGTGAACCGCGTAGATCAACGCATTATGGAAGCCGAAAAATTAGGGTTTCACAAAATATTTGTGTCAAAATTCAATAAAATCAGCAACACAAACCTTAAAATAAAAGTGGTTATGGTTTCAAAAGTAGAGGATGTTTTTGCCAATTTATTTTCATAAAAAAACCGGGTTAAAACCCGGTTTTTTTATGCTATTTATCGCAGTGTTGCTTTTTATTTGCTTCAATAATATATTTTTCCAACGCCATCGTCATAGAAGGCGATTCTGGTGTTGGTGCTAGAATATTGCATTTTAAACCGGCATCTGTCGCCGCTTTTATGGTTGAATTGCCAAATGCCGCAATCCGTGTTTCTTTTTGCTGAAAATCGGGGAAATTTTGAAATAATGATTCAATTCCAGACGGACTAAAGAACACTAAAACATCATAAAACACATTCTCTAAATCGGTTAAATCACTTATCAGTGTTTTATAAAAAATTCCGCGATCCCATTTTATGCCCAATTCATTTAAAGTTTCAGGAACGCATTCTTTTAGTTTGTCTGATGATGGCAATAAGTACTTTTCATCCTTATATTTTTTAATCACTTTGGCCAAATCGGCAAAAGTACGTTCGCCAACATAAATCTTGCGTTTGCGATACACCACATACTTCTGTAAATAATAGGCTACGGCTTCAGATTCACAAAAATATTTCATATCATCAGGAACGGCAAAACGCATTTCTTCGGCAATTCTAAAAAAGTGATCAACTGCATTTCTGCTGGTTAAAATAATTGCAGTATAATTTTTTAAATCAATTTTTTGGGCTCTCACCTCTTTCGCAGAAACACCTTCCACATGAATAAACGGCCTAAAGTCAATTTTAACTTTTTGTTTTTCAGACAATTCTAAATATGGGGAGTTCTCTGTTTTAGGGGTTGGTTGGGAAACTAAAATTGTTTTCACTTTCATAAACGTCAATTTTTTGTTTTAAATTGTTAATTTCAAAATAATTGCCAGAGGCGCTATTTCCAGTGCGCAAAGGTACAAAATAAAATAAAATAAGTTGTTAACTATGAGCTTTTTATTATTTGCAAGCACCAAAACGTATCTTAAAATAAGCAATATGACAAGGAGTAAAAATGTGGTTTTTAAGAAAAACTCTTTATAGTTATCGGCATACGCGCCAAGCATTAAAAATGGCAATACCCACAATATAAGGTTGTTAAAATAGCTCACCTTATCATAAACAATTTTGTTGTATTTGCTTTTTGTGTTGAAAATTTCGGCTATAAAAAGCCCAATTAAATACCTCAAACAAAAATAAAGTGCAACTGTGCCAAGCAACAATAAATAACCATTCAATCCGTTTAGCCTGTCGGAAAACTGCCACATACTGTGAGCAAAATATAATAACAGCGCCAATACCAAGATTTGCACCATAAAAAGTAAAAATTGAAATAAATTCAGAATATCATTCTTTTCTTTATTGAAATAAATAGAAAGATATTTATTGGCGATAAACAATGATGCCGTATGAAGCAACCGATCTTTGCACAAAACTTTTGCCCAGGTTAAAAAAATAAGAATCGCCAAAAAAACAAGTGAAACCCAATGATGATTTTGGTGTATTATTTCTTTCGCCTCAAACATGAAGTATGTTATTATTTAAACGCAAAATTAGTGATAATTTGTTTTACCTTTGCCCCGTAATTTTAATTTATGTCGAATACGCTTGTCATCATACCAACTTACAATGAAAAAGAAAATATTGAAGCCATAGTAAGGGCCGTGTTTTCCCAGGAAAAGCAATTTGACATCTTGGTTGTTGATGACAGCTCTCCTGACGGAACCGGGAATATTGTACGAAACTTACAACAAGAGTTTTCGAATTTGTTTTTGGAAGTCAGACAAGAAAAAAACGGTTTGGGAACCGCCTATATTCACGGATTTAATTGGGCAATTTCTAGAAATTACGACTATATTATTGAAATGGATGCCGATTTTTCGCACAATCCCAACGATTTAATTCAATTGTACAGCGCTTGTGCTATAGATGGTGCTGATTTTTCGGTAGGATCAAGGTATCTAAACAATAAAATTAATGTGATAAACTGGGATTTTAAACGGCTGTTTTTGTCCTATTTCGCCTCCAAATACGTAAGATTTATCACCAAAATTCCTATTTACGACACCACCGCTGGATTTGTTTGCTATAAACGCAAAGTATTGGAAAATATAGATTTGGATAAAATAAAATTTGTGGGTTATGCGTTTCAGATTGAAATGAAATTTAAGGCCTGGAAAAAAGGATTTAAACATAAAGAAATTTCCATTATTTTTACCGACCGAAAAAAAGGCACCTCAAAAATGAGCGGTTCCATAATTTCAGAAGCCGTTTTTGGTGTCATAAAAATGCGATTTGAAAACTTGCTAAAATAAAGATAAAAGAAGAAGACTATGAGTTTAGTGCTTATTAAAAATGCCCGTATTGTAAACGAAGGAAAGATATTTGATGGCGATGTGCTTATTGATGGAGAATTTATTGTGGATATTGACACCTCAATTAGCTTAAAATCATCTGACACCAATGTTATTGATGCTGAAGGAAAATATTTAATTCCCGGATTGATAGATGACCAGGTTCACTTTCGCGAACCGGGTTTAACGCATAAAGCAACCATTGAATCGGAAAGTAAAGCGGCTATTGCAGGCGGTATCACTTCATTTATAGAAATGCCAAATACCGTTCCGCAAGCCACTACGCAGGAACTGCTGGAACAAAAATTTGAAATTGCTTCAAAAACATCTTATGCCAATTATTCATTTATGTTTGGCGGCACCAATGACAATTTGGAAGAATTGTTGAAAACAAATCCGGCCAATGTTGCGGGCATTAAATTGTTTTTGGGTTCTTCAACAGGGAATATGCTGGTTGATGACGAAAAAGTGCTGGAAAAAATATTTTCTTCCACAAAAATGCTTATCGCAGTTCATTGTGAAGATGAAGCAACCATAAAGAAAAATCTGGAAACCTATCTCAAAGAATTCGGTGAAGATATTCCCGTAAAATTTCACCCAAAAATAAGAAGCGAGGAAGCTTGTTACATTTCGTCTTCCAAAGCAATTAAACTCGCAAAAAAAACCGGTGCGCGTTTGCATGTTTTTCATCTGTCAACAGCAAAAGAAACAGAACTTTTTTCGCACAAAGGCCCAGTAGAAAAAAAACAAATAACTGCCGAAGTTTGTGTGCATCATTTATGGTTTGATGAAAGTGATTATGAAACAAAGGGTAATTTTATAAAATGGAATCCTGCCATAAAAACCGGGCACGACAAAGAAGGCTTGTTAAAAGCATTGCTCGAGGACAGAATTGACGTAATTGCGACAGATCACGCGCCACACACAAAAGAAGAAAAAGAGCAAATTTACACAAAGGCGCCAAGTGGTGGGCCAATGGTGCAACACGCTTTGCCCGCCTTGTTAAAAATGGTTCAACAAGAAAAAATTACCATTGAAAAAATAGTGGAGAAAATGAGCCACAATCCGGCAAAAATTTTCAAAATCGAAAAAAGAGGATTTATCAAAAAAGGATATTATGCCGATTTGGTGCTGATCGATATTTCTTCGCCCTGGACGGTTACCAAAGACAATATTTTGTATAAATGCGGCTGGTCTCCATTTGAAGGAACCACTTTTTACTCAAAAATTACCCATACATTTGTAAATGGCCATTTGGTTTACAATAACGGTAAATTTAATGGCGACAGCACTAAGGGCAAAAGATTATTGTTTAATAGGGAATAAAGTTGAAAGACAAAAAACTGATAGTTTTAAAAAAATGAAAAAAATTAGTTGCCTCTTTTTTTTAAGTGTTTTTTTGATGGCTTGCACCAGCAATACCATTATGAAAAAGCCCGACCATTTGATCCCTAAAAACCAAATGGTGGATTTACTGACGGATATGCTTATTGCCTCGGGTGCGGAAAACATTAAAAACGCGGATCTTGAACGCAATGTGAATTATTTTCCTTTGGTTTTTGAAAAATATGGCATCGACAGCACACGCTTTAAAGAAAGTAATTATTATTACACTTCCCAAATTGACGACTACGAAAAAATTCTGAAAAAAGTTGATGAACGCCTTAAGGCCATCAAAGAAAAGGTTGACCAGGAAATTAAATTAAAGGATTCCCTTAAAAATGATTCCATAAAAAATCTTAGGGAAAACTTTAAAAAAGCGCCTAAAAAGCAAAGTAATATTGATTCCATAAAAAAATCTTCCAAAGAAATAATTACTTATTGATCTCCTTTTTATATAGCTCACAAACACTTTTTATGGTGTAGGGAATGGCTTCAAAATCAAAATTAAGATCCTTTTGTACTTTTTCTGAAGAATAATACCGCTTGTCGTGAATAGATTTTGCCGCATGTTTGGTAAGCGTTGCTGGGATATTGGTAAAAACGGACTTCAATTTTTCCAGTCGCCAGCCAATGGCACTCATCAATTTTGTGACTTTTATGGAAGGTGGTTTTTTTCCTAAATTTTCCGCTATCTGACAGAAAATATTTTTAAAACTGCTGTTTTCGGCCACTAAAATATAGCGTTCGTTCACTATATCGCTTTTCATCAGCAATAGCATTACTTTTACCACATCATTTACAGAAACAAAACCCATCACGCCTTCACTGTAAAAAGAAAATCCCTTTTCAATTTTAGAAAATAAAGCACCCGATCCCTGATGCCAAAATCCGGCTCCCAATATAATTCCGGGATTTACAATTACAATAGGAACGCCTTCTTGTGAGGCGCGCCAAACTTCCATTTCTGCAGCGAATTTGGTAAGTGCGTATCCGTAACTCACTTTTTCCGCATTCCATTCATCACCTTCATTCATCATTTTGCCGGTAAGCGATTTTTCAATGGTGGCCACAGAACTTACAAAACACAATTTTTTAACCTTGTTCCCAATACAAAAATTCACAATATTCGAAGTTCCATCAATATTGATTTGCTCCATGGCCTCATAATCTTTGGCATTAAAAGAAACCAATGCTGCGGAATGGTAAACTTCCGTTACATTTTTAAAAGCTTCTTCCAACGAAATAATATCGGTAATATCGGCTTCAATCCATTCAATTTTTTGAAAAAGCGCCTCATAATCCGAAGAAAAATATTGAAATACATTTTTTACAGCGCGTAAATCGCTGTTTTTTCTATGAATCGCTTTTATTTTATCATTTTCCAACGAAAGATGATACAACAAATGCGAACCCACCAAACCTGTTCCTCCGGTTACTAAAATCATACAACGAAAGTATAAAAAATGTTTGTTTTTAGCACGCAAAACATCGTTTTAAAAAACCAATCCCCAAACGCCTTAACTAACAAGTAAAATTTTATCTTTGCTGAAATTTAAAAATTTGATGATGAATTTTGTTGAAGAACTGCGTTGGAGAGGCTTGTTACACGATATCATGCCCGAAACTGAAGAGTATTTACTGAAAAACAAAACCACCGGATATATTGGATTTGATCCAACAGCCGATTCGCTGCATATTGGAAGTTTGGTGCCGATTATTTTGTTGATGCATTTTCAACAAGCAGGCCACAATCCAATCGCTTTGGTTGGCGGCGCCACAGGAATGGTGGGCGATCCTTCTGGAAAATCGGAAGAACGCAATTTGTTGGATGAAGAAACTTTGGCCAAAAATGTGGCTGGCGTAAAAGGACAGCTGGCACGATTTTTAAATTTCGACAGCACTACGGATAACGCTGCACAATTGGTGAACAATTACGATTGGATGAAAGAAATTTCACTGATTGAATTTGTGCGCGACATTGGAAAACACATTACCGTAAATTATATGATGGCAAAGGATTCGGTGAAAAAACGCCTGGATTCCGAGTCGCAAACAGGAATGAGTTTTACCGAATTTACCTACCAATTGTTTCAGGGCTACGATTTTTATCATTTATACAAAGAAAAAGACTGCAAACTTCAAATGGGCGGTTCCGACCAATGGGGAAATATTACTACGGGAACTGAATTAATAAGAAGAAAAGCGCAAGGAAAGGCGTATGCTTTAACGTGTAAATTAATCACCAAGGCTGATGGGACAAAATTTGGGAAAACTGCCGGCGGAAACGTTTGGTTGGATGCCAACAGAACCTCGCCTTACAAATATTACCAATACTGGTTAAACTGTTCTGATGAAGATGCCGAAAGTTATATTAAAATCTTCACTTTTTTAGACAAAGACACCATTGAAACTTTAATTTCCGAACATAAAGAAGCTCCACATCTGCGCATACTGCAAAAGAAAATTGGCAAAGAAGTCACCATTATGACACACGGAAATGAGGCCTATGAAAATGCCATTAAAGCCTCAAATATTTTGTTTGGAAATTCTACCGCCGATGATTTAAAAACCTTGGACGAACAAACATTTCTGGATGTTTTTGAAGGTGTTCCGCAAGCAGAAATTGAACGTGCTGTTATTGAAAACAAATTGGGAATTGTGGCTGCTTTTGCCGATTATGGTTTTTTGAAATCGAATGGCGAAGTGCGCAGGGCTTTAAGTGAAAATTCAATTTCGGTAAACAAAGAAAAGGTAACCGAAGATTTTGTGATTACCAAAAATGATTTAATTGCCGATAAATTTGTGCTGTTGCAACGCGGTAAAAAAAGCTATTATTTGCTAAAAGTGGTTTAGAAAAACAAGTTTATAAACATAAAATTGATTTAAAATTAAAATAAGAAAACCGTCTAAAGTTATTTTAGGCGGTTTTTTATTTGTGGTTGGCGAAAATTTGTATCTTCGAAATAAAAATTGCCGAAACTACTATGAAATCACATAAAACAAATTCCCCTCCTTTGGAGGGGTGCCCGCAGGGCGGGGTGGCCCATCATGATATTACCGCTACCATCAACAACACCCCAATTATAAGAAACTTTGTGGAAAACTTACCTTACAATCCGGCACTCAACCGATTGACAAAAGGTAAAAGAAAAGAAGGAATCCTTTCAGAAGTCTTGTTTTGGCAGCAGGTGCATAAGAGGAAGTTTTACAAAATAGATTTCGACCGGCAGCGAATTATAGGCAATTACATTGTCGATTTTTATGTCAAAACTCTAGGTTTGGTTGTTGAAATTGATGGATCTAGCCACGATGACAAGGTTGAATATGATACAAAACGACAAACATATTTAGAAAATCTTGGATTGAAAGTGTATAGAATTCAAGATATCGATGTTAAGAAAAATCTTTCTTTTGTAATGATGGCGCTGTCAGCATATATTGTTAGAGAATATGGAGAAAAACCACCCCGTCCTGCGACGGACATTCCGGCAGAAAGTGAAAAACCACCCCGGTCTACGACCACCCCTCCAAAGGAGGGGAATTGAGTTCTCGTTTTTTATGACATCACCATCAAATTACAGCCTCTGACATCCGAATTGTCGAACCTGCCCAAAACCTCAAAGATTCCGTTTTCGTAAGTTTTTCCCAAATCCTGCGTGGCAATAAACGAACAGGAATTTACATTGGCCAAATCAATAATGTTGATGCCGCCCGATTTACCTTCGGGCAAAACCGTTAAGGCATCTTCAGTATCTCGTGTGAGTATTTTCATCCAGGGCGGACATTCGAAAATGCCGTTTCCTTTGGAATAGGCCTGACTCAACAACTCGGTCATCCCATATTCCGAATGAATGTTTTCAACGCCAAAACCTTCTTGCAATATTTTATGCAAATCTTCTCGAATCAGTTCTTTTCTTCGGCCTTTCATGCCGCCGGTTTCCATAACAATGGTATTATTCAAGTGAAATTTATGCTTTTCAACCAAATCCAGCAAAGCAAAAGAAACGCCAATCAGCAACACTTTTTCATTCATTTTATCTAATTCAACCAAATTCTTGGCCAATTCTTCCAAATTGTTCAGGTAAAATCCGCTTTTTTTCTTTTTCGATTTCCGGATAAAATCGTTCACCATATAAATCAAAGAAGATCCATCGCGTTCCAAATAGGAAGGCAACAAAGCCAAAACAGTATAATCTTCAATAGCGCCATAAAAATGCGCAAATCCCTTGGTAAAGCTTTCTTCGTAAATGGATAAATCGGTAACAAAATGCTTGCTTTGCTCATTTCCGGTGGTTCCGCTGCTTAAAAATACACGCTGTACGGTTTCTTTTGAAGACACAACTTTATGCGATTTAAAGAATTGAATCGGCAAAAAAGGAATTTTGGAAACTTTATCAATGCTTTGAATATCGATATGTAAATGAGTTAAAAATTCCTTGTAAACCAAATTATTTTTAGCCTGAAATTGAAATATCTCAAGCGCCATTTTTTCAAACTCCTGATTATTATGAAGATTAAAAATGTTAATTTTTTTCATAAATATTGCGAAACACCACAAAAGTAATGTAAATTTACGCAACCTATTATCTTTTTAGGCATCTTATTAACAATTAAAATACTCGTATTTGGGGTTAGATGATCTCATAAAACAGTGTGCTAATAACGATCGAAAGGCACAAAAGGAAATTTACCAGCTTTTTGCAGGTAAGTTGTTTTCCATATGCCTAAAGTACTCTAAAAACAAACAAGAGGCCCAAGACAGTTTTCAGGATGGCTTTATCGTCATTTTCGACAAGATTGGGCAGTTTAATTTTAAAGGTTCGTTTGAAGGCTGGTTAAAACGGGTAATGATTAACACAGTTTTATTAAAATACAGAAAGAAAAATGTGTTAAATATTGTGACGGAAGATATTCCTGATGAGGTGATTGTTGACGTTGACGATGATGAAATTTCCTTAGATTTTTTGCTAAATCTAATCAATGAATTGCCCGACAGGTATCGACTGGTTTTTAACCTTTACGCTTTGGATGGGTATTCACATAAAGAAATTTCAGAAATGATGCAAATTGCGGAAGGCACCTCAAAATCAAATTTAGCCCGGGCAAGAGCCATTTTAAAACAAAAAATTGAAATTCATCAAAAAGCACAACAATCGATTTAAGTTAGTAGATAATAGCAGTGAAAGATTTAAAAAATATTGACAGATTATTCCAAGAGAATTTAAAAGACTTTGAGGTTTCCCCACCTAGCGAAGCTTGGGATACTATTGAAAATAGGCTAATGCCAAGAACTAATAAAAGGGGAATCCCATTTTGGCTTAAACTTTCAAGCATTGCGGCGCTATTCATTTTATTTTTTAGTGCAGGAACCATTTATTTCCTGCCAAAAAATAATTTTTCCAAAAATTTCTTTCTTAAACAAACTACCAACAAAGAAATTTCAACCAAAAAAGATTCAGCAACCGAAATTACAATTGAGGAGAAATTAAAGGAAATGCAAAAAGTGGTGACCGCTTTAAGCAAAGAACTTGCTGAAATTGAGCATAGCAACCAATTTACGGCAAAAGCTGAGGAAAAAACAACAGAACAAACTGCTTCAACACAAAAATCAGAAAATAGCTTTTTATTCAAAGACGCTAAAAACTTACCGTTATCTAAATTCGCCGATAAAGAAGTTTCCAAAAAAGAAATCACAGAAAGTAAATTTACCGTTGCCACCATTTTCGCCCCAATATATTTTAGTTCATTTGGCGATGGTTCGGGAATTGACGCACAGTTTAAAGACAATCCTTCTTCCGGCAACTCATCATATTCCTACGGCGTAAAAGTTGCCTATCAGCTTTCAAACAAATTTAGCCTGCAATCGGGTGTAAACCTTATCAATTTAGGCTTAACAACCAATAACATTTATGTTACGCCAGGCGTTGCTGTTCTCGGTTTTTCAAATTTATCTGCCAATCCGCTTTTGTCAAGAAGCGCAGACATTTCAACGCTAAAGTCCAATTCCTTGAATACTGATAACGATTCCGGAGGCAGCATCAATCAGGTTTTTGGCTATGTGGAAATTCCTGTTGAGGTAAAATATAGCGTTACCGATGGAAAATTCGGCATCAATTTGGTGGGCGGATTTAGTACGCTGCTTTTAAACAAGGACGAAGTTTTTGTTGAAACCAACAGTTTTTCCCAAAGTTTAGGCGCATCAAACAACTTAAGATCCGTAAATTTTAGCGGTAATATTGGGCTTGACATCGATTATTCGCTATATAAAAATTTATTCATCAACGTTTCCCCAATGTTCAAAATGCAAACAAACACCTTTTCTAAAAATTCCGGCAGCATTCAGCCTTATTATTTAGGAGTTTATACAGGTTTAAATTATAAGTTTTAGTTGGTTTATTTATTTGGTTGGTTACCAAATATTGAATGAAGAAAGCCGTTTCAAATTTGAAGCGGCTTTTCTTTTTTACAAAATAATTTGGGCTTGCCTGCCCTTTTGGTAGGCGTTCCCGCAAGGGTCGGGTTTTTCGTTTCAATCTTTTTTTCGGTGAAAAACCTCAAAAAAGGATTTTCACTTCACCCCCTAACGCAAATCGATTAGATAGATTATTTCAAAATACTTTTAGCGTTCTTTGCGAATTTCCTTTGCGTCCCTTGCGGTTAAAAACAAATTTCGTTTGAATTCCAGTTTATCACTTATAAATAGCACAAGTATTCAAATTAATAATTTACCAATGGACTTAATGTCTCCTTTTTTATTATTCAGCAAAAAAACCCAGCATTTCTTTTACCAAAATTTCAAAAATTGGGCGGTATTATTCGTATTTTTACGCAATCTTAAATCAAAAAAAGGAATTCTTCTTATGGAAATTACGGCAATAGAAAAAACAATACAACAAGCTTTAGACAAACTAGGGGTTAAAACGTTAAACAACGGAACCTCAACGGGTTCAAATTTTTTTGGAGTTGGTGAAATTATGGAATCCTATTCTCCTGTAAACGGAAAACTAATCGGAAAAGTGAGCACAACTACCAAAGATGATTTTGAAAAAGTGATGGAATCTGCACAAGCGGCTTTTACCACTTGGAGAATTAAACCGGCACCGCAACGTGGCGAAATTGTGCGTCAGTTTGGCGAAAAATTGCGCGAGCTAAAACAGCCTTTGGGCGAGCTTGTTTCTTATGAAATGGGAAAATCATTGCAGGAAGGTTTGGGAGAAGTCCAGGAAATGATAGACATCTGCGACTTCGCTGTCGGATTGTCAAGACAATTGCACGGTTTTACCATGCATTCCGAACGTCCCGGACACAGAATGTACGACCAATATCACCCATTGGGCATTGTGGGCATTATCTCCGCATTTAACTTTCCAGTGGCAGTTTGGGCCTGGAATACAGCACTGGCTTGGATTGCCGGTGATGTTTGCGTTTGGAAAGCTTCAGAAAAAGCACCTTTATGCAGCATTGCCTGCCAAAACATCATAGCCGAAGTTTTAAAAGAAAATAATTTGCCTGAAGGCATTTCCTGCATCATCAATGGCGATTACAAAGTGGGCGAATATATGACCAACGACAAACGTATTTCCTTAATTTCAGCCACAGGCTCCATAAGAATGGGTAAAATTGTGGCAAAAACGGTTGCAGAACGTTTGGGAAGATCATTGCTGGAATTAGGTGGAAACAATGCCATTATTATTACACCAAGCGCAGACATTAAAATGACCATTATTGGCGCTGTATTTGGCGCTGTGGGAACGGCCGGACAACGTTGCACCTCAACGCGAAGGTTAATTATTCATGAATCGATGTATGAGCAGGTTAAAGACGCTTTGGTGAAAGCCTACAAACAATTGCGCATTGGAAATCCGTTGGACGAAAACAACCACGTTGGACCATTAATTGACAATGATGCTGTTAAAATGTATGAAAATGCTTTGGCAAAAGCCGTTAAAGAAGGCGGAAAAATTATTGTGGAAGGCGGCGTTTTAAGCGGAAAAGGCTATGAAAGCGGCTGTTATGTAAAACCGGCAATTGTTGAAGCCGAAAACCACTTTGAAATTGTGCAGCACGAAACTTTTGCCCCAATTTTATACTTAATAAAATATTCAGGAGAACTTAAAAACGCCATTGCATTGCAAAATGGGGTTGTTCAAGGACTTTCATCCGCAATTATGACCAATAATTTACGCGAAGCCGAACTATTTTTGTCTGTTCAAGGTTCCGACTGTGGTATCGCAAACGTAAATATTGGCACTTCCGGTGCCGAAATTGGCGGTGCTTTTGGCGGTGAAAAAGAAACTGGCGGCGGACGCGAATCGGGTTCCGATGCCTGGAAAGTTTATATGAGACGCCAAACAAACACCATTAATTATACAACAGAATTGCCTTTGGCGCAAGGCATAAAATTTGATTTGGACTAAATTTAGATTGATAAAAGATTCTTAAAAATTCTTAAACCCAAATTTCATTTGGGTTTAAGAATTTTTTATATGCTTATTTTTTTGAAAATGCCACTAAAATGAATACTGCACACCTACGCCCAGCATTTGTTTTACTTGAATTTTTGGTCCTGCAGGAACCAATATTCCATCATTATTTAAGTCCTTTTTAATTTTTACATCATCATCATATAAAAAATGGGAACCTACATTTGCAGTTACATGCTTGTTAATGGTCATATCAAAATTAATTTCCCAGTTCACATCCACATTGCCGTACTTATTTAAATAATCGGAATATAAAATCAGTTTATTGCTCATTTTTATATTTTCCATCACTGTTGTTTTCCATTCGGTGGAAACATAAGTTCCCATTTCCACTTTTAAATTTTCACCCGCTTTCACCAAATTGCCTGCATCATCATAAACAGCCGGAGCAACACCAAAAGCGCCTTCATTTGCCAACACTTGGTTGTAAACAAATGTCATTTTATTGGTGAGTGGTGAAAGGTATATTTTAAGCTCATTTTCCTTTGAAAAATATTCAGAGCCAACGCCCAAAAAATTGTACGCCGGAGAAAAGAATTTTGAAATGGGCTTTTCTTTATCCGGATATTTGTAACCATTGGCAAATTGTGTCTTAAAATTAAATTTTGCCGAATAATACCACTTCGATTCAACGTCATTTCTGTAACCAAAAGTTGAATTTAATTCCATCAAATCTTCTGTTTTACGCAATTCCCTTTTTTCCTCTTTATTAAGTCCGTAGTTGGCTCTCAGCTCATTTTGCCATACAGTATGGTTGTTTTTATAATCTCTTTTGATGTTTATTTTCGCAATCCCGGAAATTGAATTATTGCCGCCTGCGCTCCAATTCACAAAGGAATTTTGTGTAAAAATCAACCTAAAATTATTGGTTTCCTCCCAATGTGTAACCGGCGGTAAATCGATGGATAAGGTGTCTTTTGAAGTTGAAGCTAAGGTGTTGAAAGTGTGAAGGATTGTAAAAAAAAAGAAAAAATTTAATCGCATTTTGTTATAATATTAGGGGCTAGAAAATATTTTGGCAAAGAAACACAAAATATTTTTTTTATAAAAGGTTCAACAGGAATTCCTTTATTTTTTCTTCGGATAGATGAATGCTTTCAAACAATTCATCCACTTTTCCGTGTTCAATAAAATAATCCGGAATCCCTAAATGTTTAACGGTTTTATTCCTGTAATTATTGTTTGAAGCAAATTCCAATATCGCGCTTCCAAATCCGCCTACAATTGTGCCGTCTTCAATAGTGATAATGGTTTCAAACTTTTTAAATACTTGATGCAGCAAATTTTCATCCAACGGTTTTACAAAACGCATGGCATAATGTGCTACCATGTTTTTTGGTAATTCTTGTTGAAGTTCAATCAATTTATTTCCGATGGTGCCAATGCTTAACACCGCAATTTCTGAACCTTCTGAGACACAAATTCCTTTCCCGATTTCAATGTTGCCAAAAGGCTGTTTCCAATCGATAAGCGTTCCTTGTCCGCGAGGATATCGAATCGCCAGCGGAAAATTGATGCCCAATTGCGCCGTGAACATAATGTTCCGCAATTCAATTTCATTTAAAGGCGCAAAAACCACCATATTTGGAATGCAGCGCAAATATGAAATATCGAAGGCGCCGTGGTGCGTTGCGCCGTCTTCTCCGACAATTCCGGCGCGGTCTATGCAAAAAATTACGGGTAAATGTTGCAATGCCACGTCGTGAATAATCTGGTCGTAAGCGCGTTGTAAAAACGTGGAATAAATGGCACAATAAGGAATCAGTCCCTGCGTTGCCATTCCGGCAGCCAAAGTCACCGCGTGTTGTTCGGCAATGCCAACGTCAAAAGCCCTTTCAGGCATTTCGTCAATCATTAATTTTAGCGAACTTCCTGTGGGCATTGCGGGCGTAATCCCCACAATTTTTGGATTATCTTTTGCCAGTTCCACAATGGTTTCCCCAAAAACATCCTGATATTTTGGCGGTTGAGGCACATTATTTTTTGCTGGCAATTCACCGGTAATTTTATCGAATTTTCCTGGCGCGTGATAAGTGACTTGGTCATTTTCGGCCTGTTGAAGCCCTTTTCCTTTGGTGGTAATAATATGCAAAAACTTAGGGCCTTTTATCGACTTTAATCGCTCTAATTCTGTAATAATTTCATCAATATTATGTCCGTCAATAGGCCCTGAATAATTAAAATTCAAAGCCTCAATAATGTTGTTTTTCCGAACTTTTTTGCCCGCTTTCACATCAGTAAAATACTTTTTCAACGCCCCTACGCTTGGGTCAATTCCCATGGCGTTGTCGTTTAAAATAATCAGCAAATTGGCATCGGTAACACCGGCATGGTTCAATCCTTCAAAAGCCATTCCGCTGGCAATGGAAGCATCACCAACAACTGCAATATGCTGTTTTTGAAAATCGCCTTTTAATTTTGAAGCAAGTGCCATTCCCAAAGCGGCAGAAATCGCTGTTGAAGAATGCCCAGTGCCAAAGGCGTCGTAAATGCTTTCACTTCGTTTTGGAAAACCTGAAATTCCGCCCAACTGGCGGTTTGTGTGAAAAATATCCCTTCTTCCTGTTAAAATTTTATGTCCGTATGCCTGATGCCCAACATCCCAAATAAGCAAATCGTTGGGCGTATCAAATACATAATGCAACGCAATGGTCAATTCCACAACGCCCAAACTGGCGCCCAAATGCCCTTCTTTGGCGGCAACAATATCAATAATAAATTCGCGCAGTTCTTTGGCAACGGTTTTAAGTTGATTTTTGGCCAGCTTCCGCAGGTCATTCGGATTGTTAATATGTGCCAATAAATTTGTTTTCACCAATACAAAACTACGCTATTTAAATTGTTCGGGGAATGAACTTATCTTGACTTTTTCCAATTGGCTAAAAAAATCAAAATAAGTTCAATTAAAAATAATTACTTTTGATGAATGATGGATCCGTTTGACGACACTTATTTTATGAAACGCGCTTTGCAGGAAGCGGAAATGGCTTTGGACAAAAATGAAGTTCCCATTGGAGCAGTGATTGTGATGAACAACCAAGTTATTGCCCGCGCACATAATTTAACGGAAACTTTAAATGATGTGACTGCGCACGCCGAGATGCAGGCTTTTACGGCTGCGGCAGATTTTTTAGGCGGTAAATACCTAAAAGACTGCACCTTATATGTGACTTTAGAGCCCTGCCAAATGTGTGCAGGCGCCAGTTATTGGACGCAAATAGGCCGAATTGTTTATGGCGCTACGGAAGATAAAAGAGGTTTTTTAGTAATGAAAACCACATTACACCCAAAAACAGTTGTTGTTGGCGGTGTGTTGGAAGAAGAGTGCAGCAAGCTTTTAAAGCGCTTTTTTATTGAAAAGCGCAATTTGAACTGAAAAAGTAAGTGCCTAGAGTTTGGAGTGCCTAAAATGCCTAAAGTTAAATTATCATTAATTTTTAGGTTGATAAAAGACAATTCTTGTTTGATTTTTAAACAAATTCTTGATTTAGTAATATCTTATTTTGATTTGACTGGCAAAAGTCTCTTTTTAAACTCCAAGTACTTAAAACTTTAAGTACTTTAGGCACTTATTTTTCACTTTTACTTCTTTCCTCAAGGTCTTTCCTGAATTTATCAAAGGTAAAATCGCTTAAGTTTTTGTTTTTGTACCTGTGGTAAATAAATAAAGGCATTAAAACAAAAGCAACCATCAAAACACCAAGTCCAATCACGATTTCTCCATTGGAATCGCCTGCATTTTTCAGGTAAAAACCGGTGATCAGCATTCCTAAAGTAAGCACTAAAACAAAAATAATCACATATTTCATTTGATATTGTTTATTGTTTTATATCCGTCAAATAGAACACCCAAAATAATCATTCTCTTAAAGGCGAAACTTTTTCTCAGGGTGATTCATCTGTTTTTAATTTATTTTTTATTGGTACAGATGCTGTTCGCCATTAATCATTCCGTTGTATGTCAAAATTTGTTATGGCTCGTTTCATCAGTTTCTATTAAAAATTATTGTGCGTAAAACTACAAAAAAACCTACATTTAAGGAATCTTTAAACTTTAAATATGTGGCGCATTTTTATCCTATTTTTACTATTGTTGGTATCTTGCAGTGAACACAAGGCGAAACCTACCATGGAAA
>JACUUQ010000263.1 GCA_014859175.1 Lutibacter sp. | reverse complement strand
TTAAAGCGCCATTAATCCAGGTTACAAATCCGAAAACAAAAAATAACCCTGCTATAATAAGGATTGAAACAAATGTATTGCTTTTAGTTATTGAAGTTGAACTGACCGTATTTGACATATAAAAAATTTAAGTTAAAAATTTTAAATTTATTGTATTTTCTTATACAATGACCGTTTTTAAAATAAAAAAATCGCAAATATTCTGTTCATCCCCAAAATAGATAAAACTGAATTAATTTGGTTATTTTTAAGCCAAAGCAACAATGCCTTTTTACTTCTGTAATATTTCTTATATTTGCATAACTTTTAAAAAAATTATGGCTTATAAAAGAATTCTGCTAAAATTAAGTGGTGAAGCACTTATGGGTGAGCGCCAATACGGCATAGATCCAAAACGTTTATCGGCCTATGCTGAAGAAATCAAAAAAATTGTTGAAAATGGCATTGAAGTCGCAATTGTGATTGGCGGCGGAAACATTTTTAGGGGCGTTGCAGGTGCAAGCAACGGCATTGATCGCGTGCAAGCAGATTATATGGGAATGCTTGCCACAATTATCAACGGCTTGGCCTTGCAAAGCGCAATAGAAGCCATTGGCATAAAAACAAGATTGCTCACCGCCATAAAAATGGAACAGGTTGCAGAACCTTTCATCAAAAGAAGGGCGGTTCGCCATTTGGAAAAAGGTCGTGTGGTTATTTTTGGCGGAGGCACAGGAAATCCGTATTTCACAACAGATACCGCTGCTGTTTTACGGGCCATAGAAATTAGTGCCGATGTTATTTTAAAAGGAACGCGTGTAGATGGCGTTTACACCTCCGATCCTGAAAAAGACAAAGACGCCATTAAATTTGATACCATTACCTTTAAAGATGTATTAAGCAAAGGCTTAAAAATAATGGATACCACCGCATTTACTTTAAGTCAGGAAAATAATTTACCCATTATTATTTTTGACATGAATGTGGCAGGAAATTTAGAAAAAGTGATTTCAGGAGAAAATATTGGAACAAAAGTTGATAAATAGATGTGTAATTTATTTTAACAATTATGAATGAAGAATTAGACTTTATTATTGATAGCACAAAAGAATTGATGCAAAATTCCATTGTGCATTTGGAAAAAGAGTTCAGAAATATCAGGGCAGGAAAAGCAAGTCCGGCCATGCTGGGAAATGTTCACGTTGATTATTACGGATCGCAAACACCATTGTCGCAAATTGCAAATGTGAGTACTATGGATGCGCATACCATAACCGTGCAACCTTGGGAAAAACAAATGTTGCATCCCATTGAAAAAGCGATTATGCTGGCCAATTTAGGGTTTAACCCAATGAACAATGGAGATATTATTATTATTAATGTGCCGGTTTTAACCGAAGAAAGACGAAAAGAGCTTTCCAAACAAGCGAAAGTTGCTACCGAATTTGCAAAGGTGAGCATCAGAAATGGCCGCAGGGAAGCGATGAGCGAAATTAAAAAAGCGGAAGCATCTGAAGACGAAAAAACAACTGCCGAAGTCGGTATTCAAAAATTAACGGATTCCTTTATTGCTGAAGTGGACAATCATTATAAGATTAAAGACCAAGAAATCATGAAAGTTTAATTTTCCTGAAAAGTTTAATTTTTTTAAAATTATAAAGCACTCACTCGGGTGCTTTGTTATTTGGATATATTTGTAAGAATTAAAAAAAATTAAATGAAAAAACTGTTTTTCTTATTATTGCTTATTCCTTTATTATCCATCTCCCAAACGCAAATTCAGGGAATTGTTTTAGACAGCAAAACCAAACAGCCATTGCCTTTTGCCACAATCACAACTTCCTCAAATTTTGGGGCATTGACAGATATTGACGGCAAATTTTCAATAAAAACACAAAAAACAATTACTCAAATCAGCATTTCTTATGTGGGCTATGAATCTGTGATTATTCCAATTACTGATAACGAAAAATTTATCAAAATAGCTTTAAACCCAAAAATTGAAAGTTTAAAAGAAGTTCAAATTGTAGCCAGAGAAAATCCGGCATTACAGATTATAAGAAATACGATAAAAAATAAATCGAAAAACGATATTGAAAAATCGTTGAATTCATTCAAATTTACCACTTACAATAAAATATTGGTCACGGCAAATCCCGATTCCATTAAAGGGGGGTTGATTCTGTTTTTGTCATAAAAAATGGCCAAAAGCAATTTAAGGCTTTAGATTCTTCAAATTTCAAATTCAAAAAAGAAATCGATAAATCGCATTTATACATTTCAGAAAAAATGTCAGAATATAGATTTGAAAAGGGAAAAGGCAAAAAAGAAGTGGTTATGGCCTCAAGAATGGCAGGTTTAAAACAACCGATTTATGAATTGTTGGCGGTCACTTTTCAGGATTTTTCATTTTACAATGAATTTTATGTTTTGGCAGGAACAAAATATATCAATCCAATTGCCGATAATGCTTTAAAAACCTATAATTATAAAATATTGGATACCGTAAAAACGGAATCAGGGCATTCAATTCTAATTTATTTCAAACCCAAAGAACGTCAAGAAACCTTAGGAATTGAAGGCGTTTTATATATTGACACCAAAAGTTTTGCCCTCACTAAAGCCATTGCTGAGCTAAAAGGAATGATAAATGTGAAAGCAACGCAAAATTACAGTTACATCAAACCAAACAATATTTGGTTTCCCCAAGAAATGGATGTGGTATTAAAAAAAGGTGACAATAATGAGCGGATTTCATTATTTGGAGGCTCCATAAAATTTGGTGAATCTAAAAAAAACGACTCAATTGTAACAACCAAAACGAAAAGTGAAAGCGACGTTACGTATTTTATTTCAAAAGCAACAAACACAAACATCGAAATAAATACGCCAATTGTCGTAAAAAGCAATGCGCCAGCCATACAATTTAATGATGATGCAGCGAAAAAAAAGGAAGGTTTTTGGGACAGCTACAGAACAGATTCAATAACAGAAAGAGGAAAAAATACCTACAAAATGTTAGACAGCATTGTTAAAGTTGAAGGAGACGATATTGAAAAAAAAATTAATATTGCCAGAAATATGCTGAAAGGCATTTATCCCATACCTGAGCAGGCGGATTTTTTAAGCCGCCAGTTCGGTGCTG
>JACUUQ010000036.1 GCA_014859175.1 Lutibacter sp. | reverse complement strand
GCTGCAGCGGCTGTTCTGTGATGACCATCGGCCACATAAGTGCAAGGAACTTTTTCTTTAAAAAGTTTTTCCAATGTTTTATTGACTTCAGCATCTTCAATAACCCAAAAATGATGTCCAAAACCATCTTCCGCAGTAAAATCGTAGATAGGCGTTTTATTTGTGATGATATCAGTGACAATCGCATCAATTTCAGGAACTGCCCTGTACGTAAAAAATACGGGTTCAATATTGGCTTTTAAATATCTTGTAAGCACTTTACGGTCTTCTTCTTTATCCAAACGGGTTAATTCGTGTTTTTTAATTTTTCCGTTCAAATAATCTTCACAAGCCGCAGCGCCAACAATGCCATATTGCGTTTTGCCCTTCATGGTTTGTGCGTAAATATAATAGTGGTCTTCAGTATCTTGGACTAAAAAGTCTTTTTCCTGAAAAGCGTCAAAATTATCTTTAGCTCTCATATAAACTTTTTCTTCGTGTGAATCTGTACCTTTGTTGAATTCAATTTCGGCACGGGTAATATGCAATAATGATGCGTTTTTTCCGGCAACCATTTTTAAGGCTTCTTCTGAATTCATCACATCATAAGGCAAACAAGCGACTTCTTCAACCATATTTTTGGGTGGTCGAAGTCCTTTAAAGGGTTTTATAATTGCCATTCGTTACTTATTGGCATTAAAAAATTCAATAATTTGTGCAGCCAATTCCGTGCCAATTCTGTCTTGAGCTTCAGCAGTTGCTGCCCCAATATGAGGTGTTAGGGATAGATTTGCGTTCATTAACAATTGAATTTCTGGGGTTGGTTCTTTTTCAAAAACATCTATTGCCGCACCGGAAATTTTACCGCTTTCAATGGCTTTCACCAAGGCAACTTCGTTAAGAACGCCGCCACGTGCCGCATTCACAATGAAAGAACCATTTTTCATCAGGTCAAATTCATTTGTAGAAATCACATATTCTTTTTGGGCAGGAACGTGGATTGAAATAAAATCGGATTGTTTTAAAACTTCTTCTTTGCTGATGGTTTTTATGTTAAAAAACACCGTTTGATGGTCGAAAAATTCCAATTCTAAGGTTGCAGCTTCTAAAAACGGATCAAAAGCCACCACTTTCATTCCCAACCCTAACGCAATTTTTGCAGTTGCCTGCCCAATTCTTCCGAAACCAAGAATGCCCAATGTTTTTCCTTTTAGTTCAATTCCTTTGGCATAAGATTTTTTTAGCTCATTAAATTTTGAATCTCCAACCAAAGGCATATTTCGGTTCGATTCATGTAAAAAACGAACCAATCCAAATAAATGCGCAAAAACAAGTTCAGCAACAGAATGTGATGATGCCGCTGGCGTATTTAATACTGTTATTCCTTTTTCACGTGCATATTCAACATCAATATTGTCCATTCCAACGCCGCCACGACCAATAATTTTTAGGGTAGGACAGTTGTCGATAATATCTTTTCTAACTTTTGTGGCACTTCTTACAAGCAACACAGCAACCTTATTTTTATTCAGATAATCCAAAAGTTGGTCTTGAGCCACTGTTGTTAAATCTACTTCAAAACCAGCTTTTTCAAGGGCGGCAATGCCGCTTTTTGCCAGTCCGTCATTCGCTAATATCTTCATTTTTTTTGTATTTTATTAAATTATGATAATTGTTTTTCAAGTTGTTTCATCGCATCAACCAAAACCTGCACACTTTCTATTGGCAAGGCGTTGTACATACTTGCACGGTAACCGCCAACAGATCTGTGACCTTTAAGTCCGCTAATTCCTGCTGCACTCCAAATTTTGTCGAAAGCTTCTTTATTTGCTTCATCAACCAAATTAAAAGTAGCGTTCATTAGAGAACGATCTTCTTTTTCTGAATAACCTTTAAAAAGGGGATTTCTGTCTATTTCGGCATATATTAAAGCGGCTTTTGCTTCATTTAATTTTTCAACGGCTGCAATTCCGCCTAAGTTTTTCAGCCATTCCAATGTCAACATCGACGTGTAAACAGCAAAAACAGCAGGCGTATTAAACATGCTTTCTTTTGCGATATGCACTTGATAATCTAATATTGAAGGAATTTTTCTTCCCGATTTTCCTAAAATTTCATCTTTTATAACAATCAATGTTGTTCCTGCAGGTCCCATATTTTTTTGTGCGCCAGCATATATAATGTCGAACTGGCTAAAATCAAGTTGGCGTGAGAAAATATCGGAACTCATATCACAAATCAACGGACTGTTGGTTTTTGGAAACGATTTTAATTGCGTTCCGTAAATGGTATTGTTTGAAGTGCAATGAAAATAATCTGCATCTGCAGGAATTGCATAATTTTTTGGGATAAAGTTATAGCCTTTGTCTTTTGAAGAAGCAACTACTTCAACATTTCCTAAAATTTTTGCTTCTTTTATGGCGTTTGAACTCCAGGTGCCCGTGTCTAAATAGGCAGCTTTTCCATCAACTTTTAAAAGGTTGTAAGGAACCCTTAAAAATTCCAGACTTGCGCCGCCTTGCAAAAATACAACAGAGTATCCCGATGGCAGGTTTAACAATTCTTTCACTAAGTTGCAGGCGTTATCCATCACATCAACAAATTCTTTGCTTCTGTGTGAAACTTCAATTAACGATAAATCAAGGCCATTAAAGTTTAATAAAGCGTCACTTGCTCTTTTAATAACTTCTTGAGGTAAAATTGATGGGCCTGCACTAAAATTATGTTTTTTCATTTGGCGTAAAATATAAATTTATGTAGGCAAATTTCGGAAAAAAAGACGGAGCAAACCTTAAAAAAATAAAAAAATGTGTTAGATATTTAACAAAAATCGGAAAGTGTCAATGCCATCGGCATAGTCCCATAATTTTGGCTGTTGCGTTTGTCCGAATTTCACAAAATTTAAATCGTTTTCGTTGCAAACAATACACTGAATGGCTTCTTTTTCAGCTTCTAATTTTATCAGTAAATTTTCATAAGAATCGTAAAATTCATAAAAAAGGGTTGCAATGGGCGATGCATAACTCGGATCTTCTTTTAACATCACAAAGCCATTGTCCTGAATTTTAAACAAACTCATCAAATAAATGGCTTTATTATAATCGTAGTTGTTTTCGTATTTTTTAATGTTTATGATATCATTGAATTTATATAAAGCATTAAAAAGCAGATCGAAATTATAATTTTTGGGAACAAATATTTTAGAAACACTTCTGCATCCCAAACCAAAATATTGAAATATATCATCGCCTAAAGCTTCCAATTCCTGTTTGGTTTCCTTACCGGTAATAATGGCTGCGGAATTTTTGCTGCTACGGATGATGGAAGGGTATTTCCCGAAATAAAATTCGAAATAACGTTTTGTATTGTTGCTTCCCGTAGCGATTACAGCGTCAAAATCTGTTAATTTTTTCTCGGTAAAATTGATTTTATTTTTAAAGTAAGGATGCTCATATTCCAAGAATTTGGCAATTAAAGGCAAAAAATGTTTGTCGTTTGAAGAAAGTTTCACCATCGCATTATTTCCGCTTAACAAAACCGTTAAAAAATCGTGAAAACCCACCAAAGGAATGTTTCCTGCCATAATAATGGCGATAGTTTTAGGCGCATTATTTTCAGCAATTTCGTAAGTTGAAGTCCATTTTTCCAAATTTTCTTTGGTTAGCGCTTCGCTCCAGCTTTTAAAAGCCTTTAAAACATTTTCCTGGGTAAACCAGCCGTTAAATTCCGATGCTCTTTTGATTTGCATTTTAAATGCATCGAACAGCATGGGATTGAATTCTTCGCTTTCATTTTTCTCTATTTTTAACGTTGAAAATTGTTTAAAAAATTCACCGAGTTTTGCGAAAGCTTCTATCCTTTGGTTCAAATTCATTCTATGGTAACTTAAAATTAAAATTTTATATTTGTGGCAAAATTAACCTAAATAAAATTATGGCAATAAAAATAACCGACGAATGTATAAATTGTGGCGCTTGTGAACCGGAATGCCCTAATAATGCAATTTACGAAGCCTCAGAAAATTGGAAATTTTCCGATGGCACAAAACTTAGCGGAAAAATAATTTTGGCAAATGGTGATGAATTTAATGCAGATGAAGCGCAAGAACCCATTAACGATGAATATTACTTTATTGTTACCGATAAATGCACGGAATGCAAAGGTTTTTTCAACGAACCGCAATGCGCCGCCGTTTGTCCGGTAGATTGTTGTGTGCCAGATGATGACAATGTGGAAACCGAAGAAAAATTATTGGCGAAACAAAAATTTTTACACAACGAAGAATAGGTTTTTTAAAATACCTAAACTTTTTTTTGCTTCAAAATTAAAAAAATGTAACGAATAAAAAGCATCACTATTATTGGTATGATGGCCACATTGAAAACCTGAATTTTAAATATCCATAAAATTGCCTGTATTGCCAATAAAACCAATAATAATTTATTATAATTATTCAACCATTTTGGCGAAATTTCTTTAAACATAAAAAAGGAAACCACTAAATTTGGCGCAAAAGCCCATAAAAAGTTGAAATTTTTATATGTTGCTGTGTGGCTTGTGGCAAACCATAATAATAACACAACAACACCAATGATTCCAGTCATAAAATACAGGGAAAAATCAATCCATTTGTTTCTATTGTCGTTTTTGTAATTTTTATAGGTTTTAAACATAAAAAACAGCGCAATCAACAAAAAAACAATAAAAGGCTGAAGCAAGGTAAATGGCTGTGGCGGCATATTTTCATTTAAAACAGTGTTTTCTGCTTTTACCAAAGGAATATTTTTTCCGTCAACTTTTATGGTGGCGTTGTTAAAACCAAGATAAATATAATCGGGTAAAAACTTAAATTCTACAGCGGTTGCATCCCTGTCAATCACAGAACCCAAGGCCAAGTCAATCCCAAATTTTCCCCATTTAAATTTTTCAGCAGTATAGTCGGCAATTAAATCCCGATGAGATTTTTGGTCGGTAATATGGTTGTTGTTAAAAGTGACTTTATCTTTTAGGACCGCTTTAATAACTTCTTCAATTTTTGTAGAACAATTATCGTAAAAGAAATCGTACTGATAAGACATATTTTCTGGTTTTGCATTGTTTTCCAAAAAATCATAAACTGCCTGAACATCGGCATCACTCAAGGTCAATTCCTGGGTTTTTACCCAACGGTTTTCATAATTAAACTGTTGCAAAAAATAGCCGTAACGGGTTGTTGAAAGCTGGTAAATTAATTTTCCTTTCGCAAAATTGAGATAGAAATTTGGCTTGTTAAAGTCGAAAGTGCCATAATTATAAATTTTATCCAACTTCAAAATCGGGTCGTAAACCCTGAATGCACTGTGGCCAAAAGCACTGTACAGTTCGCTTCCGGGTCCACAAGTAACAACGCTCACGGTTGCTTCTGAGGTTAATTTTTGTTGCGCCGTGAGTTGAAAGCTGCTAAAAAGCAGTATGAATATGAAGTGAAATTTTTTGCTCATTATATTGAAAACCAAATCGTTAAAAAATAATCGGACACTGTTTTAGCATTTTGTCTAATAAATTGAAATACAACTAAATAAAAATTTTATGGCTAAATTCTGATTTAGACAACAAAATTAAATAATCATTATTTTGGCGTTACCGCAAGGGTCAGGCTTTCCGTTTCAATCTTTTATTGCGAGCGTGGCAATCTGTTGAACGTAGTTCTTAACTTACTCGCAATAAAAGGATTTTCACTTCAATCCTTAACGCAAATTACGGCAACCATTATAATTTGAGCCATTCTTTTTAGGTTCATTAAATAAAAAGCGAATGTAAAAAAACTTTATAAGTTAAGTTTAAAATTTAGGAAATATTATGGTTAATAAATTCCAAAATACGTTTTTCGCTCCAATGCAAATCTTTACCGAATAACGTGGAATTAAATCCAACATGGCCGCCATATTTAGGCGTTTCAAAATAGACTTTTTTGTGATTTTGTGTTTCAGTAAAAGGATAGCAGCTTTCCGATAAAAAACTGTCGTCCAAAGCATTAATAAGCAATGTAGGTTTGTAAATTTCTGAAATAAATTGCTTGCTGCTGTTCTTTTCCCAGTAATCTTTCGCATTTTTGTAACCAAATAAAGGCGCTGTTACCGCATTGTCGAAATCTTTGAATGTTTTGGCATTTTCAATGGTTTCTTTGTTGAGATTGGCTTCCGGAAATTTCATCAATTTCAACAATGATTTTTCTTTCAATGTTTTCATAAACCTATTTTGATATAAAATATTATGATAGCTTGCTAATTTAATGGCCGAAGCTTCTAAATCACAGGGAACAGAGATTGCCATTGCGCCATTAATTTCATCCGGTAATTTTTTGTAAGTTCCCATATATTTTAATGCCACATTTCCGCCCATACTGTAACCCAATAAAAAAATATTTCGGTAAATATTTTTTGCCAATAAATGGGAAATTGCCAAATCAACATCATCGGTTTTTCCGCTGTGGTAGGAGTAAGGCTTATTGTTGTCTTCGCCGCTGCAACCCCTAAAATTCAGCGCTGCACCATCTATATTGTGTGAATTCAAATAATTTAGCACAGAAATAATGTACTTGGATTGCGAACTGCCTTCCAATCCGTGCAACACTAAAACAACGGTTTCTGAACCCACAGAAGCAAAATCCAAATCGATGAAATCGTCGTCGTTGGTATTTATTCGGGCTCTGTTATAGGTGATTGTTTCGGCTGAAAATAATGTTTTATAAGCGGTATTAAAATGATTATTTCTGAATAATACAGTTGGTTTATAGGTAGATTTTAACAGTGGCATTTAGCAATTTATTAAAAAGTTATATAGAATTAAATTTTACTGAAAAACAATGATTAAATTTACGAAAAATAAAAATAATGATGCTAAAAAAATACATTCCAAATTTATTGACGCTGCTTAACTTACTGTCAGGAACTATTGCAGTTTATTTTGCGGTTAAAGAAGAGTTGGTTATCGCAGCAGGTTTTGTTTTTTTAGGCATATTTTTTGATTTTTTCGACGGATTTGCAGCGCGAATGCTAAAAGTTCAGGGAGAATTGGGAACACAATTGGATTCTTTGGCTGATGTTGTTACCAGTGGTGTTGTGCCGGGCATTGTGTTATTTCAGCTGATTTCCAGATCGGTTGAAAATGAAACTTGGGAAAATGCCGTTAAATCGGTTTTGAAAATTGGCAATGAACATTATTTCACAAGTTCCTTTTTTATCTCCTTAATTGGCTTGCTTTTTACGCTCGGAGCCGCTTATCGTTTGGCTAAATTTAATATTGATGAACGGCAGACTAGTTCGTTTATTGGTTTGCCAACACCCGCTGCGGCTTTGGTGGTTTTATCATTGCCGTTAATATTAAATTTCAGCGGAAATGAATTTGCGACTGCAATTATTCAAAATGTTTGGTTTTTAATAGGATTGGCAATCCTGCTTTGTTATCTAATGAATGCAGAAATTGCTTTATTCTCCTTAAAATTTAAGGATTACAGTTGGGAAAAAAATAAAATAAAGTATCTTTTTATTGCACTTACGGCTATTTTTAGCGCTGCATTTCAATTTATAGCCATTCCATTGGTAATTTTGTTGTATGTTTTGCTTTCTACCATTGAAAATAAGCTGCTAAAAAATTCGCATTAAAATTTCCTTCTTTTTAATTCGAAATCTTTTCCTAAATAAACACGTCTAACGGTTTCATCTTCAGCAAGTTCTTGGGGCGTTCCTTCTTTTAAGATGCCGCCTTCAAACATTAAGTAAGTTTTATCGGTAATGGCAAGCGTTTCCTGCACATTGTGGTCGGTAATTAAAATGCCGATATTTCTGTCTTTTAAATGCGCCACAATATTTTGAATGTCTTCAACGGCAATGGGATCAACGCCGGCAAAAGGTTCATCCAACAGAATAAATTTAGGGTCAGATGCCAATGCCCTTGCAATTTCAGTTCTTCTTCGTTCGCCGCCCGAAAGTAAATCGCCTCTGTTTTTGCGTACATGATTTAAACCGAATTCACTCAATAAAGATTCCATTTTGTTTTTTTGATCTGCCCTTGACATATCGGAAAATTGCAGTACGGATAAAATATTGTCTTCAACAGTCAATTTTCTGAAAATGGAAGCTTCCTGCGCCAAATAACCTACACCTTCCTGCGCTCTTTTATACATTGGGTACTTGGTAATTTCCTGATTGTCCAAATAAATTTTTCCTTCATTTGGCTGTATCATTCCAACAATCATATAAAATGAAGTGGTTTTTCCGGCACCATTCGGACCTAAAAGTCCGACAATTTCTCCTTGTTCCACCTGCAATGAAATTCCGTTCACAACATATTTGCTGCCGTATTTCTTTTTTATATTTTCTGCTCTTAAAATCATTATTGTTTATTTGTGTAACTGTTGATTTGTTACTATTTTGAATCGTTTAATTATTGATTGTTTTTAACATTTAACGTTTAACGTTTAACCTTTAACTTTTAACTTTTAACTTTTTCAAGTTCTTCCCAAAATTCATAAGCCCTTCGTAAATGAGGAATTACGATGGTGCCGCCAACCAAAGTTGCTATGGAAAGTGATTCCATCACCTTTTCTTTTGAAACGCCCGCTTTAAAGCAACCTTCTAAATGATATTTGATGCAATCATCACATCGCAAAACAGCAGAAGCCACCAAACCCAACAATTCTTTTGTTTGAACATCTAAATGGCCGGCTTTGTAGGCATTGGTGTCAATATTAAAAATTCTTTTGATGATTTTATTGTCATCAGCCAAAATTTTATCGTTCATTTTTGCGCGATAGGCATTAAATTCTTCTACTTGATTAAGCATTTTTAAGTTCTTTTTTACGTTCATTTTTTAATACTACTTTCGAAATAAATATACTTACTTCATATAAAATAAGTACAGGAATTGCCACAATAATTTGGCTGATAATATCTGGCGGCGTTATAACGGCAGCCAAAATTAACACCAAAACCAGTGCATGCCTTCTGTATCTTCTTAAAAAATCGGGCGTAATTAACCCCATTTTAGTTAAAAAATACATCGCAATCGGCAATTCAAATATCAACCCAGAAGCCAATACCGACGACCTTAGCAATGAGATATAGGAGCCAATTTTAATATTGCGCTCAACCACGTCGCTTACTGAATAATTTCCCAAGAAATTTACGGAAAGTGGCGTAACTACATAATATCCGAACATAACGCCCACAAAAAATAAAAATGAAGAGACTATTATAAAAGCTAACGCGCCTTTGCGTTCTTTTTCATACAAGCCCGGACTTATAAACTTCCAGACTTCCCAAATAATAAAAGGAAATGCTATTATAAACCCAGCAGTAATGGATACCCAAATATGCACACTGAATTGTTCGGCCATTTCCAAACTTTGAAATGTAAACGGAATTTCATCTATGCACAAACCTTCGGTGCCAAAGAATCTTGAAACACTGCAAAATACACGGTAAGTTATAAAATTAGCATCTTTTGGCGCAAAAATTATTTTGTTGAACAGGAAATCCTTCATTAAAAATGCGGTTATTCCAAATATAAATATGGCAGCGCTTGAGCGTACCAAATGCCATCTCAATTCTTCAACATGGTCTAAAAAAGACATATCTTTTTCAGGTTCATCTATTTTCTTTTTTGCCATTCTAAAAAATTCCTTCTTTTAATAAATCATGCAAATGTACAACACCTGCGTAAATAGAATTGTCTTCAACCAAAATTTGGGAAATTTTATTATTTTCCATAGTTTCCATTGCTTCAATGGCCATGGCATCAACCTGTACTGTTTTTGGATTTTTACTCATAATATCTTCAGCAACAAGTTTGCCAATATCAGGCGAATCTTTCAGCATTCTTCTTAAATCGCCATCAGTAATAATACCGACAATTTTATTATTTTCAATAACAGCAGTGGTACCCAGTCGTTTTTTTGAAATTTCAATAATTACATCTTTAATTGGTGTAGTTGGAGAAACTTGCGGCATTTCATGTTTTCCGATTAAATCACTCACCCTTAAATATAGTTTTTTCCCCAAAGCGCCTCCCGGATGGTATTTTGCAAAATCCTTGCTCGAAAAATTATTGAGATGCAATAAGCAAATTGCCAGGGCATCGCCCATAACCAATTGCGCAGTTGTGCTTGTTGTAGGTGCCAAATTATTTGGATCAGCTTCTTTTTCCACAAAAGAATTCAGTAAAAAATCGGCATTTGTGCCTAAAAAAGATGCTGGATTTCCGGTAATTGCAATTATTTTGTTACCGTAATTTTTAATTAATGGCAATAAAACTTTTATTTCGGGCGTATTTCCGCTTTTTGAAATGCAAACAACCACATCATTTTCCTGAATAATTCCCAAATCGCCGTGAATGGCATCAGCTGCATGCATAAATATTGCAGGGGTCCCGGTAGAATTTAACGTAGCCACAATCTTGGTTGCGATGTTTGCGCTTTTGCCAATTCCGGTCACAATTACCCTTCCTTTAGACTGATATATAAAATTTACGGCATTTTCGAAATCTTCATTTAGAAAATTCACTAAATTCGCAATCGCTTTGCTTTCAATTAAAATTGTCTGCTTTGCGTTCTCAATAATTGTATTTTTATTTTTCAAAAGATTATGGTTTTTTAATAAAAAAAAGTTTTATCTTTAATTTTAAACAAAAATATATTTATTTAATTAGAAATTGAATAAACTGCTAATAAAAAAGTAAAGTCAAAATTTATGAAATTTTTTAAATTGGCAACTAAAACCGTATTTTAGTCGTTGATTTAAATGCGCATTAATAATTTAGAAGTGATAATGAACAGTAAAGAGATTGATTTACACGAGGCTTTAAAAAAATATTTTGGTTTTTCTAATTTTAAAGGACTTCAAGAACCTGTTATAAAAAGTATTATTGAAGGGAAAGACACTTTTGTGATTATGCCAACCGGAGGAGGAAAATCGTTATGTTACCAACTTCCCGCTTTGGTTAAAGAAGGTACAGCCATTGTTGTTTCGCCGTTAATTGCATTGATGAAAAATCAGGTTGATGCCATTCGAGGCATTTCGGCGGAACACGGAATTGCACACGTACTTAACTCGTCATTAAATAAATCTGAGGTAACCCAAGTTAAAAGCGATATTGAAAAGGGAATTACTAAATTACTGTATGTAGCTCCGGAATCATTGATGAAAGAAGAGTACATCGACTTTTTAAAAAATCAAAATATTTCTTTTGTTGCCATAGATGAAGCGCATTGCATTTCAGAATGGGGCCACGATTTTAGGCCTGAATATAGAAATTTGCGGACGATTATTCAAAAAATAGACAATGTTCCGTTGATTGGATTGACCGCAACTGCCACCCAAAAAGTGCAGGAAGATATTATAAAAACATTGGGCATGTTAAATGCCAACACCTTTAAAGCTTCCTTTAACCGTCCGAATTTATTTTATGAGGTTCGTCCCAAAACAAAAAATATCAATGCTGATATTATTCGGTTTGTTCGCCAATTTCAAGGGAAATCGGGAATTATTTATTGTTTAAGTCGGAAAAAAGTTGAAGAAATTGCACAAGTATTGCAAGTGAACGGCATAAAAGCGGTTCCTTATCATGCCGGATTGGACGGAAAAACCAGGTCGAAACATCAGGATATGTTTTTGATGGAAGATGTTGATGTGGTGGTGGCAACAATCGCTTTTGGAATGGGAATTGACAAACCGGATGTTCGTTTTGTGATTCATCATGACATTCCTAAAAGTTTGGAAAGCTATTATCAGGAAACCGGAAGGGCAGGGCGTGACGGCGGAGAAGGATTCTGTTTGGCTTATTATTCTTATAAAGATATTGAAAAACTTGAGAAATTTTTATCAGGAAAACCAGTGGCAGAGCAGGAAATTGGCAATGCTTTGCTGCAAGAAGTTGTTGGTTATGCAGAAACTTCTATGTCGCGCAGAAAATATTTATTGCATTATTTTGGGGAAGATTTTGATGAAGAGAACGGTTTGGGAGCGCTTATGGATGACAATGCCATAAATCCGAAGAAAAAACACGAAGCAGAAAATGAATTAAAAATGCTGCTGGAAGTTGTTGTTAAGACCTACCAAAAATATAAGGCAAAAGACCTTGTAAACACATTAACCGGAAAATTAAATGCCCAGTTAAAATCCCATAAAACCGATGAACAACCATTTTTTGGCTGCGGAAAGGAACAAGACGGAAAATATTGGATGGCATTGATCAGACAAGCATTGGTAGCGCGGTACATCAACAAAGAAATTGAGCAGTACGGCGTTATAAAAATCACGGATAAAGGAACTGATTTTATCGAAAATCCGTATTCATTTATGATGACAGAAGACCACGTGTATGATGAAAGCACAGATGCTTCAATTTTAACAAACGGCAGCGGCAGCGGAACATCTGCAGACGAAGTGTTGCTGAAAATGCTTAAAGAATTGCAAAAATCTGTGGCAAAGAAAAATGGCGTGCCGCCTTACGCAGTATTGTTGGAGCCATCGTTGGAAGATATGGCGCTTAAATATCCAATGACCATGGACGAATTGAAAAACATTTATGGCATAGGTGAAGGAAAAGCGAACAAATACGGAAAACCTTTTATCGAGTTGATTGCAAAATATGTGGAAGAAAACGACATTCTTCGCCCGGATGATTTTGTGGTAAAAAGCACAGGCGTAAATTCGGGATTAAAACTTTATATCATACAAAATACAGACCGTAAAATTCCGCTTGAAGACATTGCAAAATCTAAAGGTTTAAGTTTTAATGAATTGATTGAAGAAATGCAAGGTATTGTTTACAGCGGCACAAAATTAAATATCGATTACCACATTGATGAATTGTTGGATGAAGAGCAACAGGATGAGATTTTTGACTACTTTATGGAATCTAAAAACGATCGAATTCAAGATGCGTTAGACGAATTTGAAGGTAATTATGATGAAGAAGAATTGCGGTTAATGCGAATAAAATTTATGAGCCAGGTTGCCAATTAAAACTTAAGCCAAGTAAGCCACAACCATACCAACCAATATTGCCACAAATTTTAAAAGATTAAACTTATGGTCTTTAGATGTTTCAAACAAAATTATTGTTGAAATATGTAAAAAGATTCCAATGATAATTGCGGTAATTTCTGTTTTATATTGGGTCAAAATTTGAACATATTCCCCGGCAAAACTTCCTAAGGGCGTCATAAAAGAAAACATTACTAAAAATAAAACAGCATTTCTTTTTGAAATCTTCGAGCTCACAAAAAATGTTCCCAATATAATTGAAATTGGCAATTTATGTATTACTATCGCCCAAAGCAAATATTCATGATGGTGGCTATGAGCCAATGGAATTCCTTCAAGAAAAGCATGAATATTTAAACTGATGAATAATGCCCAAGGAAATATTATATTTTTTTCTACGTGAATATGGCCGTGTTCAGCGCCTTTTGAGAAAAAATCCAAAATAAGCTGCAATAACAATCCCAATAAAATAAACAAACCAATATTGGCGCTTCCTTCGGAGTAAACTTCAGGAAGTAAATGCAAAATAGTGACAGACAATAAGTAAGCGCCACTAAAAGCCAACAATAATTGTACGGTCTTAAAACTTGGTTTTAATCCAAAAACAATAACAATACCAACCAATACGGAGGCTATAAGTGCAATATAGTTCATTTTAAAACTAAAATTAAACGGTCGGAAGTTTCTTCATTAAATTTTTCTAGCTGATAATCACCAAAAGTATATTTAATTTTAAAACCTACAGAATTTACGTAGGAATTAATTTTGGCCAAATCTAAACTTTTTACTTTTTCAAAATAGGTGTGATGTTCACCATCAGCGTCAAAATTTATTTCTTTTACAATAAATCCGTTTTTTACGTAACGGCTCATTTTAAAAGTAATACCATCAATTGTAAGCACTTCTTCAGAAACAAGTTCGGAAATCACTTTTTTTGTGTTCATAAAGTCAATGACGGCAATTCCGTTCGGATTTAATCCGTTTTTAATATTTTGCAAAATGGCAATATCTTCCGCGTCATCTTCAAAAAAACCAAAACTCGTGAACAAATTCAAAATAACATCAAACTTGCTTTTAAAAGGGTTTCGCATATCATGTTCAACAAATTGTAACGTTTCAGTTTCAAATTGTTTGGCATATTTGATGCTGTTTTTGGATAAATCGGCACCAATAACATTGAACCCTAACGAGTTTAAATAGATAGAATGACGCCCTTTTCCGCAGGCCAAGTCTAATATTGCCTTGTTTTTTTCTAATTCTAAAAAGGTAATTAAATTTTTTAAAAAAGATTGACCTTCAGAATAATCCCGATGTTTATATAAAATATGGTAATAGCTTGTGTCAAACCAGGAAGCAAACCAGTCTTTGTTTTCAGTCATAATATTTAAATGATTGCAAAAATAAGGATTTGTTTGTTAAGATGTTTATTTGTTGGTTTTTTTAATTGTTTCCCTTCAGATTCGCTCAAGGTTAAAATCGTTTTTGGAACGGATTGTTATCTTATTAATTACAAAACTTTTAACTTTTTAACATTTATCATTTAACTTAATAATTCCCTACTTTTGCAAAAATTAAAGAATATGGAACGAAATTTTAAAATGGTTGCCACCACCATGTTCGGGTTGGAAGAAGTATTGGCAACAGAACTTAAAAATTTAGGCGCACAAGATGTTGAACCTGGGGTAAGAAGCGTGACTTTTTTGGGTGATAAAGGTTTTATGTACAAAGCAAATATGGCTTTGCGCACAGCAATTAGAATTTTGAAGCCCATTAAAACCTTTAAAGTTGCTGATGAAGATGATTTGTATAAAAAGATACAACAAATTGAGTGGGAAAAATATATGACTGTTTCCAGCACATTTTCTATTGGCGCAGTGGTAAATTCTCAAGGTTTTACAACTAATTCACACTACATTACTTTAAAATCTAAAGATGCCATTGCAGATTATTTCAGAAATAAATACAATGAACGGCCAAGTGTTGACACAAAACACCAGGATTTAAAGATTCACGTGCATATTCATAATAATTATTGTTCCGTTTCATTAGACAGCTCGGGCGATTCTTTGCACAAACGCGGCTACAGAAGCGCAACGAATATTGCACCCATCAATGAAGTTTTAGCGGCAGGTTTGGTGTTGCTTTCGGGCTATACGGGCGATTGTAATTTTATTGATCCGATGTGTGGCTCAGGAACTATTTTGATTGAAGCGGCGATGATTGCCAACAACATTCCGGCAAATATCAACAGAAATGAATTCGGATTTGAAAAATGGTCAGATTATGATGAAGAATTGTTTTTTACGATTCAGGATTCGTTGATAAAAAAAATACACAATTCCCATTTTAAAATCATGGGATTTGACAAAGCGCCATCGGCAGTTGTAAAAGCCAAGGAAAATGTGGCGAATGCAAATTTAAGCGAATTTATTGGTGTGCATCATATAAATTTCTTTAATTCCGTAAAAGAAGTATTCGGACGAACCATTATTTTGTTTAATCCGCCTTATGGTGAACGTTTGGATATTGATATGCAAGAATTCTACAAAAAAATTGGTGATACTTTAAAAAGTGGTTATTCTGATTCTACCGTTTGGTTTATTACCTCAAATATTGAAGCCATAAAACACGTTGGCCTTAAAACTTCAAGAAGAATTCCTATGAAAAATGGGGATTTGGATTGTTTGTTTGTGCGCTATGATATGTATGAAGGAAGCAAAAAAACTCATAAGAAACAAATTAAAGAAGGGGAATCTTAAAGGCAATTTTCTTACAATTTTGGGGAAACAAAAAAAGCGTCGCATTTCTGCGACGCTTTTTATTATATATTCAATAGGTTTTTTCTTAATTTCTTTTTGAAGAATTACCTCTTGAATTTTCATTTTTACTTGATTTTCCATTTGATTCTCTTCCGCTGGCCTGACTTTTTTGAGCGTTTCCCGAATTTCCTTTTTGTTGCACTCTTTCAGTGGCTTTTGTTGTTCTTTCCGGTGCACGATTTTCGGCTATTCTTCCGGTATTCGCGCTACGTTCATTCTGGCTTGGCCTGTTAACGGTTTTAGTACTTCTTTCAGTATTGTTACCGGCCTGACTTGTTCTTTCGTTGGAGGTAGGCCTGTTTACTGTATTGGTTCTTCTGTCTGTTGTGTTACCGGCCTGGCTTGTTCTTTCGTTTGAAGTAGGTCGGTTTACCGTAGTTGTTCTTCTGTCAGATGTGTTAACAGCACTATTGTTTCGATTACTTTGACCAGATCTGTCGTTTGTGTTTCTTCTGTCTAATTGCGCATTTCTGTCATTATATCTGTTAGGAACACTTTTAGCAGCAACTCTTTGTCTAGTATTGTCATGCCCATTACTCTTGTAATTTTTATCGTAATATTTATTTCTGGAATGGTCACTATAATATGTGTAACGAGTTGGTTGATAATGATTTCTGTAAGGATTGTAACTTACAATTCTGAAATCAAATAACGGTCTTGCAAAATAATTGTGATATGGGTGAAACACATAAGCCCGGTTGTAATTGTTAATGTATCCAGAATAATGGCTGTAATAACCTTGTCTGTCATAATAAACATGCAATCCGCCAACGCGCACCAATCTGCCGGAATCGTAAGTAATATGGGTATTTCCAATCCTGTTTACGCGACCATAATAGTCATAATAAATAGGTATGTTTTCAATTTGGATTATAGCGCCATAATCGTCGTATTGTACATAAGCGTCATAGTTATAACCAGAGTTAAAGCTAATATTTACGCCATTGCCTTGGTAAGTAACTCCTAAACCATTTCTTTGGTTTTTTGGGTTGATGTAAAAATCGAATTCACCATTTTGAAAAATAGCAAATGTCACATTTCTTTCAACAAAAGTGAAAGAATCTCCATAATCATTGTTATAATAATTTACGGAAGAAATATCAGTCTTAAAAGTTGCAGCCTGCATGCCAAACCCAACAAATAAAAACGATGCCAATAGTAATAATTTTGTTTTCATGATAAAATATTTAAAGGTTAAACTTAATTTGCCGGTTAGCAGCATTCCTTTTCACAAATACAAACAACGTGCCAAAAAAAATATGCCCAATAAAATTGGGCATATTATCTATTTAAAATCAAAAAAATATGAAATTATTCGTTACCGGTATTTTCAAATATTGGATTCAATTTCATGGTAAAATTAACTGCTTCAATTATTTATGCATGTAACAAACATTACTTGTAAAGCTTTTCTGATTTATAAAAATTAAATTTTTTCACAATCGCCGATTATTAAATTGATTTTAAATAATTTTACTTTTTTAAAACCAAAACCGTTGAGCAATTTTATTGATGTTATTTTACCCATTCCTTTACAAAAGTTATTTACCTATAAAATAACGGAGGCTGAAGCCACATTCTTAAAAAAAGGAATGCGTGTTGCTGTGGAGTTTGGTAAATCTAAAATTTATACGGCTTTGGTTTATAAAATTCACCAAACACCGCCAATTGCTTATGAAGCAAAGGAAATATATCAAATTTTAGATGATATTCCTGTGGTAAACGCTTTGCAAATTGCGCATTGGGAATGGATTTCCAATTATTATATGTGTTCTTTGGGTGAAGTTTATCGGGCGGCATTGCCTTCTGCTTTTTTATTGGAAAGTGAAACGGAAGTGCAATTGGTTAAGGATTTTGTGCAAGAAGCAGAACTTTCTAATGAGGAATTTTTAATTTTTGAAGCCCTTCAGCATCAACCACAACTATCTATACAGCAAATTGTTGGTATTCTTGGAAAAAAAAGAGTATTTCCAATTATCAAGACTTTAATTGATAAAAATGCCATTGTGGTAAAAGAGCAAATTTATGAGCAATACAAGCCGAAATTAGAAAAATACATTCGGTTGGCGGAAGCCTGGAATTCAGACGAAAAATTGTCGGAATTGTTAGACTCTTTGAGCAGGGCAAAAAAACAACGTGAACTCATTTTAACCTTTTTTCAACTGCAAACTTCAAAAAAACCTATAAAAATTACCCAGCTTCAGGAGGATTCAAACAGTTCATCAGCCGTGTTGAAATCGTTGATTGACAAAGGTGTTTTTGAAGTCTATTTTATCCAGCAGGACCGAATAAATTTCAACGGAAAATCGGGCAAGATCAAAGAGCTGACCGCGCATCAGGAAGAAGCTTTTTTAGCCATAAAAGATCACTTCAAAACAAAGCAAACAGTACTTTTAAAAGGAATCACAAGCAGCGGTAAAACTGAAATTTATGTAAAATTAATTAAACAACTAATTGAAGAAGGAAAGCAAGTGCTTTATTTGCTTCCTGAAATTGCGCTCACCGCACAATTAATTGATAGGTTGCAACTTTATTTTGGTGAATATTTGTCGGTATTTCACTCAAAATATTCGATGAACGAACGTGTTGAAGTGTGGAACAATGTGCTGGAAAACAAGCCAAAAGCCCAGCTGATTTTAGGCGCCCGGTCTTCCATGTTTTTACCATTTTCCAATTTAGGATTAATTATCGTTGATGAAGAACATGAGCCTTCTTTTAAACAATATGATCCGGCGCCAAGATACCATGCGCGAGATGCTGCCATTGTTTTGGCAAATCAACACCAGGCCAAAGTCATTTTAGGTTCTGCAACACCAAGTATAGAAACATATTACAACGCGCAACAGGGAAAATATGGTTTGGTTGAATTAAACCGAAGATTCGGCAATGTTTTATTGCCTGAAATTGAATTGGTTGACGTAAAAGAAAAGCATCGAAAAAAACGCATGACCGGCCATTTTTCTGATCGGTTGCTTGAAATGATAACAGAGGCGCTAGTTAATAAAGAGCAAGTTATTTTATTTCAAAACCGTCGTGGTTTTGCGCCGGTTGTGGAATGTGAAACTTGTGGTGTTTCG
>JACUUQ010000262.1 GCA_014859175.1 Lutibacter sp. | reverse complement strand
TCGTTGAATTAAACGCAGGTCAAATGGTAGAAGATGTTCGACTTTCGGTTGAATTTAAAGTACCCGTTGAACATTTTGGAAGAACCGGAGGAATTATCCACACACCGGAAGAAATTTTAGAAGCTTTAGAACAAAAAATTATTAAAAATGGAAGTATCAGACATCATAAGACCAGAGAATCAAGTATTCTGTAAAACAAAATTAATGACAAACACCGCCCTGTCTTACTGTCCGGGATGTGGTCATGGCACTGCGCACAATTTAACTATGGAAGTCATTGATGAAATGGGTATTTCAAAAGATGTAATCGGTGTTGCACCGGTTGGCTGCTCTGTTTTGGCCTACGATTTTATGGATATAGATATGACACAAGCTGCCCACGGACGCGCACCGGCAGTGGCAACAGCAATTTCAAGGCTTTGGCCTGATAAATATGTATTCACCTACCAAGGTGACGGTGATTTGGCGGCTATTGGAACTGCCGAAACCATTCACGCCTGCAACAGAGGCGAAAACATTGTGATTATTTTTGTGAACAACGGCATTTACGGAATGACCGGCGGACAAATGGCGCCAACAACTTTGGCAGGAATGAAATCCTCCACTTCACCTTACGGAAGAGACATTGAAACCATGGGTTCTCCCTTAAAAATAACAGAATTAATTGCCAATCTTCCCGGTGTTTATTACGTAACTCGCCACGCAGTTCATACGCACAAACACGCCCGTAAAGCTAAAAAAGCGATTCAAAAAGCGTTCGAAAATACACGTTTGCATAAAGGACTTTCATTTATTGAAATTGTGTCTAACTGCAACTCCGGTTGGAAAATGACCCCAAATGATGCAAATGTTTGGATGGAAGAAAATATGTTTCCATACTTTCCGCTTGGTGATATAAAAGTTGATGGTATCTTAAAAAAATAAAAAAATGACAGAAGAAATTATTATCGCAGGTTTTGGCGGACAAGGAGTGCTGTCAATGGGGAAAATATTGGCCTATTCTGGCATTATGCAAAATCAGGAAGTGAGCTGGATGCCTTCTTACGGACCCGAAATGCGCGGAGGAACAGCCAATGTTACCGTTATTTTAAGTGATGAAAAAATTAGTTCTCCCTACTTAAAAATAGTGGATACCGCCATTATTTTAAACCAGCAATCGATGGATAAATTTGAGGAATCCGTAAAAACGGGAGGCGTTTTAATTTACGATCCCAACGGAATTACCGCACATCCAACCAGAACAGACATCAAAATTTACCAGATTGAAGGCACCAGATTGGCTGCAGAAATGGGAAATAAGAAAATTTTTAATATGATTATTTTAGGCGGCTATTTAAAAGTAAAACCTGTTGTGCAATTGGAAAATGTGATTGAAGGCCTAAAGAAATCTATCTCTGAACGTTACCATCATTTAATTCCGTTAAATATGGAAGCCATTACCAAAGGAATGAACAATATTGTTCCTTATCATGTGGAAGAACACATGCTGCAAAATTAGTTTTTAAGGTTTAAAACCATTAACAAAGCAATGTTATAAAATTATTTTGGGCGTTCCCCGCCGAAAAGGCGGGTCGGGCTTTTCGTTGCAATCTTTTTAGCGAAAAAAAAATCGCTAAAAAGGATTTTCACTGCAATCCCTAACGCAAATACAATTACGATTGACGATTTTTGATTTACGAAATGGAATAATCAAACGTTAACCTTAAAAATTGCGAACTTTGCGTTTTTTCTTTGCGGGCTTTGCGGTTAAATGCAAATTTCGATTGAATTAATTTTTTAATTGTTTTTATCACAGCATACGCAAATTCCGCAATAAAAAGAATTCAGCCATTTTTTTTGTGCTTTGCTTCAGAATTCGGTTATTTTGTGTAATATTATAAAAAATAACCAAATTTTTTATGGCTTCAATTTTAGTGACCGGCGGAACCGGATTTATAGGAAAGGCACTTTGTGATTTATTAAGGAAAAAAGGCCACACCGTTTTAATTTTAAGCAGAACAAAAACCGACAATCCCAATACCTTTTACTGGAATTTGGACGAACATTATATCGATCCTGAAGCCATTATTAAAGCCGACTATATCATACATTTGGCCGGTGAAGGCATTGCAGACAAGCGCTGGACCAAAGAAAGAAAACGCCTTTTGATTAGCAGCCGGGTAGATTCGGCAAATCTTTTGTTTGAAAAAGTAAAAGAACTAAATCCAAATTTAAAAGGATTTATTTCAGCTTCAGGAATTGGGTATTACGGTGCCACAACATCCGATAAAATTTACAGTGAAAATGATGCTGCCGGTCGTGATTTTGTAAGTGATATTTGCAAAGTTTGGGAAAAAGCCGCAAACCAATTTAATAAAATAAACATAAGAACCGTAATTTTAAGAACCGGCGTTGTGCTTTCCAAAGAAGGCGGCGCATTGGAAAAGCTAAGCCAGCCCATAAAATTGGGCGTTGGCGCTGCTCTTGGAAGCGGCAAACAATATATTCCCTGGATTCACCTCGAAGATTTATGCAACATGTATCTTGAAGCCATTGAAAATGAAGAAATCACAGGAATTTACAATGCCGTTGCGCCAGAACAGCTCACCAATAAATCGCTCACAAAAATAATCGCCAATAAACTTAAAAAGCCATTATGGCTGCCAAACATTCCTGCTTTTGTGATGAAATTAATCTTGGGAAAAATGGCGGCAATCATCTTGGAAGGAAGCCGTGTTTCTTCTGAAAAAATTACGGCGACAGGTTTTAAATTCAACTATCCGAGTATTAATGAGGCCATACAAAAATTAACTTAAAAAAAGCTAAATAATCATCAAAATAAGTTTTTTATGCAAAATAAATCTCCAATTATTTTGCCAGGTCAATTTTTTATTTTTACATTCACCAAGCGAAAGATTAAAAACCAAGCAATAAATTGCTAAATTGAAAATACAATTGCTATAATTTTTCCAAAAATTAGATTTAAATACAAAATAAGAACCGACGCAAATTTGCATAGGCTAAAATTCTTGTTGATATTATTTATATGCGATTCCTGCTAAACAGGAATTACATCATTATTTTAAAAGTAAACGGTTTCTGAGCGCAATAAAAGCAAGGTTGCTGAGCGGAGCCGAAGTTCGGTCACTGAGCGGAGCCGAAGTTCGGTCACTGAGCG
>JACUUQ010000261.1 GCA_014859175.1 Lutibacter sp. | reverse complement strand
GGGGAACGCCCAAAACATTTAGCTAATAATTGCTGTATTTATTAGAATTAAGCCACAAATTCAGATAATTTGATGATTAATCACTAAATTTAAAAACGATGAAATGAATCTGAAAAATACACTAAATATTACAGTACAATGCGGCGAAAAATCATTAGAAAAGAGAAATAACGTGATAAATTTTAAAAAAAATAAAACACAAATGGGAAAAAACGAATTTGACAAAGGGACAAAATTCTCTTTCAATGATAGCATTGCCTACGCGGAAAATGCCGTGGTAAGCAAACAAATACTTAAAAAGGAAACCGGCAACATTACGTTGTTTGCTTTTGACAAAGGCGAAGGATTGAGCGAACACACCACGCCTTTTGATGCGGTTGTTTTTGTGGTTAACGGGAAAGCCGATATAATTATCGACGGAAAATCAAATATTCTGGAAGCCGGAGACACCATTATTATGCCGGCCAATGTGCGCCACGCTTTACAGGCAGTCGAAAAATTTAAAATGGTGCTGACGATGATTCGCGGCAATTAAAATCGGTTTCAGTTAAAAATAGTTGATTTTTATGAACAAATTCCACTAACAATTATGGCGATAAAAAGAGATTTCGCATTGCAGGAATATTCAAAAGACCACCATCAGGCATTGTTGCTTTGCTGGAAAATTCAGGTTGGTTTTTCAAAAGGAATTGCTGCGGAAAGGATTAAGGCTTATGCAGATTGGTTTTATGAAAATCATATTCTGGAACATTTTCAGTTGGAAGAAAAGTATCTGTTTCCGGTGCTTGGGAATGAAAACAAACTCATCCTTCAGGCATTGGAAGAGCACAAAATATTGTTGGCGCTTTTTACCGAACCCACGCAAATTGAAAATTCTTTAAAGCAAATCCAAACGTTGTTGAAAAGCCACATTCGCTTTGAGGAGCAAATTTTATTCAATGAAATTCAAAATGCTGCCACGCCGCAGGAATTGGAAAAAATTGCAAAATTTCACCGCGACGAAAAATATACGGACAATTTAAATGACGTTTTTTGGAGATAATTTGTTGAGAAAAATGAACATCGACATTTATAAAGCCGAAGATTTTAAAACCAACACTATTCGCTAAATTTCTTTGTGAAACTTAGTGGCTCTCTGTGAAACTCCGTGTAATTAAAAGCTCTTACACAAAGATTCACAAAGGAAAACCCAGAGGTTCACAAAGTTTAATAACACAATAAATTATTGGCTTATTATTTTTAACCGCAAGGAACGCTATACTTCTTAATGTAACTTATCTGATCTACGGTAAGTTCTATGTGATTAAAAGCTGTTGCACAAAGTTTCACAAAGGAAGAACAAAGAGTTTCACAAAGTTTAATAGCGCCAAAAATCATTGGCTTAATAATTTTAACCGCAAGGAATGTTAGTTTTTTTTCGCAAGGAAAGGTTTACGCAATTTCACTATATTTCTTTGTGTAAATAGTGGCTCTCTTAGAAACTCGGTGTAATTAAAAGCTGTTGCACAAAGATTCACAAAGGAAAAACACAGAGTTTCTCAAAGTTTAATAGCGCAATAAATCAATGGCTTAATAATTTAACCGCAAGGAACACCAGATTTTTTAAAAGGAACGCAAAGCATTGATTATAAAAAATTAACACTTTGCGAACATTGCGCCTTCTTTGCGAGCATTGCGGTTAAAATAATTATTAAACTGCAAAGTCCAAAAAATTGTGTGTTGGCTGTTGTTCATATTTATAAAAAACAAAAGCCCCAATTTTTTGGGGCTTTAATTTAATTCTAAATAAATTCAATCTATTTTTACAAGCCAAAAGCTTCTTTCACTTGAGCAACAAAATCCAGTTTTTCCCAGGTAAAAAGATCTACATCAAGGGTAATTTCCGTGCCGTCAACATTCGCAAATGTTTTTTTGACCACCTCATTTTTTCGTCCCATATGTCCGTAAGCCGCAGTTTCCAAATAAATAGGTTCACGCAGTTTTAAGCGTTCTTCAATAAAGGCCGGGCGCATATCGAAAAGCTGGTCAACAATAACGGCAATTTCGCCATCCGATTTTTTTACTTTAGAAGTTCCGTAGGTATTTACATAAATTCCCATAGGTTTTGCAACGCCAATGGCATAAGAAACCTGCACCAAAACTTCATCGGCAACGCCTGCAGCAACCAAATTTTTGGCGATATGACGTGTGGCATACGCACCGCTTCTGTCCACTTTACTTGGATCTTTTCCTGAAAACGCCCCACCGCCGTGTGCGCCTTTTCCGCCGTAAGTGTCCACAATAATTTTTCTGCCCGTCAATCCGGTATCTCCATGAGGCCCGCCAATCACAAATTTTCCGGTCGGATTTACGTGATAGATAATATCATCATTAAACAACGCTTGCAAGCCTTTCGGTAATTTGGCAACCACTCTCGGTATTAAAATAGCGATTACGTCGCTTTTAATTTTAGCCAACATTGCTTCGTCATTCGGTCCAAAGTCGTCATGTTGCGTGGAAACCACAATGGTATTAATTCTTACAGGAACATTGTCATCAGAATATTCAATGGTCACCTGACTTTTGGAATCTGGACGCAAATAGGTAATTTCTTTATGTTCCCTGCGCAATTCGGCCAATTCAAACAATATTTTATGGCTTAAATCCAAGGCCAAAGGCATATAATTTTCGGTTTCATTGGTGGCGTAACCAAACATCATTCCCTGGTCTCCGGCGCCTTGATCTTCTTTAACTGCGCGGTCAACGCCCTGATTGATGTCTGGAGATTGCTCGTGAATGGAAGAAAAAATGCCGCACGAATTTCCGTCGAACATATACTCGCTTTTGGTGTACCCAATTTTATTGATGACGTCTCTGGCTATTTTTTGAACATCCAAATACGTTTTCGATTTCACTTCTCCCGCTAAAACCACTTGTCCGGTCGTCACCAAAGTTTCGCAGGCAACTTTCGAATTGCGGTCAAAAGCCAAAAAATTATCAACCAAAGCGTCTGAAATTTGATCGGCAACTTTATCCGGGTGTCCTTCTGAAACAGATTCGGACGTAAATAAATATGACATATTTTTTTAGTTATTTTAGGTTCAATTCCACTAAGAACAGCAATTTATAGTTAATTGTTTTGGGCGTTACCCGCCGAAAAGGCGGGTCGGGCTTTCGCGGCTCGCTTTTT
>JACUUQ010000260.1 GCA_014859175.1 Lutibacter sp. | reverse complement strand
AGTGTTCCATCAATTTTAAAACTTCCAGACGGAGGCTCAACTGGTGCGGTGCCTGGTACAATTTGCGCCTCTAAAACGCCAAAATTGAAAATCAAGGCGAAGGTTATTGTCATTATTGAATAACTATTTTTAATTGTTTTGGCTGTAATAGATGACGCATATAAATTGTCAAAAATTTTAAAGAAAAATTTCCAAATCACTATAGGAATATTTAAATTTAGGTTGAATGTAGTTTTTTTCATGGCCCTTCAATTTAGATTAGATACCAATTGCAAATATTTTATCATATAAATAAGCAGTTTTGCCAATTATGCAATAAAATATAAATAAATAACTTTTAGGGGTTTTATATAAGTGATTAAAGGGGATTTAAACATTTTGATTGCCGGAGAGAAGCCGTAAAAACATAATTAAAATCACGAAATTTTACATTTCAAGAAAAATTCGTAATCGCTATATGTCAAAATAAAAAACTGAACTTGTGAGAGACATTTATCACTTATGTTATCTTAAAATTACTTTTAAATAACCGGCAAAAAAATGATTGTTATCAATTTATAATGTGATTATTATCAGTTTTTACATTTTTAAATAACTAGAATGCAACACGTTAATGACGATTTATTTAAAATAAATTATTTATAAGCGATAATTATATTAATTTTATGGTTTATCTTTGGCGTATAATTTTAAAATATGACTGGCAAAATATTTTTATATTTATTTTTTTTAGCATTGATGGTTTCGTGTAATTCAATCTCAATCATTACTGAAATCAATTCTGCCGCACTTGACAGCAGCAATAATTCAAAGTCAACTTTTGAGGAAAACAGATTAGATTTTATTGACTCCTATATTTCCAACATAGATTTTAAAGCTAATGATACTAATCATTTTAATATTGATGAATTGGTCATTCAAGGAGATAAAAGAATGATCACGTCAAATGAATCAGAAAAAAACATTGTTTTAAAAAATAAATCAATAGTTCGGTTAAAGTATAAAGATCACTTGGCAAATAATTTTATCAAATCGCAAGTCTTCTATTATGACAATGATAAATTGATATGCATCAAACTTTATGAAATTTTACCAGATGAGTTTAATAAAGTGACACTATACCAAAGAGCTATTTATTTCCATGACAACCAGTTACTATCAGATTCAGATGAATTAAACCAATCAAACAAAACACAAAGTTTGGTTGTTCTGGCCCAGGAATATCTTAAAAAGGAATATCTTTCACTTAATTAGTGGCTGTTTCTATCTTTATTTCCATAAATCGCTTTAATTCAATTAATTATTGAATTTGGGTTTTAAAACATTCTTTTGAAGCTCTTTTTTGATTTATTGTTAAATTATTTCCTCGATTTAATCATGCTCCAGATAAAAAAAAATTTATAAAATATTTCGACAAAATATAGAATTCATATAGATTTTACTACTTTCATAAAAAATTAAACAACAATGCAACAAAAGCCGAAATTTGAAACGGTTGCCATTAAAAGCACAGAAAATAAATACAGTGATTCAGCGCCGGTGAGCATGCCAATTTATTTATCAAGCACTTATGTACGCAATAGCGATGGTTCTTACAAAAATGATTTTGTGTATTCGCGTTCCAACAACCCTAACCGTGCCATCGTTGAAGAAAGCATTGCCATATTGGAAAATGGCAAACATGCCTTTGCTTTTTCTTCAGGAATGGCAGCTGTAAGCGCTGTTTTTCAAAGTTTAAAAACCGGCGATCACATTCTTTTGCCAGACGATATTTATTTTGCCGTCAGAAAATTAATGGAGGAAGTCTTTAAACGTTGGGATTTGTCCTGTGATTTTGTGGATATGACGGATTATGGATTGGTTGAAAAAGCCATAAAAACAAACACTGCGTTAATTTGGGTAGAGTCGCCTTCAAACCCACAATTAAAATTAAGCGATATTGCAGCCATTGCCGAAATTGCACATAAAAATAAGGCAATTTGCGCCGTTGACAACACTTGGCTCACGCCAGTTTTTCAAAATCCATTGGAACTTGGGGCTGATATTGTAATTCATTCAACCACTAAATATTTTGGCGGCCACAGTGATGTTATTGGTGGCTGTGTTGTTATGAATGATGAAATAATTGCGGAAAAAATTAAAAATATTCAAGTTTTATCGGGTGCGGTTCCTGCGCCTTTCGATTGCTGGCTAATTGCACGGGGAATTCAGACACTTCATTTGCGCATTAAAAAACAAAGTAAAAACGCCTTAAAATTGGCCAAATATTTGGAAAATCATCCAAAAATTGAAAAAGTCAATTATCCCGGTTTGAAAAGCCATCCGCAACATTTATTAGCGAAAAAGCAGCAAAAAAAGGGATTTGGAGCGATGTTATCCATTTTAATTAAAGGCAGCGAAATTGAAACTACCTTTATGGCATCAAAATTAAATTATTTTACACTTGCCACTAGCTTAGGGGGCGTTGAAAGTTTGGTGGAGCATCGCAAATCAGTTGAAGGTATTGATAGTCCAACTCCATACAATTTACTTAGAATTTCAGTGGGAATTGAGCACATTGATGATTTGATTTCAGATTGGGACAATGCTTTGTCAATTGATAAATGAGTGAAAAGTATAAATGAGTAGAAAACCGATAAAACACATTTTAGTGTTTTGCTAATTATTTATTGAAAGTATTTTTCACTCTTTAAAGCTTCTGCTTTATTAGATTTATGTACTTCTTCTTTTTTATAATTTGGTAAGGTAAATTTGAATGAAGTTCCTTTTTCAGCATTGTTTTCTATCCAAATTTTTCCATGGTTTCTTTGAATAAAATCATTGCAAATTATTAAACCCAAACCAGTTCCTCTTTCATTTTCGGTTCCAGGTTTTGATTCATGCAAATCCGATTTAAATAATTTACTTTTAACTTCATCAGTCATCCCAACTCCATTATCAGAAACGGTAATTTCAATAAATTCACCAACCGGCATTGAATAAATTTCAATTTTACCATTGCATTCGGTATATTTAATGGCATTGCAAAGTAAGTTTCTTAAAACAACTTCTAACATATTTTTATCTGCAAAGGCATAAGAATCATTTGTGTGAAATGAGTTTATGGTGATGTTTTTTAGTTCGACAGCATTGCTGAACTGATTGATTATGGCATCGCAAATTTTTGAAAT
>JACUUQ010000035.1 GCA_014859175.1 Lutibacter sp. | reverse complement strand
CAACGGCAAAAAATATTCAAGCGCTGCTGTTGATCACGATTTAGATGGTTTGTCATTTTACGCAACCTATGTCATCAACAAAAAATTTGAGATTTTTGGCCGCTATGATGAATTAAATTCAAATACTTTAATAGGCGAAACTACCGCGTGGAATTTCGACAAAAATGGAAGCCAAATTATAGCGGGAATTCAATATGCGCCCGTTAAAGGCCTTAAATTCTCATTAAATTACCAAGACTTTAGTTTTGACAATTCAACATTAGACAACAAATCACTGGTATTTTTAAATGCCGAATTTAAGTTGTAAATCACTTAATCCAAAGAAAACAATAGTAATCAAATAATTTTTAGTTAACCTAAACTTAACAATCAAATCAGTCCTTTGCAAAACAAATTAAAAACGACAAAAATGAAAAAATTAGTATTTATCTTGTCCTTAGCTTTGGTAATTGGAGCTTGCGGAAACAAAAAAGAACAAAAAGACGCAGGCAGCGATGCGGCAAAATTGACAGGAAGCATCAGCATTGATGGTTCAAGCACGGTTTTTCCGGTAACGGAAGCTGTGGCAGAAGAATTTAGAGCCATTCAGCCAGGCGTAAAAGTAACCATTGGCGTTTCAGGAACCGGTGGTGGATTTCAAAAATTCTCAAGAGGAGAAACAAACATTTCAAACGCTTCCCGCCCCATAAAAGACAAAGAAATTGAAGCCTGCGCAGAAAACAACATCACTTATTTGGGATTGGAAGTTGCTTATGACGGATTGGCTGTAGTGGTGAATCCAGAAAATACTTGGGTTGACAGTTTCACTGTTGAAGAATTGAAGAAAATTTGGGAGCCTGCAGCACAAGGAAAAATTATGAAGTGGAACCAAATTCGTCCGGAATGGCCAAATCAAGAAATCCATTTATTCGGTCCTGGCGTTGCTTCAGGAACTTTCGATTACTTTACCGAAGCCATCAACGGAAAAAGCGGCACAAGCAGAGGTGATTTTACCGCCAGTGAAGATGACCACGTATTGGTGCAGGGAATTGCGGGAGACAAATATGCTTTAGGATTCTTTGGATTGGCTTACTACGAAGAAAGCAAAGATAAATTAGCCCTGATAGGCGTACACAATGGGAAAGAAGTTGTGAAACCAACATTGGAAACAGTGAGCAACGGCACTTACAGTCCTTTATCCAGACCTTTATTTATTTACGTAAACAGCTCTTCCATAAAACAACCTGAAGTGATTGAGTTTGTTAATTTCTATCTTGACAACGCCGCAGAATTATCGGAAGATGTAGGATACATTAAATTGCCTGCAGAACTTTACGCAAAACAAAAAGAAAATTTTAAAGCTTTTGTTGAAAAAAAATAAATAAACAAAATCTCAACTTAACAAAATCAGATGTGTCTTACATCTGATTTTGTTTCAAATTAAATTTGATGCGTAAAATCAGAGAATTTGTCATAGAAAAATCACTTTTATCAAGTGCCTTAATTACAGTTGCCGTTACGGTCGGCATTATTTTGGTGCTTGCTGTTGAAGCTTTCAGTTTTTTTCAGGAAGTTTCCATCTTCGATTTTTTTACTGATACCGAATGGACGCCTTTGTTTACCAAAAAACATTATGGGATACTTCCCTTGCTTACCGGCACCTTGCTCACCACATTCATTGCAATTTCTGTTGCATTGCCCATTGGCTTGTCCATAAGCATTTATTTAAGCGAATATGCCCCAAGAAGTTTCAGAAAAACAATAAAACCTTTGTTAGAACTTTTGGCTGCCGTGCCAACAGTTGTTTACGGATTTTTCGCTTTGGTGGTTGTGACGCCATTTCTGCAGCAATTTATCCCCAATTTATCTGGCTTTAACTCTCTTTCAGCAGGTATCGTTATGGGAATTATGATTATCCCATTTGTGTCTTCCTTAAGTGAAGATGCTTTATTTGCCGTGCCAAAAGCATTACGGGAAGCCTCTTACGGCATGGGCGCCACAAGGCTTCAAACAGCTTTCAAAGTGGTGGTTCCGGCAGCTTCATCAGGCATTATTGTGTCCATTATTTTGGCCATTTCAAGAGCTATTGGCGAAACGATGATTGTGGCGATTGCAGCAGGGCAACAACCTCGATTAACCTTAGACCCTACAGTTCCTGTGGAAACCATTACCGCTTATATTGTTCAGGTAAGTTTGGGCGATGTGCAACATGGTTCCTTGGAATACAAAACAATATTTGCTGCAGGTATTACCTTATTTGCGCTTACATTTTTATTGAATACGATTAGTTTCCAAATCAGAAAAAAATTCCGACAAAAATATGACTAATGTTCAAAAAAACAGGCTGAAAGACCAGCTCTTCAAATTTTGGGGAATTGCTTGCACGCTCATCGGGTTGGTGTTGTTGGTTATTTTTATAGGCGGAATATTGATTGACGGCCTAAGCAGAATAGATTGGGCTTTTATCACCGATTTGCCGTCTCGAAAACCGGAAAAATCAGGGATATGGACGCCATTGATGGGAAGTGTCTGGATACTGGTTTTAACGGCGATTATTTCTTTTCCAATTAGTGTTGCCGCAGGGGTTTATTTGGAAGAATATGCCAAAAAGAGCCGACTTTCAGCATTGCTTGAAATTAACATTTCCAACTTGGCGGGCGTTCCGTCCATTATATATGGATTGTTAGGACTGGAAGTGTTTGTAAGAATTATGAATTTAGGCGCCAGTGTTTTGGCGGGCGCTTTAACTTTATCGCTGTTAATTTTACCCATTATTATTGTGGCCACAAGAGAAGCTATAAAAGCGGTTCCCGGCTCGATCAGGGACGCGTCTTATGCATTGGGTGCCTCAAAATGGCAAACAATATGGAACCAGGTATTGCCGGCATCAAGCGGTGGTATTTTAACCGGCGTTATTTTGGCGCTTTCAAGAGCTGTTGGTGAAACCGCTCCGTTAATTGTTGTTGGTGCTTTGGCCTATGTCCCTTTTGCGCCGCAAGGTCCGCTAGACCAATTTTCGGTGTTGCCTATCCAAATTTTTAACTGGATTTCACGTCCGCAACAAGGATTTATAGACAATGCGGCAGCGGCCATTATTATTTTATTATTAATTACCTTTATCATGAATGGAATCGCGGTTTATTTCAGAAATAAATGGCAAAAAAAATTACAGTAATACGATGAGTGATATGATGTCAGAAAAAATTGAAGACGCTAAAACAGAAGCGCCAATTGCTGAAAAATACAAATTGCAAACCAAGGACGTCAATGTTTACTATGGCGATTTTCAAGCCATTAAAGATGTTTCCATGAGCATTAAACCAAAAAGCATTACAGCTTTTATTGGACCTTCGGGTTGCGGAAAATCTACTTTTTTGCGTTTGTTCAACAGAATGAACGATTATATCGAGGATTTTAAAATGGAAGGCAAAATTAAAATTGACGATAAAAATATTTACAAAGAAAAAATACAGCTCGAGCAATTAAGGAAAGAAGTTGGCATGGTTTTCCAAAAGCCAAATCCTTTTCCGAAATCTATTTTTGAAAATGTGGCCTACGGATTAAAAATTCAGGGCATTAAAGACAAAAAATTGATTGCAGACCGAGTGGAAAAAGCGTTGGTTCAGGCAGATTTATGGAATGAGGTTAAAAACAATTTGAACAAATCGGCATTAACCCTTTCGGGCGGACAACAACAGCGTTTATGTATTGCAAGAACCTTGGCTGTTGAACCTTCCATACTATTAATGGATGAGCCAACCTCTGCACTCGATCCAATTTCCACAGCAAAAATTGAAGAATTAATCCATCATCTAAAGCAAGATTATACCATTATTATTGTTACCCATAATATGCAACAAGCGGCAAGAATTAGCGATTATACCGCGTTTTTTTATATGGGAGAATTGATTGAGTTTGATAAAACAAAAAAAATATTTACAAATCCCGAAAAAAAGAGAACGGAAAATTATATCACAGGAAGGTTCGGTTAAAAATAAAAAGTCATGATAAATATTGAAGAACAAAGAGCTGTTTTAAGCAAAAATGGAGAAGAAATGTTAAACTTGGTTCATAAACAAGTGCAACTTGCCTATGAAGCATTTACTTCATTTGACACAGATTTGGCGGAAGAAGTTGTTTTAAAAGAAAACAGGGTCAATGCGCTCGACGTAAGAATTGAAAAGGATACCGACCATTTTATTGCATTGTATAGCCCTGTGGCAACCGATTTAAGATTTGCGTTGGCGCTGCTTAAAATTAATTATAATTTGGAGCGCATTGGCGACCAGGCATTTGACATAGCAAACCATACGGTAGATTTAAACCAAAAACTGGTGCCCGAACTTATTGAAAGATTGCAATTTAACCTCATGTTCGAAACGCTGGAAAGCATGTTTAAAGATGTGGAAAACGCCTTCATCAATGAAAATTTAAAAGTAGCCCGAAAAGTATTTAAGAAAGATAAAATTATCAATGCCATAAATGCAAACGCTTTTGACATTGTTGCAGAAGATGCTGTTAAAAATCCTGAATTAATTCGTCAATATCTAATGGCATTGGTGGTGATGAAAAAATTTGAAAAAATTGGCGACTTGCTTAAAAATATCTCCGAAAGCATTATCTATTTTATTGATGCAGAAATTTTAAAGCATAAAAAGAAAAAGTAATTGAATTTAAATGCCCATAAGTTCAATAAAAAAATTCCTAAAACATTTCTTATAAATCATTTACGCAGAGTTTAACCGCCAGTTTAGTTTCTGGCGGTTTTTTTATTATTGTTCCTACACATAAATATGCCTTTAAATAAATATTTTAAGGAGCTCTGCATCAGCCCAAAACACCTTGTTTATTAAAAAAGAGAATCAAAATTCCTGTATTTTAATAATATTTTAACTTTAGGTTAATGTTTAAGAAATACTAAAAATATATAGCATAAAAAAAATTATCTAGTTACTTTTACCGAATTCAAAAAATACCCAAAATATGGATAATTTTTACTTTTTAATGATTGTTGCCCTTGGCGTTTTGGCCATTGCCGATTTGGTTGTAGGAGTTAGCAACGATGCTGTAAACTTTTTAAATTCTGCAATAGGGTCAAAAGCAGTTTCTTTTAAAACCATCATGATTGTTGCAAGTATTGGGATTGCCTTTGGGGCAATTTTCTCCAGCGGCATGATGGAAGTTGCCCGAAACGGAATTTTTAATCCGCAAATGTTCATGTTTAGTGATATTATGATCATTTTTATGGCGGTAATGATTACGGACATTTTATTGTTGGATTTCTTTAACACCATTGGCCTGCCAACATCTACAACAGTTTCAATTGTATTTGAATTATTGGGAGCCGCTGTTGCAGTTGCGTTGATTAAAATTGGCGCTGATGGCGGAAATTTTTTGGATGTTGTAAACTATATAAATACCTCAAAGGCAACCCAAATTATTATTGGCATATTGCTCTCGGTAGTCATCGCTTTTTCTGTGGGAGCATTTGTGCAGTTTATTTCCAGGCTGCTGCTTTCGTTTAATTTTGAAAAAAAATCCAATTGGGTAAGTGCCTTATTTGGCGGTATTGCATTAACTTCCATGCTTTATTTTATACTGCTAAAAGGGATAGGAGGAACAAGTTTTGCTTCAGAAAAATTTGAGCTAATTGGCCAAATAACCATAAAAGCATTTATCGAAAAATTTGTGTTTCAAATTATCGCCGTAAATTTCATAGTTTGGTCGGCAATCTCTTATATCCTTATTAATTATTTTAAAATTAACATTTATAAAATTATCATAATCGTAGGTACTTTTGCATTGGCATTGGCTTTTGCAGGCAACGATTTGGTAAACTTTATCGGCGTGCCAATTGCGGGCTGGCAATCGTACCAAGCTTGGTCAGCGTCTGGCGTTCCGTCAACTGAATTTGCCATGGCTGTTTTAGGAACCAAAGTTCCCACCCCAACCTTTTTACTGTTTATGGCAGGGTTGATTATGGTGCTTACTTTATGGTTTTCATCAAAAGCAAAAGCAGTTGTAAAAACATCCGTAGATTTAGCAAGCCAGACAGACACCAAAGAACGTTTTGAGCCAAACTTTTTATCAAGGGGATTTGTGAGAACAGCTATGTTATTTGCTAAATATTTGGCTTTTATGACGCCAAACACGGTATTGGATAAAATAGACAAACAATTTGAAAAGCCAGTTATTGAACTGGCGGGCGGAAAAAAACTTGAACTGCCTGCTTTTGATTTGGTAAGGGCCGCGGTTAATTTAATGGTTGCAGGCGTGTTGATATCAATTGCAACATCATACAAACTGCCTTTATCAACCACTTATGTAACATTTATGGTTGCAATGGGTTCTTCTTTGGCCGACAGGGCTTGGGGAAGCGAAAGTGCCGTTTATAGGGTGGCTGGCGTATTAAACGTCATTGGCGGCTGGTTTTTTACTGCATTTGCTGCATTTGTCGCTGCAGGTATTGTTGCTTATTTAATTTATTTAGGAGGAGCGACAATGATTGCCATTTTATTGCTGATGGCTATTGTTTTATTGGTAAGAAACTCCATTAATCATTTAAAAAAATCAAAGGAAACCAAAGAGGAAGACAGTTTAAACAGAGCGGAAAGCAAATCGGTAAAAGGCGTTATTGAAGAAAGTGCCGATAACATTTCTAAAGTGTTGAAAAGGGTCAGCAAAATAAACGAAAACACCATTGCCGGCTTGATAAACCAAGATTTGCCAACCTTAAAAAAAGCCAAAAACACCGTCGGAAAATTAGAATCTGAGATTGAGGATTTACAAAACAATATTTTCTACTTTATCAAAAATTTGGATGAATCATCGGTTGGCGCAAGCACTTTTTACATCAATGTTGTTGGTGATTTACAAGACATCGCACAATCGGTCGGATTTATTTCAAAAGTAAGCCACAAGCACATCCATAACAATCATAAGGGTTTAAAACCGAGCCAGGCTAAAGAATTAAAAGATATTGCTGAAAAATTAAACCATCTTTTCGCAGAAACAAGAATCATTTTTGATGATCGCTCTTTCAATAAAATAGCCACTTTAATTGAAGAAAAGAAAAATCTGCTAAAACAGGTTTCCATCAACGCCCAAAAACAAGTGGAACGCACAAGAACCACAGAATCAAGTCCGAAAAATACAACGCTTTACTTCAGTATTTTGCTGGAAACAGAAGATTTGATAAAAGCCACTATGGATTTGTTGGAATTGTATGCAACTAGGGGCCAAAATAAATAAAGGCCGCCATTTTTAATCATAAAAAAACCTCAACTTAAAATAGCAAGTTGAGGTTTTCTTTTTGGAGGCCGATTTAAATACTATGATCCGCACATTTCGCAATCATCGGGATTCTCTTTCGACTGCAAAATTAGTTGCCTTAATTCATCTGGCGTCAGCGGAATTTCTTCTTCCTTTTTCTTGTTTGAAACCGTAAATTGTGTTGCATTCACGGCACTTTTTGTCCGCAGATAATACATACCCGTTTTTAATCCCGATTTCCATGCGTAAAAATGCATCGAGGTTAATTTAGAATAATTGGCATCCTGCATAAACAAGTTTAGCGACTGAGACTGGTCGATAAAATAACCGCGCTGACGAGACATGTCAATAATATCTTTCATGCTCATTTCCCAAACGGTTTTATACAGATCTTTTAATTCCTGTGGAATGATGTCTATATTTTGCACAGATCCGTTGGCGCGCATAATGGCTTCTTTCATTTCATTGTCCCACAAGCCCAAATCAACCAAATCTTCCAATAAATGTTTGTTCACCACAATAAATTCCCCGCTCAACACCCTGCGGGTATAAATATTTGAAGTGTAGGGTTCAAAAGCTTCGTTGTTTCCCAATATTTGGGAAGTTGAGGCAGTTGGCATCGGCGCCACCAACAACGAATTTCTAACGCCATTTTTGATTACTTTTTTGCGCAATGCCTTCCAATCCCATCTTCCGCTTAACTCATCTTCCGAAACGCCCCACATATTAAACTGAAATTCGCCTAGTGACATTGGCGATCCTTTAAATGACGAATATGGTTCTTTTGCTTTCGCAATTTCCATGGAAGAGGTTACCGCCGCAAAATAAATGGTTTCAAAAATTTCTTGGTTCAATTTTTTGGCTTCATCACTTGTAAATGGCAAACGCAGCATAATAAAGGCATCTGCCAACCCCTGAACGCCAAGTCCGATTGGCCTGTGTCTAAAATTCGAGTTTTCCGCTTCTTTCACCGGATAATAATTTCGGTCGATTACTGTATCTAAATTTCGCGTAATTTTTTTGGTGATTTTATACAGTTTTTGATGGTTAAAAAACTTGGTTCCATTTTCATCTTCATCAACAAACATAGGAAGCGCAATGGATGCCAGATTACAAACTGCCACTTCATCTTTTGCGGTGTACTCCATAATTTCAGTACACAAATTTGAAGAACGGATGGTTCCCAAATTTTTTTGGTTTGATTTTCGGTTGGCGGCATCTTTATACAACATATACGGATTTCCGGTTTCAATTTGGGCTTCCAATATTTTTTCCCAAAGCAAACGTGCTTTAATGGTTTTGCGGCCTTTGCCCACTTTTTCGTAACCCGTGTATAATTTTTCGAATTCCTCGCCGTAAGTGTCAAATAAATGCGGACATTCATTTGGGCACATCAACGTCCAGTCACCATTTTCTTCAACACGTTTCATAAATAAATCAGGAATCCACATCGCATAAAATAAATCACGCGCACGATTTTCTTCGGCACCTGTATTTTTACGGAGATCCAAAAAATCAAAAACATCAGCGTGCCAAGGTTCCATATAAATGGCAAAAGAACCTTTCCGTTTTCCGCCGCCCTGATCCACATAACGGGCCGTATCGTTAAAAACTTTTAACATGGGCACAATACCGTTTGATGTACCGTTTGTGCCGCGAATATAAGAACCCGTAGCACGTACATTGTGAATTGACAACCCAATTCCGCCAGCAGATTGCGATATTTGTGCCGTTTGTTTTAGGGTATCGTAAATTCCGTCAATGCTGTCTTCTTGAATTTGCAACAAGAAACATGATGACATTTGCGGTTTTGGCGTTCCCGCATTAAAAAGCGTTGGGGTGGCGTGCGTAAAGAATTTTTTGGACATTAATTCATACGTTTCAATGGCTTCTTCAATATCTTCCTGATGAATTCCAATAGCAACACGCATTAACATATGTTGTGGACGTTCAGCTATTTCGCCATTTAGTTTCAACAAATAAGAACGTTCCAATGTTTTAAATCCGAAATAATCATAACCGAAATCCCTATTGTAAATAATGGTGGAATCAATTTTTTCGGCATTGGCCATAATTACGTTATAGGTTTCATCTGATAATAAGGGCGCTTTTTTTCCGGTGCGCGGATTTACGTAATTGTACAAATCGGCCATCACTTCAGAAAAAACTTTTTTGGTATTTTTATGCAAGTTTGAAACGGCGATACGCGCAGCAAGTTTTGCATAATCGGGATGCTGAACTGTCATTGTTGCAGCAGTTTCGGCTGCTAAGTTATCAAGTTCAGAAGTTGAAACCCCATCATACAATCCTTCAATAACCCGCATGGCAACTTTAACGGGATCGACCAATTTGTTTAAGCCGTAACACATATTTCGAACTCTGGCCGTGATTTTATCGAACATCACCGGCTCTTTTTTACCGGCTCTTTTTAGTACAAACATTTTCTTTAGCTATATTTAGTTAGTTAGTAAGTTTCTGAAATATTTTTGATTTACGAATTATTTCCTATCCCCAACCTCCCGTTCTAAAAACGGGACAGGCTTTTCCGAAGGAGAGGGAGCTTGATTTGGATATAAACAATAAAAATTAATTTCACAATCATAAATCAAAAACCTGCCTGTCCGGCAGGCAGGTCGTAAATCATAATTCATTAGAATTCCGCATCAAAACTGATGCTTCCTGTTCCTGTACCGCTTTTTACGCCGGCTTTTTGATATTCTGAAACACGTTTTTCAAAGAAATTTGTTTTGCCTTCCAAAGAAATCATTTCCATAAAATCGAATGGATTTGTGGAATTGTACACTTTATCGCAATTAAATTCCGTCAGTAATCGGTCGGTCACAAATTCCAGATATTGCGACATTAATTTGGCGTTCATGCCAATTAAACTGGCCGGCAATGATTCTGTAATAAATTTACGTTCAATATCGAGTGCGTTGGTCAAAATTTCGGTAATCCGTTCTTTCGGCACCTTGTTTACAATATGGTTGTTGTGCAGGTGAGTGGCAAAATCGCAGTGCATTCCTTCATCGCGTGAAATCAGTTCGTTTGAAAAAGTCAATCCGGGCATTAAACCTCTCTTTTTCAGCCAAAATATGGAACAAAAACTTCCCGAGAAAAAGATGCCTTCAACAGCGGCAAATGCAATTAAACGCTCGGCAAAACTCGGACTTTCAATCCATTTTAGCGCCCAATCCGCTTTTTCTTTAATGGCGGGAAAAACATCAATGGCATTAAACAATTGGTCTTTTTCAGTTTCATTTTTAACATAAGTGTCTATGAGCAAGGAATACACTTCAGAATGGATGTTTTCCATCATTATTTGAAAACCGTAAAAGAATTTTGCTTCGGTATATTGCACTTCGCCCACAAAATTTTCGGCTAAATTTTCGTTCACAATTCCGTCAGAGGCTGCAAAAAATGCCAGAATATGTTTGACAAAATAACGCTCGTCATCATTTAATTTTGTTTCCCAGTCAATAACATCTTGGTGCAAATCAATTTCTTCCGCAGTCCAAATGCTCGCTTCCTGTTTTTTATACCATTCCCAGATATCCTGGTGCTGAATTGGAAAAATCACAAATCGATTTTTATTGGGCTGAAGAATGGGTTCTAGAAATGACATGAATTGTAATTTTTTAGTTAGTAGTTAGTTGGTGTTTTTGGTAAAAAACGAGTAAAACAAATATTGAAAAAAAATAGACACAAAAAAGGCTTACTTATTCACATTTGTTATCGAGTTTTTAACATTATTGTGATATTTAAAAATCCAAAAAATAATGTTAATGGCTGATTTGTAATGATTTGAAAATTTTTAAATTGCGTGATACTTGGTTTTAGGCAGTTTAAACGAAAACGCCACATTAAAAAAAGAGCGCTAAAAATTAGGCGCTTTTAATGACAATATTTTAGCGATAAATAATGTTATTGCTTAACGTGTTTTTCGGCAATTTTTTCAAGTTCCGCATACCAGTCTTCACCAAATTTTCTGATTAAGGCATCTTTCACAAATTTATAAACCGGCACTTGCAATGCTGCGCCTAACGTACAGGCATCATCGCAAATTGGCCATTTGTGGTAATTTACTGCCGAAAATTCGCTGTATTCCGTAATTCGGATTGGATATAAATGGCAGGAAATTGGTTTTTTCCAATCGATTGCGCCTTGATTGTAAGCTTCTTCAATACCGCATTTAACGGTGTTATTTTCATCAAATATGGAATAGGCGCAGTCTTTTCCGTCGATTAAAGTGGTTTCGTATTCACCTTCATCCATGGTAAAAAGTCCTTGGTCTTCAATGGCTTCAATGCCTTCCGGTCTTAAAAAAGGCTTCACTTTCGGATAAATATCCATAAGTATAATCAATTCATCTTCATCCAACGGAGCGCCGGCTTCTCCATCAATACAACATTTGCCTTTGCAGGCCGAAAGATTACAGACAAAATCTTTATCTATAATCTCTTCTGAAACTATGGTTTTTCCTAATTGAAACATTCGGCAAAAATAACTAATTTTTTTACATTACTTTTGGTATAATTCAATTTTTGATTGGATACTTTTGCCAATCTTTTAAAAAAGGTTTACGATGGAAATAAATTTTAAGGAAATAGTGACGGCAACCATGGTGTTGTTTGCTGTAATCGACATCATCGGAAGCATTCCGATTATTATTGATTTACGGGTAAAATTTGGCCATCTGCACTCAGGAAAAGCATCCATAGTTGCCAGTGTTATCATGATTGCCTTTTTGTTTTTGGGAAAAAGCATCTTAAACTTAATTGGCATTGATGTAAATTCCTTTGCTGTTGCGGGATCATTTATCCTATTCTTTTTGGCACTGGAAATGATTTTGGGAATTTCCCTTTACAAAGAAGAAGAGACGAACGCCAAAACAGCTTCCATATTTCCGTTGGCATTTCCATTGTTGGCCGGACCGGGAAGTTTAACCACTTTACTATCTTTAAGGGCTGAATTTTCAACCATAAATATTGTATTTGCCATTATCATCAACACCATATTTTTATACGTAGTGCTTAAAACTTCGGTAAAAATCGAAAAAATAATAGGCAAAAACGGCATCAATATCATTAGAAAAGTATTTGGAGTGATTCTTTTGGCGATAGCCGTTAAGTTATTTACATCAAACATTCAGGGATTGTTTCAAAATTAAATTCTACCATATGGATACATTCGACGTAATGATTATAGGAGGAAGCGCCGCCGGACTCTCTTGCGCGCTAATATTAGGCTCGGCAGTTCATAAACCTTTTGCCAACAATAAAAAAATTGGCATTGTTGTGCACCAAAAAAGTTCGGCCTTAAATGAAGCCATCCTCAATAATGTTTTGGGATTAAAAAAAGGAACAAGTGGCAATCAGGTTTTGGCAGATGGCATCAACCAACTTTCGGATTTATATCCGCACGTCATTCAGATTGACCATGAAAAGGTGACAAAAATTGAAGGTGAATTTCCGAATTTTACCGTGGTCACCAATAAAAATTCTTACCAAGCAAAATCTATTGTTGTGTCTGTTGGCCCATCAAATCTTTTTAGCATTGAAGGTTTGATGCAATATGTTGTTCCGCACCACAGTTTGCCTCCGCAAAAAGAACGTGTGATGTTAAAAAATAACAATCATCTGGTTGCTGAAGGAATATATGTTGCAGGTGTTTTGGCCGGATGGAGAAGCCAATTTGCCATTGCAGCGGGCAGTGGCGCGCAAGTGGCCACCGATATATTAACTGTATGGAATGATGGAAATCACTCCATGATACACGACTCATTATCAATATAATTTAACAACCTTTTAAGCAGCCAATTGTGAATTGATTGAACAGAATTATGGAAATTTAAATTCTATTTAAACAGATAATTCTCTTTAAAATATTTCAAAATATTTTTAAAATGGTGTGTTTTTGCCAATAATTTTAAACGTATGAATTTAGAATTGTTTTGAAAATCCATTAGAATAACTCCAAAAAACGCTATGAAAAATATTAAATTTAAAAAAAACACCCAGCTGTTGCTGTTTCTTACTGTTGTTTTACTTATTTTTAGTTTAAGCCTTTACAATCTAATTTGGATTGTTAAAATCTTTGTTTAAGCACCTTACAATCAACTTTATTTTTCTTTAAGATCTTTAAGAAATGCTCAAAGGTATTTATGTTGAGAATTAGTTTTAAAAACTCTTCCTGTACTCCTTGCAAATAAAAAGGGTTCCGCAAGCGGAACCCTTAATTTTTTATCATCTATAAGTTACCAAAAAAATTCGGTAAACTTAAATTCTTAACAATTACTCCACCGTAACGGATTTCGCCAGATTTCTTGGCTGATCCACGTTACAACCACGCATAACAGCGATATAATAGGATAACAATTGCAATGGTATTGTAGATAAAAGTGGCACAAAAGCTTCTTCTGTTTCCGGAATTTCAATCACATGGTCGGCCATTTCTCTTACAACAGTATCACCTTTGGTGACAATTGCAATTATTTTACCATTACGTGCTTTAATTTCCTGAATGTTGCTTACCACTTTGTCGTAATGTCCCTTTTTAGTGGCAATAACCACAACCGGCATATATTCATCAATTAAAGCGATTGGCCCGTGTTTCATTTCTGCGGCAGGATAACCTTCTGCGTGAATGTAGGATATTTCCTTCAATTTTAAAGCGCCTTCAAGCGCTACTGGGAAATTAAATCCTCGTCCTAAATACAAACAATTTGGTGCATCTTTATAAATTGCGGCAATTTTTTCTATTTCTTTATCCATTTTCAGAACTTCTTCCACTTTTCCCGGTATTAAGCTCATTTCTTGAATATAATGATGAAACGTAGAATTTGAAAGTTCTCCTTTTAAATTACCCAACTTCAAGGCAATTAATGCCAAAACGGTTATTTGCGTAGTAAATGCTTTTGTTGAAGCCACGCCAATTTCCGGGCCGGCGTGCGTATAAGCGCCGGTATCGGTTTCTCTCGCTATCGATGAGCCAACAACGTTACAAACCCCAAAGACAAAAGCGCCTTTAGATTTTGCCAGTTTTATGGCTGCTAAGGTGTCGGCAGTTTCACCGGATTGTGAAATTGCAATAACAATATCGTTTTTATTTATGATTGGATTTCTGTATCTAAACTCGGAGGCATATTCCACTTCAACAGGAATGCGCGCCAAATCTTCAAACAAATATTCAGCCACCAATCCGGCATGCCAAGAAGTTCCGCAAGCAACAATCACAATGCGGTTTGCATTTAAAAATCGCGCAATGTTGTCATCTACACTTCCCATTTTTATCATGCCTTTTGAGGCTAGGAGTCTTCCTCTGTAAGCGTCTAAAATAGCATTTGGCTGCTCATGGATTTCCTTCAACATAAAATGGTCGTAACCACCTTTTTCAATTTGCTCCAAATTAAGCTTTAATTGCTGTATATCAGGGACAACTTCAGCATTGTTGTGGATTTTACGAATTCTGATATCTTCGTCCAATTTTATGATTGCTATTTCTTCATCCTGTAAATAAATTGCATTTCTGGTGTATTCAATAAATGGCGATGCATCTGAAGCAACAAAAAATTCTGAATTATTTTCTCCAATTCCAATGGCAATCGGACTTCCTAATTTCGCGACAATGATTTCGTTGGGTTTTGAAACATCAAAAACTGCAATGGCGTAAGCGCCAACTACATTGGTTAGCGCCATTTGGACTGCATAGCCCAATTTGCATTTATTTTTGATTTTTACTTCTTCTATTAAATTTACTAAAACTTCAGTATCCGTATCGCTTTTAAAAGTATAGCCACGGGTGATCAGTTCCTTTTTAATGGTATCGTAGTTCTCGATAATTCCGTTATGCACAATCACCAAATTTCCGGAATTTGAAAGGTGCGGATGTGAATTTTCATCACTTGGCACCCCATGTGTTGCCCAACGCGTATGGCCTAAAGCCAAATTGCCTTCAACATTTTTTTGTTTCATGATTTTTTTTAAATCCGAAACTTTTCCTTTTGTTTTGTAGAGGCTCATTTCATTGCCGTCAACCAAAACAACGCCCGCACTGTCGTAACCTCTGTATTCTAAACGCTGCAACCCGTTTATCACTATTGGGTAAGCTTTTCTAAATCCTAAATAACCCGCAATTCCACACATCGCAATTTTCTTTTTTTAATTATTTAATTTTGTATAAGATATTTCAAGTTTTACCCTTTTATCTCCAAAACTTGGGTCATCGCCAAACAACACAACGCCTTTTGGCGTCCAGCTAAAATCTTTAATTTTTACATCATCAAAGGCTGTGGGAATATCTGAAGGATTAAAAACTTTTAAACCAATTTTAACCAATTCTAACGGTTCGTCCAATGTTAACAATTTGGAGATATAATCAGTCATTTTAAAAACGTAACGAAAAGGTTTGCCATTCTCGTCTTTTTCCAAGAGGCCGCCAACTGCTGCCAATCCTTCGGTCATAATGTCTGTTAATTGCCTTTTGTCATCGTAATTGAATATATATAACTGCTCTGGGGCAATATCACTCGCCGCATTTTGATCCACGTAAAAAATTAAGCTCGCATCATTAATCAGCCATTTATTCTGTTGCAATTCAATGATGTTTTCATTTTTAAACAAATCAATTGTCGCCATTGAACCCGCAGCTCCCTGAACATATAACCTGTCTTCACCGCTTTGGTGTGGGGCCAAATCCCTTTTAAGCACATTTGATTTTATGGTTCCAAACGCAAATTCAAAATTGTGTTTTGTCCTTACGCCCTGCTCCCCATTAATATTATTTCCGTTTAAATCAACCGTTGCACCTTCATCTTCATCTTTTGAATAATAAATAACCATTTTAGCATTCGCCATTGCCAATGAAACCAAATGAGATTTGTTGGATGACAGTGCGGTGGCTTCAATAAAGAAACCCCTAAAATAACGCTGAAAAGCATCTAAAGACTCAAAGTCGGCTCCAGCCGCATTGTCAACAAAAATTTGCTTGATTAAATTTTCATTTAATGGTATTTTAATCGTCGGACTTTTATCGGTCTGTTTGATGGTGTCCTTTGTGTAAGAAGTTACGCCATCTGGCATATATCTTTTTATGTAAGCTACTGTATCATCAGGATTGATTTTAAAATTCCCTGAATAAAAAGCTTCATTGCCTTTTTGAAATTCCTTGTCTGAATTATAAATTGCAGGTTTTGAAGGGTCGTTAGGATCTAACGTATTTAAGAACGTTTTCAATTCATAAATACCCAATTTAAATTCAACTTCGGGATTTCCAAAAACTGAATCAATGGAGAATTTTGGTTTTCCGTCGATATATTTTTCTGCTGATTTGGTTGATTGGTACGGAATAATCATTAAAACAGAATCTATTCCGTAATTTGTTCCGTAATTATAAGCCTCTCCTATTGCCGGAAGATTTAATTGAGACACAATTGACGCGCTCAACGTGCCAAATTCATTGTCGGAATAAACGCCCAATAAATATTGCGCAATCCCGCTGGCGGGCACATTATCAATGTTTTTGTTGGCGGTTATAACTTCTGTTATATTTTTATCGGTGGTGAAATTATTATTGTTAACTAAGTTAACGCCAATACTTTCAATTTCTTTTTCGCACGATATTAAAGTAAAAAACACTGTAGAGAATAGCCCTAAGTATTTTAAAGCATTTACAACTTTAATTGCCATATATAAATGTTGGATTTTATGATAAAACTTTAGTTAGGTAAAAATTAGTGTAGGCACTGTCAAACTCGCTGATTGGAAAATAATCCAACACAGGTTTTTCGCACGTTTTTAAATAGTCAAGCAAATTATTTGGAAGTTGCTCGCTTGCTTTAATAACCGCGTCAGAATTTTCAATGGCATTGATTAAAATATTTGTGTAAGTTGGATTGGAGATTGATTTAAATTTAGAACCGTCAATATTATCGAACTTAATTTTCTCAAAAAACTTGTCGTTTAAAGTGCCTTCAAAGCCAGTATTGTATAATGAAGTCACTATTTTGCTGTTTGAAAACAAGGGGTCGTCTTTATAATATTCTTTAATGTATAACGGCAAAAGCGAGGCCATCCAGCCGTTTACGTGAATAATGTCTGGCGACCAATTTAATTTTTTTACAGTTTCCACCACACCTTTTGCAAAAAATATGGCACGCTCATCATTGTCTTCAAATAAGTTATTGTCTTCATCAGAAAATAATGCTTTTCTTTTAAAATACTCGTCGTTGTCAATAAAATAAACCTGCATTCTTTCCTTTGGAATGGAAGCGACTTTAATAATTAAAGGCATATCCATATCATTGATTACCAAGTTCATACCCGATAAACGGATCACTTCATGGAGTTGATGTCTTCTTTCATTTATCAATCCGAAACGGGGCATAAAAATTCTTGTTTGCCCGCCGTTGCTATGAATCATTTTTGCTGTTTCAAACGAGGTTGTTGACAATTCATTTTCAGGTAAATAGGGAACAACTTCTGAAGAAACAATCAATACTCTCTTATCTTTCATAAAACCAACTCTTAATTTTAAATAATATGCAAAATTACGAAAATTAATGCAGAATTTAGCTTGAAAAATGTAAGTTTGCACGCTTTTAACGTTAATTAACAAATACGTTATGTTGATTTTTACTGAAATAAAATCGCTACAACAAAAAATTAAGTCGCTTAAAAACGGCGTTACTATTGGGTTTGTGCCAACTATGGGGGCGCTGCATGAAGGGCATTTATCGCTTGTGGGAAAGGCAAAAAAAGAGAATGATATTGTGATTGTGAGCATTTTTGTGAACCCAACACAGTTCGATAATGCCGATGATTTGACAAATTACCCCAAAACGATAGAAAAAGATTTATCACTTTTGAAATCTTTTAGTTGCGACATCGTTTTTACCCCAACTCCCGAAGAAATTTATGCCGATGATATCCAGTCGCAATCCTTTGATTTTGACGGATTGGAATTTCAGATGGAAGGAAAATTCAGGGCTGGCCATTTTAATGGCGTAGGCACCATTGTTGAACGGTTGTTTAAGGTGGTGAAACCCCATAAAGCCTATTTTGGCGAAAAAGACTTTCAGCAAATCCAAATCATTCGCAAAATGGTGGAGAAAAGAAAGCTGACCGTTCAAATTATTGCCTGCCCAATTCACAGAGAAAAAGACGGTTTGGCCATGAGTTCCAGAAATATGAGGCTTACAAAAGAACAACGCGCCGCAGCGCCATTTATTTATGAAACAATAAAGAAAGCCAAAATTCAATTTGGCACAAAAAATGCTTCGGAAGTGGTGAAATGGGTTGAAAATGAATTTCAAAATCATCCGATATTGCGCCTAGAATATGTTGAAATTGCAGATGAAGATACCTTGTTGCCAGTTGAAACCAAAAATCCGACAAAAAAATATCGCGCTTTTATAGCCGTTTTTGCTGGAAATGTAAGACTTATAGATAATATAAGTTTATAAATATAACAGATTAACACAAAATCATTAATTTTGCACTATGCAAATACAAGTCGTAAAATCAAAAATTCACAGGGTTAAAGTAACCGGCGCCGATTTAAATTATATCGGAAGCATTACTGTTGATGAGGATTTAATGGATGCAGCAAACATTATTCAAGGCGAAAAAGTTCATATTGTGAACATTAACAATGGCGAACGCCTTGAAACCTACGTAATTACAGGTCCAAGAAAAAGCGGAGAAATTACCCTAAACGGCCCTGCAGCCAGAAAAGTTGCCAAAGGAGATATTATTATCATTATTTCTTACGGCATCATGGATTTTGAAAAAGCAAAACTATTTAAACCAACGTTAATTTTCCCTAACGAAAACGACAATACGTTAACCTAAATTGATCAACAAATTAAAAAAAATTAGTTTTATAACACTCCCAATAGCCTTGGGAGTTTTTTTAATTTGGTACTCAGTCTCAAAATTTACGCCTTCAGATATTCAATCAATAAAAACATCATTTGCAACAGCCAATTATTGGTGGGTGGGTTTGTCATTATTTTTCGGCATTTTAAGTCATTTATCACGCGCTTATCGCTGGCAATTTTTATTGGAACCTTTGGGCTACAAGCTAAGGTTTGCAAACAGCGTTATG
>JACUUQ010000259.1 GCA_014859175.1 Lutibacter sp. | reverse complement strand
GGCGTCACCCTGAGCGCAGTCGAAGGGCGTCACCCTGAGCTTGCCTGCACTGAGCGGAGCCGAAGTGTCGAAGGGCAACAACGGCAAACCTTTCTTTTTTCAGTTGCGTCCGGGCAAGGAAGGCAAAATATTTAAGATTGTGAAGCGGTAAACAATTGGTTTAAAAAATTCTTTACAATTATGGAATTGTAACCCACAATTTTGATGTTTCTGTGCGATGATACATGCACCCTGCCACCAGTAGCTTGTATAGCTTGTTTAAGAACAATAATGTCTTTGTAATTTGAATTATTTTTGTAAATTTGTTAACGCAATGCAGGTTACGGTAATGCTTGTTGCTATAAAATGAACCGAGCCCTAACAAATTTTGATACAAAAGGAAATGATTAATGGCGAACAGCATCTGTACCAATAAAAAATAAAACACACAGATGAACTTCTATAACAGAACAAACGAGCTGGATTTATTGGCCAAAACTGAAAAGTTGTCTAAGACTGCTGCACAAATGACTTTTGTAGTGGGAAGAAGACGTATTGGCAAAACAAGCCTGTTGGTAAAAGCTACTGAAAATACCCAGGTGCTTTATTTTTTTATAGCCAAAAAAAGTGAGGTTTTGTTGTGTGAAGAATTTACAGAACAAATAAAACAACGATTTAATATTCCAATATTTGGAGAAATAAAGACCTTTAAGGCATTGTTTGGCTTTGTGATGGAGTTATCTAAAACACGCCATTTTACGTTGATTATCGACGAATTTCAGGAATTTTATGCTGTGAATCCCGCTGTATTTTCCGATATGCAAAATAGTTGGGATACTAACAAACAAAACAGTATGCTTAACCTAATTTTGTGTGGTTCGGTATATGCTTTAATGAGCAAAATTTTTGAAAATGCCAAAGAACCTTTATTCGGCAGGGCTACGCAAAGAATTCATCTAAAAGCATTTGATATTGCCACACTTAAAGAGATTTTAAACGATTATACACCACATTACAGTAAAAACAACTTGTTGGCCTTTTATCTGTTTACAGGCGGTGTAGCCAAATATGTAGAACTGCTGGTACAGGCAGAAGCCTTTACGTTTGAAGCTATGTGCAATGAAATTTTATCTGAAAATTCGCTGTTTTTAGGTGAAGGAAAAAATGTGCTGATTGAAGAATTTGGTAAAGATTACGGAAATTATTTCTCTATTTTGTCATTGATTGCATCAGGGAAAACATCACGTGTTGAAATAGAATCTATTATGGAAATACAAACTGGCGGATTTTTAGATCGTTTAGAAAATGAATACAGTTTAATTAAAAAAATTCGGCCCATATTGGCAAAACCTGGCAGCCGTAGTGTAAAGTATCAAATTGAAGATAATTTTTTGAAATTTTGGTTCCGTTTTATTTACAAATACCATAGTGCTGTGGAAGCAGGAAATTTAGCGTATTTAAAAACAATCGTTCAAAGAGATTACTCAACTTTTAGCGGAAAGATATTGGAAAAATATTTTATGGAACAATTAAAAGCTCAAAAAAAATACAACAATATAGGCACCTATTGGGAGCGGGGAAACCAAAACGAAATAGACATTGTGGCTGTTGACGATTTAAATAAAACAGTGTTGTTTGCCGAAGTAAAAAGAAATGCAAATAATATAAGCATAGAAAAGTTAAAAGAAAAGGCAACAAATTTGATACAGCAATTCAAAGGTTATCAATTTAACTATACTGGTTTTTCAATAGAGGATATGTAAATGACTTAACAACCAAGCGAGTTATAACACAAAAAACACAAAACTCTTCGTGCAACTTTGTGAAAAAACCCACAACCAAGCGTGCTCTTACACCAAAGACACAAAGAAGGCACAAAAAACACAAAAACTTCGTGCAACTTTGTGAAATAACCCACAATCAAGGCAGCTCTTACACAAAAGACACAAAGAAAGCATTTTTATTGTTATTTTTTGAGTTCGTGAATCTTCGATTTCAGAATCTCATGAAATAAAGTTTCAATCATAATCGCTGATGGAGTTAACCGAAAAATCCTTTTACATAATAAATCATTGTCAAACAAAACTTAGGATAAAACCATTTTATTGTTTGAGAAAATTCCCTATTTTTACAAAACAAAAGAATGTCCGCGATGAAGATTTTTACGATTACAATACCCGATAATAAAGAATCTATTTTCATAGAAATGATGAAGAGCATCACATTTGTTAAAAAAATAGAAGCTACAAATGACGTAAACATAACAAACGAACACAAGGAAATTGTACAGAGCCGTTTGCAGGCAATGGAAGAACATCCGGAGCGTTGTTTGAGCTGGGAAGACATTGAAAGCAAAATAAAACTTTAAAATGTTGTTTAAAGTAATTTATGCCAATGAGGTTTTCGATGATTTACAAAAAGCCATAGATTATTATAACTCCCGCAAGAAAGGGCTCGGTAGCCGTTTTTACAAAACAGTTAAAATTCAAATTTCAGAAATCCAATCAAATGGGCTGGGTTATCAAATTAGGTATAAAACCGTGCGTTGTGCCCCGCTCAAAACCTTTCCGTACACCATATATTATAGTATTCATCAGGATACAAAAACAATAATGGTTATTGCGCTCTTTTGTGACTATCGAGATCCTAAAATATGGAAGTTTCGTTTGAAATAAAAAATAGCTGCGCTTAGCGAGCTTAGCCTTCAACCCACATCGCTTCGTGCAAGCCTAAACGGAGCGGTAATGCCTGCGCAAAGTGAAAGTATAGCCGCAAATAAATAATAAAAACAACCAATGTACAAATCCTTTTTTAAAAGAATTATAGACCTAATAAGCGCTTGCATCGGCCTGCTGCTTTTAAGCCCGTTACTCTTGTTAGTAACCTTGGGTTTAACAATCGCCAACAACGGCAAACCCTTCTTTTTTCAGTTGCGACCGGGCAAGGATGGCAAAATTTTTAAGATAGTGAAGTTCAAAACCATGAACGACAAAAAAGACACCAAAGGCAATTTATTGCCCGATGCAGCACGATTGACTAACATAGGCAGCTTTGTGCGAAAAACCTCTTTAGACGAATTGCCCCAACTGCTCAATGTGCTAAAAGGAGAAATGAGTTTGATAGGCCCACGGCCTTTATTGCCGGAATACTTACCTTTGTACAATCAAGTTCAAAACCGCCGCCACGAAGTAAAACCCGGAATCACCGGCTGGGCACAAGTAAATGGCAGAAACGCCATAAGTTGGAACCAAA
>JACUUQ010000258.1 GCA_014859175.1 Lutibacter sp. | reverse complement strand
GTTTCATCTGTTTAAATTTAATTTTTTTTTGGTACAAATGCAGTCGCCATTAATCATTCTGCTTTGTATCAAAATTTGTTGTGCTCGTTTCATCTGTTTAAATTTAATTTTTTTTTGGTACAGATGCAGTCGCCATTAATCATTCTGCTTTGTATCAAAATTTGTTGTGCTCGTTTCATCTGTTTAAATTTAATTTTTTAACGGTAACAGATGCTGCTTGCCCGCCTGCCGGCTGGTTCGCCATTAATTATTCCTATGTGAAACAAAATTTGTTATGCTCGTTTCATAGCATAAAAGTATTGTAAAATTTTAACAAAAAAAAACGGAAGCGTTGGCTTCCGTTTTTAATTCAATAAACAGTATTAAAATTTGTATCCCAAAGAAAACGACATTGTCGCATTTGAAACTTTATCGCTCCCATTATCTTTTACAATATTTGACAAACCGAGATTGTATCTTGCCTGTGCAAATATTTTTTCGGTAAATCCGTATGATAAACCAAAATTAGCGGCAAAATCTGTTGATTCATAAGAATCTTTAACATCTAAATCACCTAAATCTGCAGCAACTAAAAATCCTACTTGAGGTCCAGCTTCTAAATAAAATCTGTTTGCAACATCATACTTGAACATAATTGGCAAATTGATGTAATTAAGTTTTAAATCAGTAGATCCTATAATAGGAAAATCAAATTTAGCTCCTTGAGTTGAATAAATCAATTCTGGTTGAATGTAAAAAGAGTCGGCCAATGGAATTTCGACAAATACACCTGCATTAAATCCAATTAAGGATTCATTATCGGTAACATCACCAATTAAATTAGCTACATTTAAACCGGCTTTTGCCCCAAAAGAAGTTTGGGCATTTACACTCACTAAAGAAAATATTGCAATTGCTGCAACAAAAATCATTTTTTTCATAATTTAATTAATTTAAGGTTAATAATAAACCAAGTATTGCGTTTTTAGAAATTACAAGGTTATTGATATTCTTTATTAAATATCAGTTATACCAGGTTTGCAACTACCGTGCCCAATTTTTATATCACAACCAAATTCATTTATGATTACATTTACAAAATGAAACGGGTATCACAAATTTTTTTCACAAAGGAATGATTAACAGCCATCACACCTATTTGAAGGCAGTATTCGTAATCGCAAAAAATAAATAAAATTTAAATAGATGAAATGGAACAACGCTTTACATGACTACCAGTTTTATTTAAAAATAGAAAAAGGCTTGTCGCAAAATACCATCGACAGTTATTCGCGTGATGTGAAAAAGCTGATGTTGTATTTGGAGGAAAACGACATGGTTATTTCGCCCATTTCCCTGAATCAGGAGGATTTTAAGCAATTTATTTATGAAACCTCCAAACATATTAATGCGCGATCACAGGCTCGTTTAATTTCGGGCATTCGAAATTTTTTCAACTATTTGATTTTTGAAGACTACCGAAAAGACAATCCGACCGAATTGATTGAAACGCCAAAAATTGGCAGGAAACTGCCAGATACATTGGCTTTAAAAGAAATTGATTTGCTCATTGGCGGCATCGATTTAAGCGAGCCGCAAGGTGAGCGAAACCGGACAATCCTGGAAACTTTATACAGTTGCGGCTTACGCGTTTCAGAATTGACGAATTTGAAGATTTCCGATTTATTTTTTGAAGAAAATTTTATTCGAGTTATTGGAAAAGGCAATAAACAGCGCTTTGTCCCCATCAATCCACAAACTGAAAAGTATATTTCATTTTACCTGAATTCAATAAGAACCCATATTGACGTCCAAAAAGGATTTGAAGACACGGTTTTTTTAAACAGAAGAGGAAAAAAATTAACGCGTGTGATGATTTTTACCATTATCAAAAATCTAGCAATCAAAGTTGGCATTAAAAAGAAGATAAGTCCGCACACTTTTCGGCATTCTTTTGCAACACATTTGCTGGAACGCGGTGCCGATTTAAGGGCAATTCAGCAAATGCTGGGACACGAAAGCATTACCACCACTGAAATTTATATGCACTTGGACAAAAGTTTTTTAAAACAGGTCATCAATACTTTTCATCCAAGGAAATAATTAATCTATTTATTCCGCACATAAATCAATTTAAACCGAACGCCGCTTTGCACGCGTTGGTCAATTTCAAACTGATTAAGCGATTTAAACAAAGGCGTTAATTTTTCAAATCCAAAATTCCTGGAATCGAAATTGGGTTGTTTTTTCAGAATCAAAGAACCAACATCGCCCAAAAATGCCCATCCGTCTTCATCCGCCGCATCTGAAACAGATTGTTTCAGGAACTTAATGACTTTTGGCGTAATTTTCTCCAAATTTTGCTTTTTGGATGCTACCCCTTTTTCATCTTTTATTTCGCTGTAAGGTTCTAAAATCTCCAAATAAATAAACTTATCACAAGCCACAATAAATGGATCGGGTGTTTTCTTTTCCCCAATTCCGTAAACCTGCATTCCCGATTCTCTTAGTCTGGTTGCCAATCGCGTAAAATCACTGTCCGATGAAACCAGGCAGAAACCATCAACATTATTAGAATATAAAATGTCCATCGCATCAATAATCATCGCCGAATCTGTGGCGTTTTTTCCGGTGGTGTAACCATATTGCTGTATTGGCGTGATCGCGTTTTCAAGCAAAATGGTTTTCCATTTGCCCAATTGCGGCTTAGTCCAGTCGCCATAAATTCTTTTAATGGTTGGCGTGCCGTATTTGGCAATTTCTTCCATCATTTCCTTAATATATTTGGATGGAATGTTATCTCCATCAATTAAAACGGCCAATTTTATGTCTATTACCATAGTGTTTAAATGTATAAAATTATAATCATTTTTTATTTTTATCTTTTTATATAGTGTTCAATATTAATATATTACCTATTTAATAATACGGATATCACAGGATAATTCACAGAAAAAACAACAATAAAAACACATTTCAGAATAAAAAATAAATTAATATCTCGCTAAATTAGTTAAACCCAATTATAATACCCTACCTTTGCGGCTAATATTATATTTAAAATTTTTAACAATGAGTAAAGGAACAGTAAAATTCTTCAATGAAGCCAAAGGATTTGGTTTTATTAGCGAGGAAGGTTCAAACAAAGAACATTTTGTACACATTTCTGGATTAATCGACGAAGTGCGCGAAGGTGACGAAGTTGAATTCGATTTACAGGAAGGTAAAAAAGGATTAAACGCAGTAAATGTAAAAGTTATTTAATATATACT
>JACUUQ010000257.1 GCA_014859175.1 Lutibacter sp. | reverse complement strand
AAAAAAGATTGTAACGGAAAGCCCGACCCGCCTTTTCGGCGGGGAACGCCCAAAACATTTAGCTAAAAATTGCTGTATTTATTAGAATTAAGCCATTTTTACAAATTCATAGTTAACTTTTCAAATGTAAAATATTTAGCACTGATTGCCTTTTTTAATTTATTAAAAACCCAACGCCCCGGCTGGCCCATTCGCTAAAAATGTTCACTAAACAATTTTTTAAGGCACTTTTAGCCTATAACTTTCAACTTTTAACCGTTGGATTAATTTTAGTTAGCCGAATTTAAATATAAAGCAAACAACAATCATCAATAAATTAATCAAAAATATGGGAACCCAAACTATTTAAGAAGAAAAAAATTGCCATTATTAGCCAATACTGGTTGTTGATAAAATAACGCACCCAGTTGTTTTTAATTTGAAATTGATCATTGCAACAAAGAGTTTCCCGTTGGCCACGGTGTTTCTCCAAAGATTTTTTTTATGAATTCAGCAAATGGTTTGGTGAAAAAATATAATTGAAAAGTTTAAAAAGCAAAAAGTTTAGGTTAAGAAAAAAACAATTTTTGAGTCGAAGTAATACATTATAGAAAGAAATAGCGCCAAGGAGAAAACTGGTAACTTTTGTCAAAAGTATGGTTATCCCAATATTTTGGTTACTTTAGGCGCTATTATACCCTTAATCATGAAAATTCCAAAGCACGTATTGCCTATCATTGTCATCGCGCAATTTTGTTGCACTTCACTATGGTTTGCGGGCAATGCCGTGTTGCCGCAATTAATTACTGATTACCATTGGCCAGCAAGCAGCTTGGGATTTTTAACATCTGCCGTGCAATTAGGCTTTATTTCAGGCACTTTAATTTTTGCTGTTTTAAGTCTTTCTGACAGATTTTCGCCTTCAAAATTATTTTTTATAAGTGCAACTTTTGGCGCAATTTTTAATATAATGGGTTTGTTTTTTGCCGATAAATTAGGATTGCTGCTCTGTTTCCGATTTTTAGTGGGATTTAGTTTGGCGGGTATTTACCCTGTAGGAATGAAAATTGCGTCAGATTATTACCAAAAAGGTTTGGGTAAATCTCTTGGATATTTGGTTGGCGCGCTTGTAATTGGAACCGCCTTGCCACATTTAATAAAAAGTATGTTGGGTAATGAATTTCCTTGGTTTTGGGTTTTTATTGCCACGTCGGGCTTAGCTTTTTTGGGTGGTCTCGTTTTGGTTATTTTTGTTGGAGACGGACCGCATCACCAACGATTGCATCATTTTGATTTAAAAATTATTTTCGACGTTTTTAAAAATAAATCTTTAAAAGCGGCTGCTTTTGGTTATTTCGGACATCAGTGGGAACTCTATACTTTTTGGGCGTTCGTTCCGGTTTTGTTGACATTTTATGCCTCATTGCACAATATCACCATTTTAAACACTTCATTTTACGCCTTTTTGGTGATAGGAGTTGGAGGCTTGGCTTGTGTTTTGGCAGGTTACCTCTCTCAATACTTTGGCGCTAAAAATACTGCGGCGCTGGCTTTGTTGCTGTCTGGTTTATGCTGTTTATTGTCACCGCTATTTTTATTGATGGCTTCATTTCCTGTATTTATCGCTTTTTTAATCTTTTGGGGCTTTAATGTGGTGGCCGATTCCCCGCTATATTCTACATTGGTGGCACAAAACGCAATAACAAACAACAAAGGAACCTCATTAACTTTGGTTAATGCCCTAGGCTTTGGCATAACAATCATAAGCATTCAATTCGTGTCTTTTTTACAAAATATTGTACCGCCGGCCTATTTGTTTATGATTCTTGCATTAGGCCCAATTTTTGGATTAAAAGCTTTATATCAAAAGTAAAAATCTGTTCAACTTCGGTCTTTTGTCTTTTAATATTTAACTTTTAACTTTATATGATTTACCTTCGCAATATGATTAATATCGTAATTCTTGGCGGTGGAAATGTGGCCTTTCATTTAACAAATGCATTGTTAAAAAACAGTGCGGTAAATGTTGTCCAGGTTTATAACAGAAGTTTGGAAAAAATTAGCTGTTTTAAAAACAGCACTTCAATCACAAACAATCTGTCGGAATTAAAAGATGCCGATATTTACATTCTTGCAGTTTCCGACAATGTTATTTCTGAGCTTTCATCAACCTTAAATTTAAAAAACAAATTGGTGGTGCACACTTCGGGAAGCATGGCGATGGACGAGCTTAAATCCGTTTCCGATAAAGGTGTTTTTTATTTGTTGCAAACCTTTTCCAAAGAAAGAAAAATCGATTTTTCAACGGTTCCTGTTTGCATTGAAGCCGAAACCAAAAAAGATTTATTGCTGTTGGAAACTTTAGCGAAATCAATATCAAAAAATTGCTATCAAATAAATTCCGACCAACGTAAAAGTTTGCACGTTGCTGCCGTATTTGTGAATAATTTTGTGAATCATTTGTACCAAATCGGCCACGAGATTTGTGACAAAAATAATGTTCCTTTTGAAATATTGCTTCCTTTAATACTGGAAACGGCAAATAAAATAACTACTTTGCCCCCGCTTGATGCACAAACCGGACCCGCAAGGCGAAATGACACAAAAACCATTGAAAAACATACGGCAATGCTCACTAAAAATCAGCAAGAAATTTATACATTGCTCACAAAATCTATTTACGATACTTATGGAAAAAAGTTATAAAGAAATTATGCCCCAAATCACCACCTTCATTTTTGATGTTGACGGCGTACTCACGAATGGAAATGTAAGGGTTACAGAAACCGGTGAATTGTTGCGGGAAATGAATATTAAAGATGGATATGCGCTTAAAACTGCATTAAATGCCGGATATAAAGTTTGCATTATTTCCGGAGGAACCAACGAAGGCGTTCGCTCAAGGTTTATCGCTTTGGGTATTGCGGATATTTATTTGGGAACACACCATAAAACAGACCAGTTTAAAGATTATACAACGCTTTACGGCATTAAACCGGAGGAAGTTTTGTATATGGGTGATGACATCCCCGATTATCAGGTGATGAAACTTGTTGGCTTGCCTTGTTGCCCCAAAGACGCTGTACCTGAGATTCAGGGAATTTCCCGATATATTTCCCAAAAAAAAGGCGGAAATGGCTGTGTTCGGGATGTGATTGAACAGGTTTTAAAAGTTCAGGGAAAATGGGATTTTCAATTTGACGCCAAACTTTTCTAATTTTTACCAAATGAACCGAGCCATAACAAATTTTGATACACACGGAAATGATTAATGGCGAACAGCAGCTG
>JACUUQ010000034.1 GCA_014859175.1 Lutibacter sp. | reverse complement strand
TGATGCCAAATTTTTTACCACTTTTACCTTGTTGGCTATGGTGGCCACTTATGCGTTGGGGGTATTTTTAATCCCAAAATACATCAATCAGGCGTTTGCTTTAAAAGCGAGTGCTGTTTTGGGAATAATATTAACCTTTTGTATTGTATTTACAACTGGTTATGTGTCGGTATTGTTTGTTGCTGCGTTGGGAATTGCAAATGCGTTGGTTTGGCCTGCAGTTTGGCCGCTAACTTTAAAAGGATTGGGAAAATTTACCAAAACAGCTTCGGCATTGTTGATTATGGCAATTTCCGGGGGTGCCATTATTCCGCCATTGTACGGAAAACTTATTGATGGAAACAAAGCCACATTGATGGCCAACGGATTGAGTGAAGCGGCCGCATCCGCAGAAGCCGCAACTGCGGGCTACTGGATTTTACTTCCATGTTATTTAATCATTTTATACTACGCCATTTCCGGACATAAATTGGGCTTGAAGAAAGGATAAATCATAATATTTAAAACAAAAAAAACTCGCTGAAAAGCGAGTTTTTTAAATTTATTTGGTTTGCGATTATGCCAACGAAACTCTTTTAAAGTCGGTAACGGTCACACCACTTTTATTAACGTAATCGGCGACGGTTAATTTGTCGTCTTTAATAAAAACTTGGTCTAAAAGACAAAGTTCTTGGTCTAACGTGGTGTTGTCAGAAAGAAATCTTTCTAATTTTCCAGGAAGAATTTTATCCCAAATTGCTTCAGGTTTCCCTTCAGCTTTCAATTCAGCTTTTAAATCTTCTTTTGCTTTCTCAATAATGTCATCTGTCAATTGCATTCTTGAAATATAGGTTGGCACATGTTTAAGGGTTTTTCCCAAACGGCCAAGTTCAATATTTTCTTTTTCTATCACTGCAATTCTGGCTTCAGTTTCTGAAGCAACAAATTCAGGGTCGAAATCTTTGTAAGACAACGTTTTTGCGCCCATTGCAGCAGCTTGCATGGCTACGTCTCTTGCAACAACACTTGCGCCTTCAACATTGTCGGACAAGGCTGTTACGGCAGCAATTTTATTTCCTGCGTGGATGTAAGAACCTACAAATTTACCGGTTACTTTTTCAAAAGCGCCAATTTCTAGTTTTTCACCAATAACACCTGTTTGCTCAATTAATTTTTCAGCAACAGTCATTCCTCCAAAATCAGCATTTAAAAAATCATCTTTTGTATTGTAGTCGATTGCGATTTCAGCGAATTTGGTGGCCAAAGCGACAAATGCGTCGTTTTTGGCAACAAAATCTGTTTCACAGTTTAAAGAAATGATTACACCAATTGTATTGTCTGCATTAACTTTTGCAATAACAGCGCCTTCACTAGAATCTCTGTCGGCTCTGTTTGCGGCTACTTTTTGCCCTTTTTTACGCAAAATCTCAATAGCTTTATCTAAATCTCCTTCAGCTTCAACAAGTGCATTTTTGCAATCCATCATGCCAGCTCCGGTAGCTTTTCTTAAATTATTTACTTCTGCGGCTGTAATTTGTGCCATTTTATTTATTTTTTTTGTTGAATTTTAACCTTCAACGGTGATACATTAATTTAGTTTATTCTCCTTTTTCGTTAGCTTCAACTTCATCAGCCGGTTTGTCTTTTGTGGTTTTTCTGTCAGACAAGCCTTCTGCAATTGCATCAACAATAAAACCTAAAACTTTATTGATTGATTTTGAAGCGTCATCATTTGATGGAATCACATAGTCTAAACCTCTTGGGTCAGAATTTGTGTCAACCATGGCGAAAATTGGAATATTTAAGTTTTTTGCCTCAGCAACGGCAATGTGCTCTTTTTTTACGTCAATTACAAAAATTGCGCCTGGCAAACGCGTCATATCAACAACAGAACCTAAGTTTTTTTCTAATTTTTCTCTTTGACGGTTGATTTGTAATTTTTCTCTTTTTGAAAGTGCATCAAAAGAACCATCAACTTTCATTCTGTCGATTACGGACATTTTTTTCACAGCTTTTCTGATGGTCACAAAATTTGTCAACATTCCGCCAGGCCATCTTTCAGTGATGTATGGCATGTTGATGCTGGCAGATTTTTCTGCAATAATTTCTTTTGCTTGTTTTTTTGTGGCTACAAAAAGAATTTTTCTTCCTGAATTTGCAATTTTTTGAAGTGCTTCAGCAGCTTCTTCAATTTTTGCGGCAGTTTTGTAAAGGTCGATAATGTGAATTCCGTTACGTTCTCCATAAATATAAGGAGCCATGTTTGGATTCCACTTTCTTGTAAGGTGACCAAAGTGTACACCTGCGTCTAATAAGTCTTTAATTTCAATTTTTGTCATTTTGTTATTTAGTTTACGTTCCGTTGAGCTAGCAATAGGTAAGTAGCGGAAACCCGATCTTACCTATTTGGATGCTAAACTTTTGTCAATCATTGACTGATCAACGACAACTTTGTTATTAATTTTAATTTCAATGAACCACCAATAAAATTGGTGAAGCAATTCAAATAAACGATTAACGTTTTGAGAATTGGAATTTTTTTCTTGCTTTCTTTTGACCGAATTTTTTACGCTCAACCATTCTTGGGTCTCTTGTAAGCAATCCTTCCGGTTTAAGAATCAATCTGTTTTCAGCATTTAATTCAACCATCGCTCTTGAAATCGCCAAACGAATGGCTTCTGCCTGTCCGGTGATTCCTCCTCCAAAAACATTCACTTTAACGTCGAATGAAGTTACGTGATCTGTTAAAGTAAGCGGCTGTAAAACTTTATATTGTAAAGCGGCTGTTGTAAAGTAGTTTTTAAACTCTCTTTTGTTAATAGTGATGATTCCTGTACCGTCAGAAACATAAACACGAGCAACTGCTGTTTTTCTTCTGCCTATTTTGTGTATTATTTCCATGTCTATTTTAGATCGTTAAGGTTAATGGTTTTAGGTGTTTGAGCTGTTTGTTGGTGCTCAGTGCCTGCATAAACATATAAATTTCTGAAAAGAGCGCTTCCTAATTTGTTTTTAGGCAACATTCCTTTTACTGCTTTTTCAATAAGACGCGTTGGGTCTTTATCGAACATTTCAATAGCAGTTAACGATCGTTGTCCTCCAGGATATCCAGTGTGACGGATATAGGTTTTGTCACCCCATTTTTTACCTGTTAGATTAATTTTGTCGGCGTTGATAACAACTACATTGTCTCCGCAATCTACGTGAGGCGTGTAATTTGTTTTGTATTTACCTCTGATAAGCATCGCTATTCCAGAAGCTATACGACCCAACGTTTGGCCGTCTGCATCAACCAATACCCACTCCTTAGTAACGGTATTTTTGTTGGCTGATACTGTTTTGTAACTTAATTTACTCACAATTAAATTCTTTGTTATAGTTAAACATTCATTTTTTTGTCCCTAAAAAGGGAGTGCAAATGTACAAACTATTTTAGTGATAACAAACAGGGTTTTCAAAAAAGTTTATTTGATGGGTCAGAAGACTGAATACCTAAAACGGAAGACGAAGACCGAAGACGGAAGTTGAAAGTTCGAAGTTCAAAGCTGAAAGCACAAAGCCTAAAGTTGTAAGTTTAAAGCTGAAAGCTGATAGACGGGAACTGAACGCGTAAAAATCATGTTTTTTTTAGAAAAATTGCGCCATTTTCAATAATAGCAATAAATAATCGCATCATGGCATCAACAAAATCAACCTATCAACAACTCAACAAAATCATCAAATAAATCATAAATGTATCAACAATTTGTCACCCTGAGCGGAGTCGAAGGGCAACTATTTCTTAATGCGCTTCCAGCCAATTTTCACCTTCACCCAATTCAACAATTAAAGGAACTGCAAGCGCGTAAGCGTGTTCCATTTCGTGTTTTATCTTAGGTTTTAAGGCAGAAAGTTCTTCTTTATAAACATCAAAAACCAACTCATCATGCACTTGTAAAAGCATTTTCGATTTGTAATTTCCTGTTACCAGCATTTTATGGATATTGATCATCGCAATTTTAATAATATCCGCGGCGCTTCCTTGTATAGGTGCATTTACGGCATTTCTTTCATCACCAGACCGAACAATCGCGTTTTGCGAATTGATGTTTTTTAAATACCTGCGACGCCCTAAAATAGTTTCCACATAACCGTTTTCGCGGGCAAATTCAACTTGGTCGGCGATATATTCTTTTAATTTCGGAAAGGTTTTGTAGTAATTGTCGATCAATTCTTTTGCTTCGGACCGCGATTTATTTAACTGCTCGGCCAGCGTAAAAGCGCCTTGTCCGTATATAATGCCAAAATTTACCGCTTTTGCTTCGCCACGTTGCGTTCTGGTCACTTCATTTAACGGAACGCCAAAAATTTTGGCGGCCGTTGCAGCGTGAATGTCTTCCAAATTTCTGAAGGATTCAGTCATCCCTTCATCTTCGCTCAAAGCGGCAATAATGCGCAATTCTATCTGTGAATAATCGGCAGCAACCAAACTGTAATTTTCATCTCGGGCAACAAATGCTTTTCTTACTTGCCTGCCGCGTTCTGTTCGCATTGGAATATTTTGCAGGTTTGGGTTGATGGAACTCAACCTTCCAGTGGCTGCAACTGCCTGGCTGTATGTGGTATGAATTCTTCCTGTTTTTCCGTCAAGTTGGTTTGGCAAGGCATCAACATAGGTATTTTTTAATTTTACCAATCCGCGCCATTCCAAAATGTCTTTTACGATTTGGTGTTTTGCAGCCAGTTTCGATAAAATTTCTTCGCCGGTTGCATATTGTCCGGTTTTGGTTTTTTTAGGTTTGTCGATTAATTTCAAATGCTCAAACAACACGTCGCCCAATTGTTTTGGGGAGGCCAAATTAAACTCGATGTCCGCTTCCTTATAAATAGCGGTTTCTAACTGATGTATATCATCCGTTAATTGTTGAGAAAGCGATTTTAAAAACTCAGCGTCCATTTTGATGCCTTCCAATTCCATAGCGGCCAAAACGCGAAGCAATGGCATTTCAATGTCGTCAAATAATTTGGTGAGGTTTAATTCGTTCAATTCTTTTTCAAAGAAATCTTTAAGCTGAAACGTAACATCCGCATTTTCAACGGCGTATTCCGTTTGATTTTTAAGGTCAATTTCACGAACGGAAATTTGGTTTTTTCCTTTTTTGCCAACAAACGCTTCTAAATTGATGGGTTTGTAATTCAAATAAGTTTCCGTAAGCACCATTAAATCGTGTCGCATATCGGGATTTATCAAATAATGAGCGAGCATAATGTCGAACAATTTCCCTTTGATGGCTATTTGGTGATTGCTTAAAACCTTTACGCTATTTTTTAGGTCGTGACCAATTTTTTCGATGGATTCCGATTCAAAAAACGGACGTAAATCCTCTAAGATTCCTTGGGTTTCCCTGCTATTTTCAGAAAGCGGCACATAATAACCTTTCCCTTTTTCGTACGAAAATGCAATCCCTGCCAAATCGGTTTCAAACAGTTCTTCACCAATGGTTTCAATATAAAAACTCACCGATTTTTGTTTCAATAATTTATCCAACAACAATTTTCTGGCGAAAGGAGAATTTACGGATTGGTATAAATGATTGGTGTTTTCGGTGGTTTTATCACCTGCGGAAAAAGTGTCGTTTGCCGAAGTATTTTCCGAAGTTGAAAATAAATCGAATTGATGTTCTGCTTCCGGTTGCTGTTTTTTAGGCTCCGAACTTGCTTCTTTCTGAATACTTTTCGATGTTTCAACAGGTAATTTAAAAATGGAATTGAAGCTTTCGGCAATTCTTCTGAATTCCAGCTCTTTTAAAATCTCATTGACCTTTTCAAAATCGGGATGGTTTAATTCGTAATCTTTTTCGTTAAAAGTCACCGGGCAGTCCAACATAATAGTGGCCAATTTTTTGGAAAGCAAACCAAGTTCTTTGTTTTCTTCCACTTTTTCCCGCATTTTGCCTTGAAGCTCGTGCGTGTGCGCCAACAAATTTTCCATACTGCCATATTCTTTTAGGAATTTTTTGGCCGTTTTTTCGCCAACACCCGGCAATCCGGGAATATTGTCGATGGCGTCACCCATCATTCCTAAAAAATCAATCACCTGTTCCGGACGTTCGACTTCAAATTTCTCCTGGACTTCGGGAATTCCCCAAATTTCAATGCCATTTCCCATTCTTGAAGGTTTGTACATAAAAATATTTTCGGAAACCAATTGGGCAAAATCCTTGTCGGGCGTCACCATATAGGTTTTAAACCCTTCTTTTTCGGCTTGTTTGGCAAGCGTTCCAATCAAATCATCGGCTTCAAAACCCCTTTCTTCAATAATGGGAATGTGCATAGCTTTCAATATTTTTTGAATATAAGGCACGGCAATTCTGATGGCTTCCGGAGTTTCCAATCGATTTTTTTTATAGGCAGGAAAAGCCTCCGAGCGCAAAAGCGATCCTCCGTTATCAAATGCCACAGCTAAATGGTCTGGTTTTTCGCGTTTTATCACATCAAGCAACGAATTTACAAATCCTAAAATAGCCGAAGTATCCATTCCTTTCGAATTTATTCTCGGGTTTTTAATAAGTGCATAATAGCCGCGAAAAATTAAGGCGTAAGCATCTAAAAGGAAAAGGCGTTTTTGTTGCATGCGTTTTTGTAATAAACTAACGGTTAAACTGTTAAAATAAATAATATTTTTTAATAATGATAAAGATCATCTAAAATACAACACAATTGATGTATCTTTGTTGCTATTAACTTTAGCCCCAAAGTTATGAAACAAAATTACTTTCTTTTCTTCGTTTTGTATTTTATTTGCACAACGCTTGGTTTTTCCCAAATTGTTAATGAAGGCATTTTACAAATAAAAGTTTCAACCAATGTTTATTTTGGAGATGAATATACGAATAAATCATCGGCCGAACACAAAAATGATGGTGAGTTATATCTAAATCATAATTTTATAAATAACGGAATCACAACCTCAGTTTCAGGCACCACTTTTTTTACCAGTTCAGTAAATGCCATCCAGACTATTTCTGGTTCAACCAAATCTGTTAATTTTTATAATTTAGAAGTTGATAAATTATCAACAGGTGTTTCCGTTGAAGATCTTTTTGAATTGAACGTAGCAAATGCAGTGACATTAACCAAAGGCGATTTGCGCTTGGTTGGTGAATCCCAGTTGTTGCAAACACATGAGGGTGTTAGTGCAAACTTAGGATCTGGCAAACTGCTGCGAGACCAGCAGGGAATTTCTTCAAAGTATGGCTACAATTATTGGAGTTCGCCTGTTACTACTACTGCCTCTCCTAAATCATTTAAATTAAATGAAGGGTTGTATGATGGAACAGATGTTGTAGCAAATCCATTTACGCCAACATTAATTCTGTACACTACCGGCCTTGATGGCTCATCATTAACAACGCCTAAAACAATAAGCGAAAGATGGTTGTACACTTATTCTCCCAATAATTCTGGTTATGCAGGATGGGTTAAAATCTATAGAAATAGCGAAATAAACCCTGGGGAAGGATTCACCATGAAAGGAACTGGCGCAGAAAATCAAAATTATGTTTTTAAAGGCCTGCCAAATGATGGGGATTATAGATTTACAATAACCAATGGCCAATCTGCGTTGCTTGGAAACCCTTATCCTTCGGCATTGGATTCGCGAAAATTCATCAATGACAACCCAAGTGTAAATCAACTTGAAATTTGGATTGACGGTGGTTCGGATACACATTATTTGGCGGATTATGAAGGTGGTTATGGTGTTCTTAATAATACAGGTGGCGTAGCAGCATCAGTGCCAGCGGGTATTTTAGGACTTGGAACATCTTCCGGGATTACCCCAAAAAGATATTTGGCTGTCGCCCAAGGTTTTTTTGTTACTGCTATTGCCAGTAATGATATTATTTTTAACAATTCACAACGCATTTTTAAAAGCGAAAGTATCCCTTCAGATGCGTCAAATTTTTATAAAACGTCGGAAATTAAAAATATAGTACAAAAAAAAATCACCGATAATGAACGTTTTATTAGAATTGGCTATGAAGATCCGAAAAAATTTCACAGGCAATTGTTGTTGGGGTTTATGCCAGATTCTCCTGCCGATTTAAACTATAACCGTGGTTATGATGCTTTAATGTCGGGTCCAAGAGAAGATGAATTGTTCTTCATTATAGAAAAGGATGTCACCAAAAAATATGTGATACAAGGCGTGAATGCTTTTGATGAAACCTATGAATTTGATTTGGGCTTGATTATTACGGAAGAAGGCGAACATACTATTATGTTAGATGCTGTTGAAAATTTCACGGGTAAAGTTTATATAAAAGATGTGCTGGCAAATATTACCTACAATTTATCCGAAGGCAATTTTAAACCAATGTTGCCGCCAGGAAAGTATTTAGACCGATTTAAATTGGTATTTAAGGACAAAACTGCCTCGGTGGTTGCTGAGGATTTGGTTTCAGCCATAAATGCTTTCCCCGAAAAAACAACCGTTTATTACCATAAAAATGAAAGCCTTATTGTAAGGACTAAAAGTGATTTACAGGTGAATAATATCAGCATTTATAATATTTTAGGCCAGCAAATAAAACAGGTTTTGGGCAATGAGTTGGGCAAAAATGTGTTTGCAATTCCATTTCACTACCCATTAGGTGTTTATTTGGTCATTGTTCAATCTGAATTGGGTAAAGAAACTTTCAAAATTATCAATAAATAGAATTTAATAATCAGTAGAATGAAAACCTTAAATAAAATAGTTTTAGGTGCGATGGTTATTGCATTTTTAACAAGCAACACAGAAATATTTGCCCAAGTAGGCATTGGAACCACAGACCCAGATGCAAGTGCAATGTTAGATATACAGTCAAACGAAAAAGGTGTTTTAATTCCAAGAATGACTGAAGCACAACGAATGGGAATTTCTGCGCCAGCACACGGATTGCTTGTATTTGATACCACCAATGCAAGTTTTTGGTTTTATAGCGGTGCTTGGGTTGAACTTTCAACGGGAACGCCAAATAAAATTATTGATGCCGATGGCGATACCCGCGTTGAGGTTGAAAAAACTGCAGATGAAGATATGATACGTTTTACAACATTAGCAACCGAAAGAATGACTATTGACAATGCCGGAAATACCAGAATTGGCGACGGAACCAACAACACCTTTATTGAAGCGGATGGTTCTTTAAGTTATGAAGGTACAGCTACAAGATATGATGATTTAACAATACCGGTAACTTCAACCAGAATTGGCGCTGCAGGTTACGAACCCTCATTTGAGCAGCAGGCTACAGGAAGCGGTGGCCGTGGCGTATATGTTTATTATTTTGCTGGTGGCTCAACAGAACAAGAATTATTTTTCACTGTGCAAATACCTCATGGCAGAAAGTACGATACAAATATTTTTCCGCACGTGCATTGGGCCCCTGAATCAGATTTGGGATCTTCAGGTGTTGTTTGGGCGCTTGAATACAATTGGGCAAATTTGGGAGAGGTGTTGGGCACTACTCAAATAATTTACGGTTCCTCGAAGACCAGTCTTATTGGTGGTCCAGCTTCTGCAAACACCCATCTAATTACAGCATTCGCAGGTGGTGAATCAGATGGAGGCATAAATGGAAATGGCAAAACACTTTCCAGTATGCTAATTTGTAGGATTTTTAGGGCGACGAGCCATGCTGATGACACTTACACCGGAAAAGCAGGGCTATTACAAATAGATTTTCATATTGAATATGATGCAGACGGCAGCAGACAGTTTTATATAAAATAATTTTTCAGCTGTTAAAACCCTCTTAATTTTTTATTCGGCAATTAGCCAGTCATAAAATAAATTGTATGTCTGTAAAATTACCGCAATTTTATAAAAAGCGTTATTTTGAAGAAAAAAGAATATCACCATAATAAAATTTGCTGATGAAACCTCTTGTAAAGTTGATTTTAAACAAAAACAGAAAAGGAAGGGATAATTTGTAAAAAATGTGAATGCACAAAACACTATAGACTTCAAGATAAATGGCAATGGAAATGCTCAAATTGTAGGTTTAGTGCCACTTTGCGAAGTGGAACAATGCTGGAAAGTTCCTAATTACCCTTTAGAATGTGGTATTTAACAACGGCATTTATGAGTTGTAGTAAAAAGGGATCTCTGCATTAGAAATGCAACGTCAATTGGGACATAAATTTTATGAACCTGCTTGCAGTGAAAAACTTTTTGAGCTATTTCAGCGAAAAAAGGTTGCCACGAAAAGCCCGATTCTTGCGGTAACGCCAAAAACAAAAATAACTAAATACAAAATGCCGTACCAATAATTTTCAACTGTTAAAAGTCCTTTTTACGCAACTTTAAATTCATTCGAAGCACCGGCAAAACTACCCACAAAACCAAAACGCCCATAGAGATTAGCATACCAAAATTTGTTCCAAAAAACTTTCTGAAAACCGCGCCTGTATAACCCAGCAATGCCGAAATATCCAACTTCAAGAGAATTAAAATCCGAGACAAATCGATTGGATTGAACATGGTTGCAATCAGTGAAAATTTATCCAGCGGATAAGAATTAAAAACAACCAACGATATCAGAAAAATTCCATCGTAAATAACCGCCAAAAACAGCCACATTAAAATGGCATAGCCAAATCCCTTGATTTTATTTTCGGTAGAAAGGGCAATGTTGTATGACAGCGCCACAAAAATAAAATTGAGAAAAGCGCCAACCACTAAGAGCAGGCTAAAATTGAAAATTGCGGCGGACTTAAATATTCCGTACAAAACAAACGGTATTCCAAGGCCCAAAACCAAACTCAAGGTCAGTGAAATTGAGATTCCCAAATACTGTCCCATAAAAATTTTGTTTCGGTTTATGGGTTGTGCCAGCAGCAATTCGGTAAATTCTTTTGAATTGTAATAATACATCACGCCAAAAATAGTTCCGATTAAAGGCGTTAAAACGATGATGATATTCATTAAGGTGATCACGGCTTTGTCCACATCATTGTTTAGAAATAACAGCACAAAACCAAGCAGTAAATAAAACATAAAGTACACATAACTCCAGCGGCTGCGCATTAAATCGTAAAAACTGTATTTTAATATTTTAAGCATATTGTTTGGCTATTAAATTGGCAATGGCGTGCTCTAAATTGTCGTTGTTGGTTTGTTTTTTAAGCGCATCAACAGTTCCTTTGAAATAAATTTTGCCGTCGAGCAGAAACACAATTTCATCGGCAACCTCATCAACAAAACTCATAATGTGCGTGGTGATTAAGATGGTTTTTCCTTTTTCTTTTTCCTTTTGGATAATTTCTTTTAAGTGGATAAGCGCAATGGGATCGAGGCCATTTGTGGGTTCATCCAGCACAATTAAATCGCTGTCGAACATAAATGTGAGCACAATATTCACTTTTTGTTTTGTGCCGCCCGACAGATTTCCCAACTTTTTGTCCAAGAACGATTTTAGTCCAAAAAGCTCAATAAGATCTTCTGAATTCGATGCTTTTGGTCGCAGGTTTTTTACCATATTGATGAGCTCAATAACAGTTAAGTTAGGCGGAAAATTGGCAATTTGCGGCAGATAATTCAAGTTATTTCTATAAGCCCATTGCCGCAGCACGCTTTTTTTGTCGAAATTTATTTCGCCTTTATTTGGAATCACCATGCCCAACAAACATTTAATCAGGGTTGTTTTTCCCGAGCCGTTTGGCCCAAGAATGGCAAAAATTCCGCCTTTGCTGATTTCAAGATCCAGACCGTCCAAAACGACCAGTTTTCCGAATTTTTTGTGTAAATTTTTAAATTCAATCATTTATTCTCTTCATTAGTGGCTTATTGTCCAACAAATCGTTTGGCGTAAAAACCGGTGAAACTTTTTCTGAAAAATTGATGATGTCAACAAACAAACTTCTTAATAAAATCAATGCTTCGGGCGTTTTGTTCACAATGTACGAAAACAGTTTAACCGGCCTGTACGGCACATCACCAATGCCATTTTTATCCAAATCGTAGCCGGTATATTCGCTCCAATAATTGTTATCGAACTTGTTGTCGTTGATGTTGGAATTATACGCCAAATCCAACGAATTGTTCATAAAATCGTTTTTGGTAAATGTGTTTGTGTAGCAGGCGCCAGAAATTTTTACAGCCCAGCCATTCCGCAAAAAAGTGTTGTTTTTATAATTTATGCGGGTGGAGCCCTCGGCGTTTATGCCAATGGTATTTTGCTCAAACAAATTGTCGTAAATCTCGGCGTCATAAATTTCTTTCAACAGCAAACCGTAAGAAGCAGATCCCCAATTCAATCGGAATTTATTATGGTGCATCACGATAAATTTAGAAAACATTACCGCAACGCCGGCACCGTTATTTCTAAAATCATTGTGATGGTACACATTGTTGTTAGAAAACATAAAGTGCAAGCCATAACGGATATTGTTATGGCTACTATTGTTGTGCGCGGTGCTGTTTTTAACAAATTCGAAGTAAATGCCATCGCGCAATCCGAACATTTCATTTTTATAGACTTCAATTTTTTCGCCGCTCCAAATATGGATACCGTTTCCTGAGCCGGCTTCATTTTTTCGATTGCTGGAAATTTTATTGTTTCTGATGATGCCTCTTTTAGATTTTTCAATTAAAATTCCGAAGAAAACATTTTCCAAAATACAGTCTTCTATGATAAAATCGTTGGCTTTAATCACTTTTATTGCGGCATATTCTATGGTATAACTTAAGCCCACATTCACAATTTTTAAGCCTTTAATCTTAAAATTGTTTGTTTGAAAAATTAAGATGCCACCCACATTATTTCCGTCGATAACGGCGCCTTTTTCGCCTATGAGGGAAATTGGTTTGTCAATAACAATATCTTGCTCTTTGTACACCCCTTTTTTAATGAGGATTTCATCGCCGTCTTGCGCCATTTTTATGGCTTCCTTAATTGTTTTAACGCTGCAGCTTTCACAAACCACAATTTGTTTGGCAGAAACGGCAACAGCAATGAAAAAGAAAAATAACCCGATTTTATACTTCATTATTTGTCGGAAAGTTTTTGTTTCAGGGTTTCCCAAGAATAAATTTCGCCTGCGTGTTTTTGCTGTAATTCTTCCGCCTTATTTTTTTCTGAAAAGCCGGAAAGGTTTGCGCCCATCGGACTTTTAATTTCCGGCGTTATTAGGTATGCGGCATTTTCGGCTTCGGTCATTTCACCCGGATTTCCATAATCTGCCACCAATAACAGCGCTATTTTCTCTTCCCTGTTTTGATCTACATAGTTGACCATACACTCGATGGCATCAAATTTAAATTGTTTTCCTTTGGCAGTTACCAATTGCGCTGAATGCGTTTGGTCCACAATATTCATCTTGCAAAAACTGCATTGGTCTTTGCCGTATTCAATAGCTTCAGGTTCCACTTTACAGGAAACTGAAATCAATAAAATGATAGTCCCAATAAATAGTTGGAGGAATTTAGTCTTCATTATTTTTGATTTTAATAGTTCATAAATATAGCAAAAATGATTTTAAAATTGCGCATTGCAAGATGAGTTGCCAGAAATAAACTACTTTGACATCAATTTTAAATTCAAAATATAAAGGCTAATTTTTTTAAATTTAATATAAAACGAGCACAGCCTTATATGCTCGTTTTAATATTAAATAACAATAAAAATACTTATGCTTTTTTTTCTTTTCTGCCGACAAAAAACGCTGCCAAAGTGAGCATCATTCCCACAAATAAAAAGTAAGCGCCCAGTCTTGGATAGGAATGTGCCGTAAAATTAAGAATATCCTTTGATCCGAAAAGCGGCGGTTGAAATCCCATAACGGAACCATCGGGATTTTTAAAATTCATGATGGCTTTCGGATCTAAATTATGCCCGTAATCGTACTCCCACAAATAAAAATCGTACATACCGGCGGTGCCCAAAACACACATCAAAACAAACCAGGCCAAAAACAATTTATGGTTGCCAAAAAATCCGATGATTACCCCCAAAACTACCATAATGCCTATGACTACAGGAAATATCTTAAATTCGGGAATAGATTCCGGAATGTATTGCATACCAACATAATGGTTCATTAAATTGATGTTTTTTATGTCAAATTCGTGCGTATCCGTGAATTTATTGATGTGGATATCCATTCCAAGCGGAATTGGATATTGAGGCGCTTCAAGCGTAATATTCCATAAAGGAAATACAAATAGACCCAACAATAGCAGTGAACCCGCTATCATTAAAATTTTAGATTTCTTCATTTGATTAAAATTATTGCTTTATTGAATGTGACAAATTATTCTGACACATTTTACACAAATTACCCTTTTTTACAGATTTGAAATTTGCAACGCCTAATTTGATGGCATTCACAAATCAATAATTGTTATAACTTAAGGCGAAGATGCGTGTAAACAGCAAGTGAATTTTTTCATTTTGGCTATTATAAAAACGGACGAGCTATTTTATTATCTCGCCCGTTTATTTATTTGTTTGAATACTTTTTACCGAAAAAAATTATTCGGCATCAACAGCTTCACCGTCCAAAGTAAACGTTAAAGGAACGTTAGATCCTTTTGGGGAAACCCTGATGTAACCTTGCATTTCTTGGTGCAATGCCGAGCAGAAATCTGTACAGTAAAATGGCCAAACCCCAACTTGTTTAGGTTCCCAAATATTGGTTTCTGTTTGCCCCGGCATAATCAACAACTCGGAAGTTTGCGCGCCAATTACGGCAAATCCGTGTGGCACATCATAATCTTGCTCTAAGTTTGTGATGTGGAAATAAACTTTGTCGCCCACTTGGATGCCTTCAATATTGTCTGGCGCAAAGTGAGAACGAATCATCGTCATATATACATGAACTTCGTTTCCTTTTCTTACCACTTTAGCCGCAGCTTCAGATTTGGTGGCGTAAGGATGTTTATTCTCTTCTAATTTGTATATTTTTTTAGATTTTGGGGCAACCAAATTCGCCGGAATTCCTGCTGCATAATGAGGCTCCCCAATGGTTGGAAAATCTAACAACATTTCCATTTTTTCACCTGTAATATCAAATAATTGCGCAGATTGCGTTACTTCAGGACCTGTTGGCAAATAACGGTCTTTGGTAATTTTATTCATCGCCACCAAATATTTTCCGAATGGTTTTCTTGAATTTCCGCCAGGAACCATTAAGTGACCAACAGAGTAAAACACAGGTTTTCTGTCGATTACCTCCCAAGTTCCCAATTTCCATTTCACCACTTCAGAAGAAATAAAGAAAGTGGTATAGGCATTTCCTTTTCCGTCAAATTCTGTATGTAATGGCCCTAAACCCGGTTGTTTTACAGCACCGGCCAAAGTGGCTTCATATTGTAAAATTGGAATGCCGTAAGCATCGCCGTCGAATTTTTTCTCATCAATTGCTTTAATCATTTTGCTGAAAGAGTGCACTGTTAATTCAGCCGCCAATTTTCCGCTTCCAACAATGTATTCACCGGATGGGTCAACATCGCAACCGTGAGGAGATTTTGGCGTAGGCATAAAATAAACCGCACCGGGAACATCACTTGGATTGATAATTAACACTTCCTCTTTCATAGTTGAAGTTGCAGAATGCGTTTCATCACTGTAAACATTGTGCGCATATTTGGTTGGCGCTTTTTTGCCGCCCCCATTGTTCACATATTCTTCAATTTTTTTCCAGTTGATGGCCGCAATAAAATCTTTGTCGTTTTGCGAAGCGTTAACTTCCAGCAATGAATTTGCTTCCTCTGTATTATAGGTTGTAAAGAAAAACCATCCATGGGAAGCACCTCTTCCCGGATGCGATAAATCGTAGTTAAAACCTGGCATCATCAATTGAAACTTGATCGACATTCCGCCGTCTTTTGGATCTACGGCAATAAAAGTTAAAGCACCTTTAAAGTTACCTTTATATTCATTAATTGGCATATCCTTTTGCGGATAAGGAACAGAAAAACGTGTTCCGGCCACAACATATTCGGTATTTTCAGTCACAAAAGAAGAACTGTGGTTACCAGCCGAGTTAGGAATTTCAATAATCTCGGTAGTTTCAAAAGTTGTTAAATCAATTTTCGCAATACGAGGCGTATTGTTTCCGTTGATAAACACAAATCTGCCATCCAATTCACCGGCAGTTTGGGAAATGTCCGGATGGTGTGAATCGTCCCAAGGAATAAATCCGTGAGAAGTGTTCAACATTGGTTTTGTTTCTTCGTTAAATCCGTAAGCTTTTTCAGCATCAACAGAAAAAACGGGAATCACTTTAAATAAACGTCCGGAAGGAAGACCATAAACGGCCAATTGGCCACTGAATCCACCGGATAAAAAAGCATAGAATTCATCGTACTCACCTGGAGCCACGTACACTTTTTCGGCCGCATTGCTTGATAAGGCGCCGTTTTTCTTAGAATCGCCTTTTCCACAACTGCCCAGCACCATTGAAAGCACTGTAATTGCAAGTAAAGATTTAAAAATTGTTTTCATATGTTGGTATTTATTTGTTTGTTGATTGTTCATTAATTTTAAACTATTCCTCTGAAGTGGATGTTTTGGTTCTAAAGTATTCCAAGATGAGCCTTGCTTCAGTTTCTGTTAAATTTTGGTTTGCCATAGGCGCCAAATATTCTTCCAGTAATTTTTTAGCTGCCGGATTTTCGGCCACCATTTTTTCCGGATTTAAGATCATATTCATAATCCATTCCGGTGCACGTCTTTCTGTAACGCCAGCTAGCGCAGGGCCAACCACTCTTTTGCTTATTTTATGGCAGGCAGAACATTTTGCCAAGAATATTGCTTTGCCTTCATCGGCCATTTTTTGGTCAATTTCACCAAGAGTAATGCTGGTGACAGGCCCAACGCCTTTGTCTTTCATTGGATCGGTTTCAGCCGCAGCTTTTTGTTCTTCAACAGGCGCAGCCAATTTTTCCTCCTTTTTGCCTTCACCTCCACAACTTGTAATTACTGCTGCTATTATTGCGAATACTGTTATTTTTAAGTTCATCTTTATAATTTATTTTTAATTAGGGTTATATGAAATAGCCCCCTTTTTAAGTTTCAATAAGAAATCTTGGCTATTCTATTATTTCTTTTCGTTTTTTCGTTTAAAAATTATTCGGCCGGCACCAAAACGTTGTCAATTACGTGAATCCAGCCATTGCTTACTTGCACTGTTTTCAAAATCTTTGTTCCGCCCACATAAATACCGTCTTCTTTAGATTCAACGGTTAAATATTTTCCCGATGCCATATACAATTTACGCCCTTTTTCGGCTTCTTTTTTCAATTGTTTTTCAGGATAATTTGCCGGCGCCACGTGGTTTGTTAAAATAAAAGCCAGTTTGGCCTTGTTTTCGGGCTTCAACAAATCATCCACGGTTCCTGCAGGCAATTTGTCGAACGCGCCATTCACATGGGCAAAAACAGTTAAGGGTCCAACATTTACTACAGCATCTTCAACACCGGCGGCTTCAATGGCTGCCACCAAGGTTTTAAAATCGTCCAATGATTTTGCGACTTGCAATGCGTTTGCACTTGAAACATCGTCTGAAACAGCTGATTGGCCTTTTGCTTCAGAATTGGTTTCTGTTTGAGTTTCAGCTGCCTCCGGCTTTTTTTCACCGCCGTTGCATGCGGTCAATAAAAGCGAAAATACCGCCAGAAATAAGATGGTTAAATTGATTTTTTTCATAATATTGTGATTAACGTTAATAAATACCTAGCAAATGTAACCTTCCAAAACTTTATGAAATATGATTTAAATCATATTTTAACGAATAAAAGATATTTTTATCTTTATTTACAGTAATCAATGTTACATTTGTTATTCAAAATCTATTTATAAATTTGCATCGGAGATTTAAAAACGCTTAAATGATGTAAGTAAATAATCTCTAATGCGTCAAAACGGACATAAATTTAATAAAAAAATGAACAACTCCCTCATAAAAAACAGTTTAAATAATACAATTTCTTACCCAGCTTACAGAAATTTGATTAAAAATTTAATTTCAGAAGGAAAATCGACCGGCATAGAGCAGTCTGAAGACCGCCTAACTTTTAGTATTTTAAACGACAAAAGAATGGATCGGCTGGATAAAACAATAGAAATTTCCCCCGAAACTCAAAATTCATTGGAAAATTTGAACAAAGGCTTCACTTTTTTAGTGATTGCCGAAGGCTGGTGCGGCGATGCTGCCCAAATATTGCCTATCATCAACAAAGTTTCGGAAGCTTCAGACAAAATAGATTTTAAAATTGTGCTTCGCGACGAAAATGAAGATTTAATGAACCAATATTTAACCAACGGAAGCAAATCTATTCCAAAAGTATTGATTTTAGATCGGGAAAATAACGTGTTGGATTCCTGGGGACCGCGCCCTTCTGTTGCTTCAAAAATGGTGGTTGACTATAAAGCCCAAAATGGAAGCATTGATGAAGAATTCAAAAAGAACCTGCAAATTTGGTATAATAAAGACAAGGGCAACAATACGCAAAATGAACTGTTAAGTTTGTTGCACGCAAATTAATTGAATAAAATTTTGGGCGTTACCACAAGGGTCGCGCCTTTCGTTCCAAACTTTTTTAATTGCTAAAATGGCAATTTAAAAAAGGTTTTCCGCTGCAGTCGCTAACGCAAACAGAATTACGCCCTTCGACCCGAGCTATCGGTTCCGCTCAGGGTGACGCAATTACGATTGACGATTGACGATTGACGATTTTTGAATTTTGAATTTTGAATTTTGAATTTTTCCAAAAACACGAGCATAGCCGTTTCACAGGCAGAAACGTTTGTTGAATGCTACCTAACCGTTTACGGTTTATTTTGAATACCTTTGCGGCCTAAATAAAACCCATGATTACAGATTTTAACAGCATTCCCGAAACCGCAAAAATATGGGTATTTCCGGCAAGCAGAAAATTTTACGCACAGGAACTTCCGGAAATAACCGCGAAAATAGAACAATTTTTAACAGCCTGGGAAAATGAAAATCAGCCCATTTCTGCGGCTTATGTGATTAAATACGATCGTTTTATCATCATTACGGCAAACGATACCGAGCAAAGCCTAAGTTTGGAAGCCCAAGACCAATTGGCGAATTTTATACAATCGCTTGAAAGCAGCTATGCGCTTATTTTAATGGACCGGATTAACGTGTGTTACAAACAGGGTGAATTTGTGCAGTATAAAACACTTCACGATTTTAAAAAAATGATCAAAGACAAAGGGGTTTCCCAAAATACCATGGTATTTAATTCCATGATTAACCTTAAAGAGGAATTGGAATTTGGATTTGAAATCAATATTATGGACAGCTGGCTGGGACGATTTGTGAAAACGGGGAATTAAAATTACAATTTTTGATTTACGCCATTCGACAGCGCTCTGGGTGACGGATTTTAGAATTGAAATTCTTTGTTGATTAATCACTTTTTTAACCGCAAGGTTCGCTATTGCTTTGTGTAACTTAGAATCTCTCTGAGAAACTTTGTGTAATTAAAAGGCAATAAAGACTCTTGCACAAAGATTCACAAAGAAAAACACAGAGATTCACAAAGTTTAACGGTAAAAAAGGAACATATTCTCTTTAACCGCAAAGGCCGCAAAGTTTTACGCAAGGTTCGCTATTGCTTTGTGTAACTTAGAATCTCTCTGAGAAACTTTGTGT
>JACUUQ010000256.1 GCA_014859175.1 Lutibacter sp. | reverse complement strand
TAATTTGAGAATTTGGACAATATACCAATTATTGGTATATTTGAATAAAATTTTATTAAAATGAACAAAAACACATCAATATCACTTGGAAATTATTTTGACCAATTCGTTCAAAGTCGAATAAGAGAAGGTCGATTTAAAAATGTTAGCGAAGTTATACGAGCTGGATTAAGGCTTTTAGAGGAAGAAGAAATTAAAATAATAGCATTGAGAAACTCAATTCAAGACGGAATTGATAGCGGAATTGCGCAAGATTTTGATCCAAAAAAACATCTCGAATCTCTAAAAGCAAAAAAACAATCAAATGGCTGAATTTAAATTGACTAATAAAGCTGTTGAGGATTTATCGAAAATTTGGGATTATACTTTCGAGGTTTGGTCTGAAAATCAAGCCGACAAATATTATGAGATGCTGATTTCTAGTTATCAAGATATTGCAAACAATCCACTTTTAGGAAAAACCTATGACGAAATTACACAAAGTCTATTCGGTATGAAAACGAATCGACACCTAATTTTCTACCGAACGCTAAATGAAAGTTATGTTGAAATTACCAGAATTTTACACGAACGAATGGATTTAAAAAATAGAATATCCGAATAAAAACTACACACCTCACCCCATAAAATTTATGCTTTCATTTAAACAAAATAAAAAACAGACAAACATTCAACTAACTATTTGCTGCGTTCGAAAAATATCAAATTTCTCAGTCGCATAAATCTTATAAAAAAACTGTTATGAAAACAAAATGCTTGGAATGCGAAGAACCTTTTAGCGGCAGAATTGATAAAAAATTCTGTTCCGATTATTGCCGAAACAGCTACAACAACAAAATCGACAAGGACTCCAAAAATTTAATCAGAAACACCAATAACCGGCTTCGCAAAAACCATCGCCTGCTTATGGAGCTGAATGAGTCGGGAAAAACAAAAGTCACCCGAAGAAAGCTGTTGGACGGGAATTTCGATTTTAATTATTTTACGTCCATTTACACCACAAAAACAGGAAATACCTATTTTTATATTTATGATCAAGGCTATTTGCCTTTGGAAAACGACTATTATTTGTTGATTAAAAAGGAGTGAAGCGATTTTAAAACAAGGTCAGTTAAATGAATTTTGAATTTTAAATTATCATTATTAGTTCAAGATGCGTTAAAGATTGCTGCGGAAAGAGCCTGACATGAAAAGGAACGCCTGCCAAAAGGCAGGCAGGCCCAAAACAGCATTAAACTTTTAAACCTTTTAATTTAGATGGTTTTTTGCTAATCAAATAAACGCCAATAATTACCATAAAGCAACTGAAAATTTTTATGTAGTTGATGTCTTCTGCATATTGGTCTTGGTTTAGGATAAATGCATAAATGGCCACCATGATAAAACTGACCACAGGCTGCAAATAAATGTAACTTCCGCTAACAGACGGAGCCACTTTGCTTAGCGCATAAATGTTAAACAAATAGGCTAAAAAAGTGGTTCCAAGCACCACAAAAGCAACGGTTAGGTAGGTGCTTAAGGTAAATGCGCTAAAATCGGTATTTAGCAGGTCGTTTATGCCAAATGGAAACATAAAAATAAATCCGAATAAAAATGCCCAGGTAATAACAGTAATTGGGTTGTATTTTGTCATTAATGGCTTTACCAAAACCATATATAAAGCATACGAGCAGGCATTAATAAAAACAAATAAATTTCCTAAAACAGAACTTGTTCCTCCGGCTTTTTGTCCGTATAATATTAAAAGGATGGCGCCAATGCCTCCAAGCGCAATTCCCAAAAGTTTAATAGGTGTAATTTTTTCTTTCAAAATAAATGCACTAAAAATTAAAACCATCACGGGAACGGCAGTAATTATTATTGATGCATCGATGGGCGAGGTTAAACTTAATCCGTTAAAAAAAAACATTTGGTTGGAGGCGACACCCAGCAATCCGCAGATAATTAGCAATGGAAAATCCTTTTTGGCTACTTTTTCTTTGATAAACGATTTGATTATCCAAAACAGCAATCCGGCACCAAATATTCTTAAAAAAACAAATGCTGAAGGCCCAATTTTATTGGGCATTACGCCTTTGGCCACAATATGGTTTACACCATAAATTACGTTGGCGCCGAGCAATGCCAAATGCGCTTTGTAGTTGGATTTGTTCATTTGCTTTTATTGAATGAAAGTCGAAATTTAACTATTTTTCAGAAAATAAACTGGTACTATTTAATCATTTAATCCTATTTAAAATCCGAGGCGATTTATTCAAAACAAACATTTTACAGTTTTCTATATAAAACGTAACTTCGCATCTTTAGAAATGGAATAGCAGCATGGAATATAATTTTAGAAAGATAGAAGCCGACTGGCAAAAGTATTGGGCGGAAAACCAAACGTTTAAAGCCGAAAACCCTGCCCTGAGCGGAGTCGAAGGGAATTCAACCAAACCAAAATATTACGTTTTAGATATGTTTCCGTACCCGTCGGGAGCCGGGTTGCACGTGGGCCATCCGCTCGGCTACATCGCTTCCGATATTTACGCGCGCTACAAACGCCATAAAGGATTTAACGTTTTGCATCCGCAAGGTTACGATTCTTTCGGATTGCCGGCTGAGCAATATGCCATTCAAACAGGGCAACATCCTGCAATTACCACAGAAGAAAATATCAAAACTTACAGAAAACAATTGGATCAAATCGGATTTTCATTCGACTGGTCGCGTGAAGTCCGCACTTCCGATCCCAATTATTATAAATGGACACAGTGGATTTTTATTCAATTGTTTAATTCCTGGTATAACAAAACAAGTGATAAAGCGGAGGATATTTCAAGCTTAATTTCCATTTTTTCTGCGGAAGGAAACCTCAAGGTAAAAGCGGCTTGCGATGACAATATCGAGAAATTTTCTGCGGATGAATGGAAAAGCTTTTCCGAAGAAAAACAACAAAAAATATTGTTGCAATACCGATTGACATTTTTGTCGGAAACTGAAGTAAACTGGTGTCCGGGCTTGGGAACGGTATTGGCAAATGATGAAATTGTGAACGGCGTTTCCGAACGCGGCGGCCATCAGGTTGTTCGAAAAAAAATGATGCAGTGGAGTATGCGAATCACCGCTTACGCACAACGTTTGTTGGACGGATTGGCTAAAATAGACTGGCCGCAGCCACTAAAAGATTCACAAACTTATTGGATTGGCAAAAGTGAAGGCGCGATGGTAAGTTTCAAAGTCCTATCCCCAGCCCTTTCCGAAGGAAAGGGAGCAAGAGATTCGGGATATTTAACAGGAAATCAAGATATAGCTCAT
>JACUUQ010000255.1 GCA_014859175.1 Lutibacter sp. | reverse complement strand
CTTTTCACGCACAGGATTTATTGAAAAACGGACCGCTGAATGTCCCTACCAATATTCAGGCACCGGCAGCCAACACACCAGCAGCACCGTCCCCGGCACAAAATGCCAAAGGGGTTTACCATTATACTTGTGACAAAGGCTGCTATGGCGGAGCGGGCACACAAACAAATTGCAACAATTGCGGCGAACAGTTGGCACACAATCAGGCATACCACAACTAAAACACCTAAAAAAATGGCATTTTCCTTCTTAAATCTTTTAAAACCGAAAAGCACGATTGGCATTTCCGAAATTATTGCTGAAATTGATTTTAAAGGCGGCACAAAATACGGGGAAAACAGCAACAACAAGGTGTATTTGGATGTTGAAGAATTGGGCGGATTCCCTTTTATCAAAACCATTATCATCGGTGATTTCTCGACCAAAATAAAACGGACAGGCTGCACGCTGACTTTTGTTTTTGAAAATGAATCCTTGGTGCTCAGTTCGGACAATACCGATGTGGAATCCAATCAAATCAAAAACACCATTGCCTATTATACGGAAATAGATTTTGAATTGACGGAAGAAGAAGCCGTAAAAATAAAAAGCGAACCTGTGTTAGAAATTCAATATGCGTTTAAGGACAAGGTGCTGGCTTTTACGCCAATCGCTACTCAAATTCAATAACCGCAAACTCAAATTTCAACGGATCTATATTATTGATTAACAATGGAATAAGATTTTTCCCCATTGCTACATAAAATTCCGAAAAATTCTGGTTTCGTTCCTGCAGACTTTGGTTGGGAAACAACTCTTTTTGTACTTCTTTAATGCGATCAACCACGCCAGAAAGTTTACGCTTTTGCGCCTTTAACAATCGTTTTTCCAAATTATCAAGTCCGTTTAATTGCTTTTTTTCCTGTGCATTTACGGCGCCTAAAAAGGTCTTGTCGGTTCTTTTGGCAAGCTCCTTTAAAGCAGAAAACTGTTGTTGCAAGGAGTTTTTTTGTTCAGAAAAATCTATTTTTATTTCAGAATGTTCCCTAATTATATTGGCAATTAAGATTTCTTGTTTGGAAAAAATTTCAGGAACCGAAATACCCAATTTATCGAGCTTGTGCAACTGTTTTTTTGTGGCCAGCAATACCGAGTTTCGCAGTACCAAGATTGGAAAAGGAACATGTAACGCGTTGAAATAATTTTTTAGCTGAAACCAATATGCCAATTCCCCGCCTCCGCCGATATAGGCTAGGTTTGGCAAGATAATTTCCTGATAAATCGGACGCATAATTACATTTGGGCTAAAACGTTCAGGATGCTCTTCAACTTCCTTCATCATTTCATTTTCAGAAAAAGTGAGATTCGTATTGTTAATTGTAAAATGATTTTTTTCAAAAATAATGCGTTCCCTTAGCGCATCTTTCAAGTAAAATAAGTTAATTTCTCTTGGATTTACCTGAATTTTATATTCGGCTGACAAAAGCTGATCCGTTTTTGAAACAATATCGAAAGAAGTGTTTTCAAGCAATTCTTGTTTCACAAAAGGCGACAAAGATTTTTTGAGTTTGGCATCATCCCCATCAACAATGACCAATCCGTACGAACCAAATAGTTCATTCACCAAATACCGTGTTGCTTCCGCCAGATTTTCGTTATTCAAATAGGCATTTTTGAACAATTCCCTCAAATCATCAGCATTTTTGGAAGTTCCCAAAAGCGCTGAAAATTCGTTAAAAACAGCTTCGAATCCAGCAGTTGTTAATCTACCCACGGCGCCGCTGCTTTCCCTGTTCCAGCTGATTTTGGTGTTGTTGACGTTAAAATACTGAATTTCCTCAAAATCGTGGTCTTCAGTTGCCATCCAATAAACCGGCACAAAATTTTGAAGCGGAAACTCCTTTTTCAACCTGTCGGCCAAATTAATGGCGGTCACAATTTTATACAAAAAATACAAGGGTCCGGTAAAAATATTCAATTGATGTCCGGTGGTTACCGTAAACGTATTTCCGTCAGATAATGACGCGATATTTTGATTGGTGGTTTCCGATGCCGCCGTATTTTTATACTGATGTTGAAGCGCATCGACCAAAATATTTCGCGAAGCTGCCGAAAACGCCATTTTTTTTGATTGAATCTGATTTTTAAATCCGGCAACATCTGGAAAATTTCCATAAAACTGAGACAATTCAGGCTTTTTGTCCAGATAATCACAAATTAGTTTTGAAAAATAACCGGTGGCGGAAAAAGGGATATGGGTGACACTCATTACCCTTTACAATTTTTTTTGAAACAACGTATATACATATTCTCTGGTATTTCCTGAAGGCTGGGTGTACGTATAATTAAATGATTTTAACAATGCAAAATCGCTTCCCAAGCGTTCCTGCAGCATTTCTTCATTATAATTAAAAACGTCCAATCCGCTGCATTTTTTAGCGCCCTCCAAATTAAACTCTGCCAAAATTACGAATCCTTTTGGTTTTAAAGCGCCTTTCAGCAAGCCAAAATAAGATTTTTGTTGACTTTCATCCGTAAAAAAATGCAACACTGCCCTATCGTGCCACAAATCGACATTTTTTAATTTTAACAGTTCAGAAGGATTCGTTAAATCATCCACCACAAATTGGACGGTTGCATTCATTGGAGCGGGCAATTGGCTTTTTAATTCGGATAACGCCACTGATGAAATGTCGTTCACCACAATATTTTCATAGCCTTTCGCCAATAATTCCGAAATCAAGGTGGTTGCGCCGGCGCCCGCATTAAAAATTAAGGCATCCTTTGGCAAATTACAAGCTTCAATAAGTTCGACGGATGGCGCAGGATTTTCTTCATACCAGCCCAAATTGTTGATGGGCGATCTCTGGTAGGCCGCATTCCAATGCTTTTCGAAATCGACCTTTTCTTTTTCTTCAGGATTTTCGTTCATGGGTACTGTGGAATTTATTTTTGATAAATATAAACAATTCAAACCGCTTGTTGAAATACTGCAGGCTATCTAACATTATTTTAACAAAAATAATTGATCCTCCATAGATTTAGCAATTCAATTGTGCAGTATCATAAAAGTTAATCAGTTAGGTTAAATGATTTTATATTTATGAGTAAACCCTCACAGCCATTAATTTATCAAGCCAATAATTAAGTTTATTTAATTACATTTGGCCATTAAATTTAAACATCCATGAAAAACTGCTTCCTTTTAATTTTTGGCCTTGTTGTAATATCCTTTTCTGCAAAAGCACAAACCCTAAAATCACCTTCCGAATTTTTGGGCTATGAATTGGGTTCCCAATTCACCCGACATCATAAAGTGGTGGATTATTTTATGTATCTCGGACA
>JACUUQ010000254.1 GCA_014859175.1 Lutibacter sp. | reverse complement strand
CTGAGCGCAGCCGAAGGAAGCCCGATCTTCTCCACATAATGCTTTTTCAAATCATCAAAAAGGGACAGGTCACGACCTGTCCGTACGGAATTATTCCTTTTCATTATTCAATTTCAATCATTAATCAAATCTGCGTTAGGGATTGGAAGCGATATCCTTTTTTAATGCGCCTTTTCGGCGCATTAAAAAAGATTTAGCGGAAAGCCCGACCCGCCTTTTCGGCGGGGAACGCCCACCAAAAAGGCGGGCAGGCCCAAAATATTTAAAATTGCCTTTCACTAATTTAATCATCGATTAAAAAGTCGTATTTTTGCCGAAATAGGCTGTTTATGAGTTACTTTTAGGAAAAACAGCATCAAAAATCTCCCTTTAAATATGAAAAAAATAGAAAATATTGAATTGTCGTTTTTAAGCATCGACGATTATCAGGAACTTAAAAAAGCGATGATTGAATCATACGTTGGCATACCTGATGCTTATTGGAGCGAACGCCAAATGGAATCTTTAATTAGCCGATTTCCTGAAGGCCAGGTTGTTATAAAAGTAAACAATGAGATTGCGGGTTGCGCATTGTCCATTATGGTGGATTACCGCAGTATTGAAAAAATTCATACCTATCGGGAAATTACGGGCAATTTTTCGTTTAATACCCACAAACCCAATGGCGATATGCTGTATGGGATTGATGTTTTTATAAAACCGGAATTTCGCGGACTTCGTTTGGGAAGGCGGTTGTATGATTACAGAAAAGAATTGTGCGAAAGGCTAAACCTAAGAGGTATGGCTTTTGGTGGCCGAATCCCTAATTATCATCTTTATGCCGATAAATTGACGCCAAAACAATACATTGATAAGGTAAGAAAAAAAGAAATTAACGATCCTGTGTTTAATTTTCAGATTTCAAACGACTTTCATCCCACAAAAATTCTAAAAAATTACCTTGAAGGAGATGAGGCGTCCAATGATTATGCGGTGCTGTTGGAATGGGACAATATTTACTATGAAAAAGAGGATTTAAGCACAACAACCACCACCAAAAAAATTGTGCGCCTTGGATTGATACAATGGCAAATGCGATCTTACAAAAATTTGGAAGAATTGTTGCACCAGGCTGAATTTTTTGTGGATTCGGTTTCGGGTTACCGATCTGATTTTGCGCTTTTTCCCGAATTCTTTAACGCGCCTTTAATGGCCGAAAACAACCATTTATCTGAAGCCGAGGCCATAAGGGAGCTTGCCAAACATACTTCGGCCATTGTTGAGAAATTTTCAAAATTCGCCATTTCTTACAACATCAACATCATCTCAGGCAGCATGCCTGAAATGGTTGGCAACAAATTGTACAATGTGGGTTATTTGTGCAAAAGAGACGGAAGCGTTGAGCGTTATGAAAAATTGCATATCACGCCAAACGAAGCTAAAGTTTGGGGAATGCAGGGCGGAAGCAAAATACAAACTTTTGATACCGATTGCGGAAAAATTGGTATTTTAATTTGTTATGATGTTGAGTTTCCCGAGCTTGGCAGGTTGTTGGCTGATGACGGTATGGATATTTTATTTGTGCCATTTTTAACTGATACACAAAACGGTTATTCCAGAGTCAGAAACTGCGCACAGGCCAGAGCCATAGAAAACGAATGCTATGTTGCCATTGCCGGAAGCGTGGGAAATTTACCTAAAGTTCACAATATGGACATACAATATGCGCAATCCATGGTGTTTACGCCTTGCGATTTTGCCTTTCCAACCAACGGAATTAAAGCCGAAGCAACCGCCAATTCTGAAATGATTTTAATCGCCGATGTGGATATTGATTCCTTAAGGGAATTAAACCAACTGGGAACGGTCAGAAATTTGAAAGACAGGCGCAAGGATATTTATGAATTGAATAAAAAATAGCAATAACACTTAAAGTTAAACAAAAAGGTGCTTTTATCAAGCCAAATAATTACCTATATTTTAAATAACTTTCAGCGTTGAACTTTCAGCTTTGAACTTTGAACTTTCAGCTTTGAACTTTGAACTTTCAGCTTTGAACTATTAACTTTCAGCTTTGAACTATTAACTTTCAGCTTTGAGCTTTGAACTTTGAACTTTGAGCTTTGAGCTTTGAACTTTTAACTTTTTTATCTATGGCCAGATATCTAAAAACAAAAAAAGAACATATCGGATTGTCTCCTTATGAAATCCATTTTAAAGGAGAGAAAAAAAGTAAGGAGGTTTTGCTTGAAGTTATTGATTATGATGCTGAGAATCTTGATGAATTTATGGCGAAAGACGTAAATGAAGTGGTAAAATTCAACCAAACTACCACCACCACCTGGCTGAATATTTATGGCTTACACGACGTGAAAATTATGGGCGAGATTGCCACACAATTCAAATTGGATCCCTTAATTCTTGCCGATGTGATGAATACCCACGCACGTCCAAAAATTCAGGAATATGACAATTGCATTTATATTTCTTTTAAAATGTTGCAGTATGATGAGAAACGAAATTTCATTTCATCGGAAAATATCGTCATCATCATCAAGGAACATATTTTACTGCTATTCCAGGAAAAATCAGGCGATGTTTTTGATCCTGTAAGAGATCGGATGCGGAAAAATAAAAGAAGAATCAGGAGTTCCAGAACCGATTATTTGGCGTTTGCTTTAATGGACATTGTTTTTGACAATTACAATTTCATCATCAGCCAAATTGGCGAAAAAATTGAATCTTTGGAGATACATTTGTTGAACAACGCCAAGGAATCTACCCTAAAAGAGATCAATAATTTTAAAAAGGAAATTATTTATTTAAACAAATCCATTAAACCCTGCCGTGAAATTGTGGTGGAATTGTTAAAGTTAGATTCGGAATTGTTAGGCGAAAACGTTTATGTGAATTTTGAAGATCTCAAAAACAACATCAACCAAGCCATTGAATCATTGGAAAGCTACCGCGAAATTCTTTCCGACCAACTTCAGGTTTATCACACCACCATCAGCAGCAAGTTAAATGATATCATTAAATTTTTAACCGTTTTCTCCGTAATTTTTATTCCGCTAACCTTTATTGCCGGCGTTTACGGAACCAATTTCGACTACCTGCCCGAGCTTCATTTTAAATATGGTTATTTTATGATGTTGGGTCTAATGTTGGTTTTGGCAGTTTCTATGATCTTCTATTTTAAAAAGAAAAAGTGGTTTTAGTAAAAAAGTTGGAAGACCGAAGACGGGAGACCGAAGTTTGATTAGGTAAAAAAAACTTGCCTGCAGGAGGTAAAAGGAAATATTTTGGGCGTTCCCCTGCGGGTCGGGCTTTTCGCTATATCTTTTTTTCGTTGAAAAACTCAAAAAAG
>JACUUQ010000253.1 GCA_014859175.1 Lutibacter sp. | reverse complement strand
GCGGCAATCTGTGGTTGTTAGTTACAATCATGATTAAGTTAGTTCACAACAGGTTGCCGCGTTGTCTTTCCGCAAACGCTTCAAGACGCCTCGCAATGACGTGTGTTTTTTATCGGACATTCCAGTTAGTGTACGTCTTTGCGAAGAAGCTGCGCAATGAAATGGAGAAGCGACTGCGGCAATCTGTGGTTGTTAGTTACAATCATGATTAAGTTAGTTCACAACAGGTTTCTTATGAGATTGCATTAGCTGTCAGCAGGTTGCCGCGTTGTTATTTCGCTATCGCTACGTAACGCCTCGCAATGACGCGGTTTTTATTAAGCTTTTACGCTTTGAGCTTTCAGCTTTCAACTTTCAACTTTCAGCTTTCTATTTCGCTATCGCTTCAAGACGCCTCGCAATGACGTGTGTTTTTTATCGGATATTCCAGTTAGTGTACGTCTTTGCGAAAAAGCTGCGCAATGAAATGGAGAAGCGACTGCGGCAATCTGTGGTGGTTAGTTACAATCATGATTAAATTAGTTCACAACAGGTTGCCGCAGTCGAAACGTCTTTTCTGTCCGTTTCTCCATCGCACTGACGTCGGTTTTAGAGGTGTTTCTGGGTTGGTTGTGCTAAAAAAATTTGAAATTCTTATTTATACTTATTTAGTTTAAATAACCCAACGCGCCGGCTGGCCCTATCGCTAAAAACAGCCACTGGCTGTTTTTTTAACGCTCTGTCCCCCCTTCGGGGGTTAGGGGGCTTTATGGTATTTTATAATTTCCCCGGGATTGCCCACAACAACAGCAAAAGCCGGGATGTCTTTTATGACGACTGTTCCGGCGCCGATGGTTGCCCACTTGCCAATTTTAATGCCCTGAATTACACAGGCACCAATGCCAATATGTGCACCCTCTTCAACGGTTACATCACCTGCCAAGGCTACATTTGGAGACAGATGCACAAAATCGCCGATGACACAATCGTGATCTACAGAACAATTGGTGTTTAATATTGTGTGTTTGCCTATTTTGGCATCGGCATTTATGCTTACGCCGGCCATAATTACGGTTCCTTCGCCAATTTTAGCTGATTTGGAAACATTTGCAGAGGGATGAATTGCAATATCAAATGGCAATTTTAAGCCGGCAACCAATTTTTTTCGAATTGCGTTTGCACCTACCGATATAATAAAACTGTCTGTTTCCTTATTAAAATTACCGGGTACTTTTTCAACAACAGGATATACCATCAAGCTGGTGATGGCAGAATTTTCATCTACCAGACCGCCAATTTTCTTATGCGTGCCTTCAAGTATTTCTATAATCACTTTTGCATGGCCACTTGCGCCGTATAAATAGGTCATCTCAATTTCCGTTAAATTTTTTCATAATGCCTGATGTTGTTCCTGTTATAATTTATCCAACACATACAAACCAATCCATTCTGGCACATACTGCTGGTGAACAATGATTTCATTGTCTTTTTTTTCGATAATCACATCACGGTTTTTGTTTGAACTGTCTAATATAAATGCTCATTTTTCAGTTTCATACGCTTCACTTTTACGGTTCTGGAACCAAATTTTGCTTTTCTGATTACTTTGGCGTTACCGTTTTTAATAGCTATAAGATTGTTGTTGCGCACTACATAATACGTAAGTCCCAAGGCTTCATTTAGTTTGACAACTTTTAGGCTTGCTTTTTTTGGGCTTTACTAAGATCATTTGCATTTATTTCGGCCATCATCGTTTGTGTTTTAATGAAAAAATAATTTTTATAAAGATAAACATACCATCCTTTTTAGGAAATTCAAAAATTCATTTATTATTGCCGTCAAGCTTTTCGTTATTATGCTATTGAAATGTTTAAATGTTTTTCCAAACCAATTTCTATCAATTTATAATATGTTGAAACTTGAATATCACTTAAACCCCGTTCAATTCTGGAAATGTAGCTTTTCTTTGTTCCGGTGCGTTCTGCAAGTTCTTCTTGCGTTAAATTGGCTTCCTTTCTAGCTTCTTTTAGCATAGCGCCCAATCTAAAGGCGAGTGATTCTGCGTCGTAATTATCGCGTTTTACCGTTCCTTTTTTACCGTATTTTTCAATCAGTAAATCCTCAAAATTTGTTATATTTTTCATCTGTTTATATCTTATTTTTTATTGGTACAGCTGCTGTTCGCCATTCATCATTTTACTGTGCATCAAAATTTTGGTAGGCTCGGTTCATCTGTAATCATTTTATTTTTTATTGGTACAGCTGCTGTTCGCCATTCATCATTTTACTGTGCATCAAAATTTTGGTAGGCTCGGTTCATCTGTAATCATTTTATTTTTTATTGGTACAGCTGCTGTTCGCCATTCATCATTTTACTGTGTATCAAAATTTTGGTAGGCTCGTGTCATATTGGCTGTTCTTGTTTTTTAAACCTGACTGTTGTTCAAGGTATTCTTTTTTTAATTTTTGAGCGCGTTCAATTTCTTTTTTTGGCGTTTTTTGCGTTTTCTTTATAAAACTATTCACCAAAATAATTAAATTACCGTCATCAAAAAAGCACAGAATCCTGATGCTCTTAAATGTTGTAATCACACGAACTTCATAAATTCCTTCAGTGTTTTCAAGTGCTTTGAAAAATTTCTTAGGAATTCTTTCTTCAAATCGGATTAGATCCAAAACATATTCAATCTTTTCTTGAACTTTATGCTCCTGCGCTTTATAAAATTCAATAAAATATTCCTTGTAAACGATTATTTCTCTTCTCACGGCACAAAGTTAACTAATTAGATTACAATTCTAAAAATATATTTGTATATATTTGAAATTTTGTCATCATCCTTTATCATAAAATCTATTATTGCTGCAAATTCCGATTATTTTGTTTGTAAAAGTCTCATTTAACTGTTCCCGTTAAATTTTTCCATGGTGGCTGATGTTGTTGAAGAAATGGCCTCGCGCACCAGTACTTTTTTTATTGTTAACCGTATAATTTTCAAATCTACTAAAAAATGCATGTAATCCGCATACCACACATCAAAGTCAAATTTTTGGTTCCAACTTATGGCGTTTCGGCCGTTTACCGGTGCCCAGCCGGTGATATCGGGGCGTAGCACATGCCTTCTTTTTTGAACTTGATTGTACAAAAGTACGTATTATGAAGATAAGGGTTTGTTTTTAGGTAAAAAATTATGCAAAGTTTCCTCGTAAATGGTTGTTGCATGAAGGTTTTTGTGTAAGAGCTAACTTGGTTGTGGGTTATTTCACAAAGTTGCACAAAGGGTTCACAAAGTTGCACAAAGGGTTTTGTGTTTTTTGTGTTATAACTCGCTTGGTTGTGGGTTATTTCACAAAGTTGCACAAAGGGTTCACAAAGTTGCACAAA
>JACUUQ010000252.1 GCA_014859175.1 Lutibacter sp. | reverse complement strand
AGCTAAATTTGGACTTTAAAAAATATACTACATAAAAGTTGCTCACAGCTAAAACTCACAAATGAACGCAACACTAATCTTAATCATTATATCTCTGTACTTTGGGTTACTAATGTTAATATCACATTTTGTCTCAAAAAACACAAGTGATGAATCTTTTTATACCGGAGACCGAAAATCGCCTTGGCAAGTAGTTGCGTTTGGAATGGTTGGCGCCGTTATCTCTGGAGTTACTTTTGTATCAATTCCAGGAATGGTTGGCACTAATTATTTTTATTACTTGCAGTTTGTTTTTGGAAACGTTGTTGGATATGTATTTATAACCTATGTGCTTATTCCTATTTATTACGATTTAAAATTAGTTTCAATTTATACGTATCTGGAAACTCGATTTGGAATTAAAACCTACAAAACGGGATCCTTATTTTTTTTAATATCGCAATCTTTTGGTGCAGCTCTTCGTTTAATGCTTGCAGCAAAAATATTGCAATACGCAGTATTTGATGCTTTTGGCATCCCATTTTATGCAACCGTAATTATTATATTGATTCTAATTTGGTTATACACTAATAAATCTGGCATTAAAACCATTGTTTGGACAGATACACTCCAAACACTATTTTTATTAATGGCTGCTATTGTATCTATTTATGTTATTAAAGTCTCCTTAAATTTAAGTGTTTCAGAAACAATTACATCTGTCACAAAACACGAATATTTTAAAGTCTTTGATTGGGATATTAATTCAGGAAGCAACTTTTTTAAACAATTTATTTCAGGAATTTTAATAGCTGTTGCCATGATAGGATTGGATCAAAATATGATGCAAAAAACCCTCACATGCAAAAACAAAAAAGAAGCCCAAAACAACATACTCACTTTTAGTTTATTTTTAGCTGTTGCTCAATTTTTATTTTTAGGCTTGGGCGTAATGCTTTATTTATATGCTGAAAAATTTGGTGTTCAATTAGAAATTGAAAACGGTAAATTTATAAATACCGATGCATTATTTCCAATGCTTTCACTAAATCATTTTGGAACACTAGCCGCTATTAGTTTTATTTTAGGAATAACGGCAGCTTCATTTTCAAGCGTAGATTCAGCTTTAACAGCTTTAACCACTTCTTTTACCCATGATTTTTTAGGCATTCAACATAAAAATTCAAAAGAAAAAAAGCGTTTAAAAAATCGTGTATTATTTGGATTTTCAGTAATAATATTTATAATAATTATGCTGTTTTCTGAGAGCAAAGGAGATGTAATTTCAACCATTTTTAAAGTAGCCGGATACACTTACGGACCTTTATTAGGGCTTTATTTATTAGGAATTTTTTCTAAAATAAAAGTAAATGATACCGCAGTTCCATATATCTGCGTTATTATGCCATTGGTAACATATTACTTAAACCATATCTTCATCTTAAAGTTTTCATTTGATTTAGGTTTTATGAATATATTGGTAAATGCACTATTAACAATTTTAAGTTTAATTCTAGTAAAAAATAAAAATGAACAATAAACCCACAACCGAGCAAACATCAAATTATAACGATCTAGAAAAAATGGACACATTTGAGCTGCTCTCAAATATGAATGCAGAAGACAAAACTGTCTCTTTTGCGGTAGAAAAAGCCATACCTTCAATTCAAAAATTAGTAGATGTTATTCACAATAAAATGAGTGAAGGAGGAAGATTGTTTTATATTGGCGCAGGAACCAGCGGAAGATTAGGTGTTCTTGACGCATCCGAATGCCCACCAACTTACGGCGTTCCAGACAACTGGGTAATAGGATTAATTGCCGGGGGAGATTCAGCCCTCAGAAAAGCAGTTGAAAATGCTGAAGATGACACAAACCTTGCTTGGGAAGATTTATCAAAATATAATATTTCGAATAAAGATGTTCTAATTGGCATCGCGGCATCCGGAACCACGCCTTACGTAATTGGAGGCCTTGAAAAAGCAAAACAACACAATATTGTTACCGGCTGTGTTGTTTGCAATGAAAAAAGTCCGGTTTCTGAAGTTGCTGATTATCCTATTGAAATTGTTGTAGGACCCGAATTTGTTACAGGAAGCACCAGAATGAAAGCCGGAACTGCTCAAAAGTTAGCCTTAAATATGATTTCAACTTCGGTTATGGTTAAATTAGGACGAGTTAAAGGAAATAAAATGGTTCACATGCAATTATCTAATGTTAAATTAGTAAACAGGGGTGTACTTATGTTAATGGATGAGCTTCATATTGACCAAGATTTGGCATCCGCGCTTTTAGAAAAACACCAAAGTGTTAAAAATGTTTTAGATAATTACAAACATAAATTCAGATCATAATGAAAAATGGAGCAAAATATGTGATTGGTGTAATGAGCGGTACCTCTTTAGATGGAATTGACATTGCCTATGTTAAAATTACCAATGAAACAATTTATAGTTTCGAAATATTAACCGCCAAAACAATTCCATATAGCAAAGAGTGGAAATCGACTTTAAAACAAGGCTTTCTTTTATCGGGCGAAAAATTGGTGAAACTAGATGCAGATTATGGCATCTATTTAGGGAAAACCCTTTCAACTTTCATCAAAGAAAACAACATTGAAAAACTCGATTTCATTGCTTCTCACGGACATACCATCTTTCACAATCCTGAAAAAAAATACACACTGCAAATTGGAAACGGACCTCAAATAACCGCAATTACCGGCATAAAAACCATTTGCGATTTTAGGGTTCAGGATCTGGCTTTGGGCGGACAAGGAGCGCCGTTGGTGCCTGTTGGCGATGAATTGTTGTTTTCTGAATACGATTATTGCTTAAATTTGGGCGGATTTTCAAATATTTCGTTCAATAAAAATCAGCAAAGAATTGCTTTTGATATTTGCCCGGTAAACATTGTTTTGAATCACTATGTTGCTTCTTTAAATATGGAATATGACGATAACGGTAACATTGCATCAGAAGGAAATATTGATAATAATTTATTGAAAGCACTAAATTCTTTGGCCTTTTACGATGATGCCAAACCAAAATCATTGGGATACGAATTTGTGGCGGAAACCATTTTCCCTCTGATTGACAAGCACAACCTCAGCATAAAAGACGTTTTAAGAACATTTGTTGAACATATAGCCATACAAATTTCAAAAAAAACAGATTCAGATTCCGGAAAAACAATGTTGGCTACAGGCGGCGGAGCTTTCAATACTTTTTTGATAGAAAGATTGCAATCGCACACAAAAACACAATTGATAATTCCAGATGAAACAATTATTAATTATAAGGAAGCATTAATTTTTGCCTTGCTCGGATTTTTAAAAGACGAAAAGAAAATTAACTGTTTAAAAAGTGTCACAGGCGCAAGTAAAGATCATTGCA
>JACUUQ010000251.1 GCA_014859175.1 Lutibacter sp. | reverse complement strand
ATTTTCGCTTTCAGAAATTAATTTTGCAGAAATTGGTGTTTTCTCTTTATTCTCAAAAAGGAATAATAGTGCTTTAATGGCGTATCTTGCTCTTTTGGATAACATTTTTGATAGTGTTTTAGATTGCCCTTAATAAATTCATATTTTTAACCTTTAAAAGTAATAAAATTTATGATTGCTTCGATTTTAACTTTACGCTCCACTCAAATTCATAGCAAGAAACTTGTTCGTCATTTTCGTTAACACCGACAGATTTCATCAAAATAGTTTGTCCTTCCCCGGTTTCAATTGTTTTATTTAAAGCTTCATCAAGCAAATGCCCGTCGGTACATGTAAAGGATATTTTTCCGACCGCTTTTTTTGTGAAAGTGCCGTTGTGGTTGGTCACTAACATAGATATTTGCTTGCCACTTTCTTTAATTTTTTTAATCACCAAAGCGCCTGTGGTTAGTTCAGCCGCCATAGACTGAACAGCAAAATACATAGAATTAAACGGATTTTGGTTAATCCACCGGTGCGTTACGGTAACAATGGTTTTTGAATCATCAAGTTCTTTCAATCGAACTCCACATATATAAGCTGATGGCAATTTAAAAATCAGGAATCGGTTCATTTGTTTTACGGTAACACTCATAAAATTTAATTTTCGGCAATTTATAAAAAAAGCGCGATATATATTTTATATCGAAAAGTTTATTAGTTAAGAAGCTGCTTCAACAGTAAAAATAAAACTGCTGCCAACATTTAGTTTACTTTTCACTTTAATGGTTCCGTTATTTTTTTCGATAAATTCTTTGCAAAGAATCAATCCCAATCCGGTGCCGGATTCATTGTTTGTGCCTGTAGATCTATAGTTGTGTTCAATTTTGAAGAGTTTTTCTACATTTTCCTCACTTATGCCAATACCAGTATCTGCAATTGTAATTTCTATGAATTTTTTGTCATTTAAATTAATTTCTTCAGAAGAAATAGTGACAGTTCCTCCTTTAGGAGTAAATTTAATGGCATTCGACAATAAATTTCTTATAACGGCAGAAATCATTTTTTTATCCGCATAAACGCTTAAATTTGTTTGAAACTGTGAAGTTAGGCCAATGTGTTTAGAATTCACAAGCGAGTTTACGCCAGCAATATTATGCGTCAATAAATCACTCAATATAAAAATTTCCTTGTCGGGCTCAATACTGCCGATTTGGACTCTGGACCATTCCAATAAATCGTGAAGCAAAGACAACGTAAAATTGGCCGACTTGTGAATGATGGTTGCAAATGATTTAATTTTTTCCCGCTCCAAATTCTCTGAATTTTCTTTTAACAACTCTGAAAAGCCAATGATTCCGCCAATGGGGTTAATTAAATCGTGTGATATAATGGAAAAAAATTTGTTTTTTGTATCGTTCTGTAGCTTTAATTCCCCGGTCAATTTTTCGAGTTCCATTAATATTCGTTTTCGTTCCGAAATATCTTCCGAAGTGCCCACAATGCCAATTACCTGGTTGTTTTCATCAAAAATTGGTAGTTTATTGGAAACATAAAACCTGTTTTCACCATTTTTAATATGCGATTCCTGGTAATTTAATTTTGGTTTGCCACTTAACATAATAGCCTGTTCATCAGCTTTATATTTTGCCGCATCAATTTTGTCGTAAAAATCGAAATCCGATTTACCAATAACATCACTTTCATTTTCCAAGTCCATTTCCTTTAAAGAAATATCGTTGACGCCCAAAAAATTAGAGGCTGTATCTTTCCAAAAAACATTGATAGGTATATTGTCAAGAACCTTTCTTAAAATTTGTTTTGACAATAGCGTTTCCTGATGAATTTTTTGGCGTTGAATAGCCAAACTGATGTGTGACGAGACAAATTCCATCAATTCAATATCACTTTCTTTGTAGGCATTCTCATTGTCGTAACTCTGGACAACAATAGCGCCAATAACCTCACCATCAACCCTTAAAGGAACCCCTAGCCAAACTTTTGCGGAAGGACCAATGAACTTTATAATATTTTGTTGCAGTAATTTTTTAAGTCCGTCCGCGTGAATAAATATGGGTTTATTGGTTTTAATCAAGTGTGCGGTCATCGATTTTTCAGCAGGAAATTCTTCCTCAGAATCTTCCCCCGAAATAAACGGAATATTAATGGTTTGTTTTTCCCTGTTAATAAAGGCGATATAAAAATTACTGGTATCAATTATTCGTCCCAATTCCGATTGAATATAGGCGGAAAATTCTTTCAAACTGGCAGTTGAATAACCCTTTTTAGTAATTTTGAGCAGTACATCAAGCACTTCATCAGTTTTTATTTTCTCGGAAACATCCCTTAAAATACCTTCATAATAGATAACCTTTCCTAATGCATCATACACATTTCTTCCGTGATCCTCCACCCAAATTTCAGACCCGTCTTTTTTACGCAATCGGTATATGTCACTTTTTTTAAAAGTTCTATGGGCCAAACTCCATTGTTGATCTCTTTCGGAAACATCAAAATAAAGCTGGGATTTAATATCGATATTTAACAATTCTTCCTTAGAATAATAGCCCAGCATTTCAACCAAAGAATCATTTACCTCAATAAATTTGCCTTCTTCCGTACTTTTGTATATTCCGTCTATGGAGTTGTTGAATAAATTTTGGTATTTCTTTTCAATCTCTTTAAGTGAGTCAATAAGTTTCTCTTGCTCATTTAAACGCAATTGCAATTGTTCATTATTGCCGGAAAAGTACCCTTGATCCATTTCATTTAACATTGTAGATATTTTCATTTCATTAGCTTTTTTATGTATTTCATTAAAGAAATTACTCCAAATATATAAATAATTATTGTATAAAACATCAGACAAACAGCTTATTATCTGTCAAAAAAAAAAATATTTTGTTAATTTTATGTTAAAAAGCAGTACTATGTTTTGCATAATACTATATAAAATCCATACCTTTGTATAAGAATTAAAAAATCATCTAATTATGATTACCCAAAATGATAAAACTTTCAGTTCAATTACGCACTTAAGCAGTTTTGCAGGATGGATTTTTCCATTTGGAAATATCATTGTGCCTTTCGTACTGTGGTCGGCAAAAAAAAGCGAAAGCGCTTATATTGATATGCACGGAAAAGCAGTCGTAAATTTTCAGTTGAGCTTAATGCTTTACGCCTTTTTATTGGCATTGATAATTATTCCGCTCACCATTTTTACATTGGGATTGGGATTGGTAGCCGTACTAATGGGAATTATTCCGGCTATAATTTTAATCATTGCCACAGTTATTTCGGCCAGCATAAAAGCAAGCAATGGGGAATATTACGATTATCCGTTTATCATAGAATTTATGGCTAAGTTCTATTTAAAACAGCGTTTGCGCAGGAAATGCGTTAGGGATTGTAGTGAAAATCCTT
>JACUUQ010000250.1 GCA_014859175.1 Lutibacter sp. | reverse complement strand
GCTCGTTTCATCTATTTATTATTTATTTTTTATTGGTACAGATGCTGTTCGCCATTAATAATTTTGCGTGTATCAAAATTTGTGAGGCTCGTTTCATCTGTTTATATTTTATTTTTTATTGGTAAAAATGCAGTGCGCCATTAAACATTCTTTTGCGGATCAAAATATGTTATGGCTAAATTCATCTAAAGTTATTTTGTGACGCTAAAATACAAATTATTCAAGAATGGCATTGGTATTAATTTACCTTTTTAAGATCATATTTTTTAATGGGTATTTTTTTATGGGCGTTTCCCGCCGAAAAGGCGGGTCGGGCTTTTCGCTATAATCTTTTTAGCGAAGAAAAATCGCTAAAAAGGATTTCCGCTTCATTCCCTAACGCAAAACAATTACGATTGGCGATTTTTGATTTACGATTTGTCAATTGTCGATGCCTAAATTACGTTGACCCAAAAATTTGCGAACTTTGCGTTTTTTCTTTGCGATCGTTGCGGTTAAATTCAAATTTCGACTGAATAAATTTTTTACAATTTTTTACTTTGTTTTTATCATTAAATACGCTGCGTGATTTAATAATATAAAATGGATAATTTTTCTTTCTTCGGTCCCGATAGCTCCTATGTTTGCAAAGTTATAAATTTCTAAAAAGAGATTATTAAATTTGTGATTATAAAGTAAGAAGAATGAGAGTACACCGATGGCTCGGGATCGGTCTTCCGACTATTTTTTAAAAACAATATCTGCTAAATTCTTTACATTTTTTTTATATTTGGATTTATTAAGCAACAACGTCTTATTATGAAATTCTTCAACATTAATTTACTAATTTTTCTTTTTTCAGTTTCAGCCGTTTTTTCTCAGCAAAACGATAAGCCCCAAGATTTTCTAAAAAAAGAATTTCATGCAGAAAGGCGAGCGCAGCTTCGTTCTAAACTGCCCAAAAACAGTGTTGCCGTCGTTTTTGCGAATCCGGTAAGAAACCGTGCAAACGATGTTGATTTTGTGTATCATCAGGATCCAAATTTTTATTATTTAACGGGCTATAAAGAACCGAATGCATTGGTTTTTATTTTTAAGGAAAATCAAACCATTGGAAACAAGACTTTTAACGAAGTGATTTTCGTGCAGGAACGCAATGAACGTGCAGAAATGTGGAACGGAAAACGTTTGGGCGTTGCAGGAGCACAGGATGAACTTGGATTTAAAGTCGCTTATAACGGCGGTGAATTTAAAAGTTACGAACTCAATTTTTCCAAATTCGACAAAATTTTGTTCGAAAACTTTAAAAATGATGTCAGGGATACCGATGAAACTGCCGATTTATATGATTTAATCAAGACTTTTAAAGAGAAAGTTTCTTTTGATTTGCTTCATTTAAACAATCCGAGCAACGACAAATTGTACAATGAAACCAAAAAAAGAATAGATACGGAAACGCTCAAAAAAATAATGGCTTCAATGCGGGAAATAAAAACAAAAGAGGAATTGGTATTGCTGAAAAAAGCGGTGGAAATTTCGGCTGTTGGGCAATTGGAAATGATGAAAGCGATGCATCCAAATATGTCTGAAACCGAAGCGCAGGGCGTTCACGAATTTGTGTATAAAAAATACGGTGCCGAGTTTGAAGGTTATCCGTCGATTGTTGGCGCCGGAAATAACGGTTGTATTTTGCATTATGTTGAAAACAACAAAACAAATATTGGCGATAACAATTTAATTTTAATGGATTTAGGTGCAGAATATCGAGGTTATACCGCCGATGTTACACGCACAATTCCTGCTAACGGAAAATTTTCCACCGAACAAAAATTAATTTACGATTTGGTTTATGAAGCTCAGGAAGCCGGAATTGCAGCCTACAAAATAGGTGTTGATATGCAAGAACCAAATCATATTGCAAGAAAAATTATCAATAAAGGACTTGCGGAATTGGGCATCATCGCCAATGAAAACAGCAGGCACAATTATTTTCCGCACGGAACTTCTCACCATATTGGTTTGGATGTTCACGATCCTGGTAATTATGAAAAATTTGAAGAGAATATGGTGGTGACCATGGAGCCGGGAATTTATATTCCCATAGGAAGCGACTGCGATGAAAAATGGTGGGGAATTGGCGTGCGCATTGAAGATGATATTTTAATCACCAAAAACGGACCGGTAAACTTGTCGGCTTTGGCGCCTCGTAAATCCGAAGAAATTGAAGCTGCCATGAAGTTGCCAAGTGTTTTGAGTGACTTTGTGCTTCCAATATTAGATTAGCTTTTAAGTCAGAAAATATTTAGTAAGGAAAATGCTTCAGCGTTATAAAGCTCCGTTAAAGGGTAATTAAAGTTAAAACTTTGCCATTTCACAAATAATAACCAATTTAGAAACATTCCATTTATCAATATCGCAGTAATTAAAATAATAATCAGTATCTTTATAAATGCTAATTTAACCAAACAACCCAAAATGAAAAACAACATAAAATATTCCGTTGAGTTAAGGTTTGAGGAAATTAAATTGCCGCCATTTGAAGAGATCTTGGTGCTGGGAAAAAATTCTCCGCACGGCAAAACAGGTGTTTCTAAATCCTTTGACCTTTTGATTCCAAATGGTTTTGAAATCATTGACACCCAGCATGGCAATGTTGATTGCGTTTTTGTTAATAAACGAATTTTGGCCAAAATGCCAAAGGAGAAAATATTGAGATAGAGGCCAATGTATTTCCTTATGTTTCAGAAAAAGAAATTTTAAAGGTTGATTTTAAAGTTAATATATCATTTACTGTTTTTGAAGAATCATAACAAATAAATCATGAAAATAGCGCATTTCATAAGAAGGGATTTTATTACCGTAAATCCATATTCAGGGATAAATGCTGTTAAAAATCAAGTATTAGAGCATTTAGCTGTTGTCGTACAAGATGATGAAGCGGAATTTTATGGCGTTTTAACAACCAATGATATTGCCCACAATCCAAAAACATTGGTTGTTAATTGCCTTACCATCAAACAATTAATTGATTCCGAACTCTCTGTCAAAAAAGCAATTGCTATGATGGATGAGACAAAAACAGAGGTGCTTCCTGTTGGTGAAAACGGAAAGTTTGTTGGTTTGGTGTTCAAAAATGAATTGTACAAATACATTTCCGATTATAACATTGAGCTTGAAAGCAAAATATTGGAAAGAACCAAAGAACTTGAAGCGGCCATTGCCACAAAAGATTTGGTTTTTTCAATCATAGCGCACGATTTAAAAAGTCCTTTTAATTCCATCTTGGGATTTACGGAACTTTTGAAAAATAAAATCAGAAACCTCGATGTTGACAAGTCGGAAAAATTGATTTCCAGCATGTATTGTCAGGCAAGAAATACCTATAATTTATTGGAAAACCTGTTAAACTGGGCGAGGTGCAATTCCAATCAAA